>NZ_CP048272.1:1276403-1595504 GCF_019469425.1 Bifidobacterium asteroides | reverse complement strand
GGCCGGTCTGGACCCGGAGAAAGGCCCAGCCAGCATAGAGGAATTCGCAAGTCAGGCCAAGAAGATTGCCGGTTTGAACAAGGACGGGGTCTCAGGATCATATCTGGCTGGTCAGTCAGGCGGGGCGCTGGCATTTGATCTTTTCCCGTCCTCGTGGGCTGATGGTCATGAAGTGATGAACGACGACGGTAGCAAGGCTTCTCTGGACAACCCCTCTATGAAGGCCACTCTGGACGCTTACCATCAGCTTGCTGAGACCTCCAATGGCCTAGGAGCAGGCTCCAAGGAGGAGACGGGCGCTACTTGGACAGCCCCATTCGCCAATGGAAAGGTCGGTGTGATGCCCTACCCCAACACTTCGGTGACCGCAGTCATTGAAGCGGAGAAGAAGGGCGGATTCAAGGTTGGCGTGGCTCCTATACCCGGCACTGAGGAGGGCAAGACCGCCACTTTCCTTGGCGGGGATGCCATGGGAATCTCCAAGGACAGCAAGCATGTCGCTCAGGCTTGGAACTTCCTTTCCTGGCTGATGCAAGCGGATAGCCAGAAGCAGGTGTTTGCTGACAAGGGTGACACCGCATCGAACATCCGTACCCTGAAGACCGCTTATACCGATGCTGATCCGCGGGTACAGACCATCAATTCTGTCATTGTCGACGGCCATGGTCAGACCCCAAAGTCTCCGGCCTTCAACGAGGCCTTCAATGCCGCCGGGTCGCCCTGGCAGTTACTGATACAGAATGCCGTCTGGGGCAAGGGTAATTTGCAAGCCGACAATCAGGCGGTCAGCAAGGTCCTGTCCAAGGAGTGAATGGCCGTAAATAAGGATCCATCGGTTTCGTCAGAAAGGTTGCGGAGGAGCCTCTCTGACGATCGCCGACGATCGGTATGACCAACGAAGGGGTGCAATATGTCAGGTAGCAGTGGGCAAGCAGTAACACGAAGACGAAGCATGGTAGGCGGAAGAAGAATGCGCCGAGGGATGATTTATGCTCTCCCGGATTGGCTGTTCATTATCGTCCTTTTCGTCGTTCCCATCGTCCTGCTGATCGTCATGGCAGGTTCTCGCTGGACCTTGATGGGCGGTAACCGGGGTTGGAATTTTCCGACGAATTTCATCAAGGTTCTGCACAATGAGCTGCTTGGCCATGCCATCGGGTTCACGTTGGAGTACACCGTCATAGTAACCGTTATTCTCCTGGTCCTCGGACTGGGATTGGCCTTGCTTGTGCAAGAGTCCAGTGCATGGAACAACGTGCTTAGGACCTGCTTCCTGCTGCCTAGCGCCACTGGACTGGCTTCAGCATCGTTGCTCTTCTATGCCCTGTATTCGCCTCAGGTGGGACCGGTCACGGAAATCCTGGCTCATCTGGGACTCATGCATGCCAATGGTTCTGTGCTGGCCACCGGGCAGAGTGCCCTTTGGGCCACCATTATTGTCATTGTCTGGCGGTTCTCGGGGTACTACATGCTGCTCATGATGATAGGTCTGCAATCCATTCCGGGTGATCTTTACGAAGCTGCGCGCATGGATGGGGCGGGTACTTGGCGGATTTTCAAGTCAATCACCCTTCCTTTGATGCGGCCGACCATCATTATGTGCTTGGTCTATAGTGTAACCGGGTCCATTCTCGCTTTCGATCAGTTCTTCATTCTGACCAAGGGTGGGCCGAACAACGCGACCATGACCGTAGTCGAGCTCATTTACAACTTTGCCTTCGACTCCAAGAAGGACCTGGGCATGGCTGCAGCGCTCTCCCTGATTGTGCTGCTGGCCCTGGTCGTCATCAATTCCATTCAAATGCGCGGTCTGCGCGACAATACCAAGTGAGGGGAATCATGACTACGCCCTTGTGGAAACGCTGCATAAGCAGGATTCTTCAGGCCCTGTTGGCCCTGGTCTTCATTGCTCCCCTGATATGGGTGGTCATCTGCTCCTTCAGTCCGCAGACAGGATCTGCCCAGACGGACGGCTGGGGACCGGGCAATTATCTGACCTTGTTGCACTACCAGGACGGGTTGCCTACCTACTTGGCCAATTCGGTGGTAATCACTCTGGTTACGGTGGTGCTTTCCGTAATTGTCTGCACTATGGCTGGGTACTCCTTCTCCAGATTTGAATATCCAGGGCATGATCTGGGATTTATGGTAACGCTGTCCATTCTCATGGTGCCGTATGCATCCCTGCTGATACCGCTTATGGTTTGGTGCAAGGACATCGGTCTGAACGATTCCCTGGTTGGCGTCGGCCTTGTCCTGACTCTTTTCCAACTTCCCATGAGCACCTTCATTATGCGGATAGCTTTTGATGCCATTCCCAAGGATATGGAGGAGGCCGCCATGGTAGACGGATGCAATAGCCTGCAGGCACTGGTCAAGATCCTGATGCCCGTAGTCAAACCTTCCATGGTGACCGTGGGGCTGCTGGCCTTCCTTGAAGCATGGAATAATTTCATGATTCCCCTCTACCTTGTCGGGTCCTCGCACGCCCCCCTGCCTTTGGCCTTGGTCAACATGCGTCAGCAGACCATGGGCGTTATTGATTATGGAGCTACAGAGGCCGGCGTGGTTGTTTTGCTTCTGCCTGCAGCGATCCTCTTCCTGACGCTTCAGAAGTATTACGTCAAGGGATTCATGGCAGGCGCAGTCAAGGGCTGACGGTCCGCGTTGACGATTGTGGACAGAAGGAGAACGAATGAGAAAAACACAGTTGCGCTGGAAGCCACTGCCTAGTGAACCACAAGTTAGGATTACATCAACTTTTTGGCAACATCGGCGGGAGCAGATTGCACGTGTGGTTTTGCCCTATCAGTGGCAGGTTCTCAATGATCAAGCCAATGTAAATGTGCCTGATGATCCAGCCGGCAACCAGGGTTCTGACCCACTTAGTCATGCTGTCAGCAATCTGCGCATTGCCGCTGGTGAGCAGGCTGGAGAATTCAAAGGTATGGTCTTTCAGGATTCCGATCTCTACAAGTGGCTGGAGGAAGCCGCCTATGTGCTGGAGTATCATCCAAATTCCCACCTGCAAGCGGTCTGTGACAGAACCGTGGACCTTATTTCCAGGGCTCAGACTCCAGACGGGTACCTGGTCACACCATTTCAGATCGGGACGGGTCCTTGGGCGGATCGCAGGCCCTTCTCGCAGTTGCAGCAATCCCATGAAACCTACAGCATGGGTCACTACATAGAAGCGGGACTGGCGTATTACCAAGTCACCGGCAATAGGCAGGCCTTGGATATAGCTCGTCGGATGGCTGATTGCATTGATTCGCATATTGGACCCGAAGAGGGGAAAATCCACGGAGCCGATGGTCATCCTGAAATCGAGCTTGCTCTCTGCAAGCTCTTTGAGGCTACTGGTGAAGAGCGGTATAAGCAATTGGCTGCCTATCTCATCAATATTCGTGGGCAGGATCCACGTTTCTACGCCAAGCAACAAGAGAGCGCGCCAGGTGAGCAAATTGCGCCGGATATGGCCGATTATCCTCTGGAGTACTTTCAGGCTGATCGCCCGGTTCGTCAGCAACAAACAGCTCATGGCCATGCAGTGAGGTTGATGTATCTATGTACGGGCATGGCTCACCTGGCTGCCATTACCCAAGATGCAGACTTGGAACGCACGGTACGCCGACTGTGGCGCAACTTGGTCGACAAACGCATGTATATCACCGGGAATGTCGGATCCACTCACGTCGGTGAGTCCCTCACCTACGATTACGATCTGCCTAATGACACTATGTACGGGGAAACTTGTGCGTCGGTCGGAGCTACCATGCTGGCCGAGAGAATGCTTGCGCTGGATGCCGATGGCGAATATGGCGACATACTCGAGCGTGAGCTTTTCAACGGTGCCTTGGCAGGCATCAGTCTGGATGGACGTCAGTACTTCTATGTCAATCCCCTCCAAGTCGATCCCGAGGGTATAGACAATCCGGATCGTCATCACGTTCTGGCACATAGAGTGGACTGGTTTGGCTGCGCCTGCTGTCCCGCCAACATCGCCAGACTGATCGCCTCCGTGGATAGATATATTTATGCAAGGCCTGATGACTTCACGGTGCTCAGCCATCAGTTCATCGCCAATCAGGCCGGCTTTGACAATGGCCTTGAAGTTGTGGAGTCAACGAATTACCCATGGAGTGGACTTGTCGACTACGACTTGGAACTGTCTGCGGATGCTTCCGGACCAGTTCGTTTCGGCATCAGAGTGCCCAGTTGGACGGCAGATTCGTACAAGATGACCCATGACGGATTCGAAGAATCGACGGAGCTTGAGCGCGGATTCATTTATGTGGATCTGGCTCCAGGCCAAAAGAGCCATGTTCACCTGGAAATGGATATGGCCGTTAAGCTCATGAGAGCCAACTCGCGGGTTTCGTCGGATGCCGGATCTGTTGCGCTTATGCGGGGCCCTCTGGTCTATTGCGCAGAGTCGACTGATAACCCGGGGAAGCTTTGGCAGTACCGGGTCCTTGTTGATCCTCAGAAAGTGACATCTGAATTCCACCAGGATCTGCTTGGCGGCGTCGACATGCTGACCGTACCAGCCATGCTTGATTCCGAGGATAGCCCTGATGATCCTCTCTATATCCCCCTGTCGGATAAGCATGAGCGATCTGTAAACATGAAGTTGGTTCCTTACTATGCTTGGGCCAATCGGGAGACGGGAAGCATGAAAGTCTGGTTAAGGAGCTGATAAAGAAAGGTTCCGACTTTTATGAGAGGCGCGCAATAGCCCAAACTATTCCCTGATTCGCTCAATGCGTACTCACTTCGTAGCAGCTTCCTGATGGATACACTCGTACTTCGGCAATCGCGGGGGCGGGCCTGGCCCCTCCCGCATCGGTCGAGAAAGAGGTAGCCACAGTGAGCAGGTACGCGATGGAAACTGCACGTTGGATCCGTCATGCCACCATGGACGACTTTGAGGCGATCATGCCTGTCTACGCCTACGCCAGGAAGCGGATGGCCGAGACCGGCAACCCCCGTCAGTGGGGGGACAAGTACCCCCTGCCCGAACGCATCCGCGAAGATATCGCCGGGGGCCACACCATGCTCTTGGTTGACGATGCAGCTGGCATGGATCAGATGCCTGAGGATCCCGTCTACCCTGAACCTGAGCTGGACGAGCACAAGGGCATCATCTCTAACTATGATCTGCGCCTGGTCCAGCCCAACCAGAACGCCATTCCAACTGCTGGGCTGCACACCATTGAGCACACCATCGCCGTGCTCCTGCGCGAGCGCATTCCCGGCTACATCGACTGCTCGCCCTTCGGTTGCCGGACGGGCTTCCATCTGCTTGCCTGGGGCCGTCATTCGACCGAGGATGTGGCCAAGGCTCTGAAGGAGTCGTTGGAGTTCATCGCCGGAAAGGCCACCTGGGATGACGTGCCCGGCACCGAGATCACCTCCTGCGGCAACTACCGCGACCATTCGCTCTTCTCGGCCAAGCAGTGGAGCCGCGACATTGTGGCCGCTGGCATCAGCTCCGATCCTTACGAGCGCAAGCTGGTCTGAACGCTGACAGACGAACAACAGGGCCTGAGGAAAGGTAGGTTTTTCTCAGGCCCTGTTCGATGCAATAGATGAAAGCTCAACTACGCAGTATGGTCTCGATCTGTCGCATCTGGTAGTCATCAATCTGCGTAGCCGGTTCGCGGATGCGTGTGCTGATGGGCAGACCCTGCAGTCGCACAGCTCCCTTAATGGCCGACACGAACAAATCCGCAGTGTCGTAAATCGCCATCAAATGGTTAATGCGTCGGGCCTTGTCTAGCGCGGTTTGGTAATCGCCCTTTTGATAGGCCTGATGCATGGCAACGAAGGTCTCTGGCTCCACGTTCGTCAGACCTGACAAAACGCCGTTGCCTCCGCAGATACGGTTGGCCAAATAGTATTCGTCGAACCCTGAGAACACCGAGAACTCACTGCTGACACCCCTGACTGCGGATACGATCCGACGTGTGTGGCTGATCGTGTCTACAGTGTCTTTGATGCCCACGATATTCGGACATTTCCGGGCCAGTCTCGCGACCAACTCGGGGGAGCAGTCGTTGCCTGTACGAGCCGGGAAGTTATAGAGAATCACCGGTACAACCGAGGCATGGGCGATGCTGCTGAAATATCTGTAAGCAGTCGGTTCCGAAGGACCAAAATAATAGGGGCTGACAGCAACCACGGCATCGGCGCCGATTTGTCCGGCAAATGCGGTCAGATCCATCACCCGGTCCATGTTCGTATCGCCTATCCCGACGAATACCTTCACGCGTCCTCGTATATGGTCGATGGCGAATTGCAGGGCTGAGCGCTTCTCTTGGAGATCATATGCATAAAACTCGCCGATGCTTCCGAACAGGAGCACTCCGTTGATGCCAGCCTGAATCAGATGGTCCAGATGTCGTCCCCAAAGGGCGGTGTCTATGACTCCTTGATCGTCGCTGACGGTTATTGACGGGCAGAATATTCCCTCGAATTTGGCTGATGATGTGCGCATATTCACCCTTTCACAGCATGTATATCGGCATCAATTCCATAGGCCCTCATGGCATTGTGCCTGAAGAAGTCCTCATCCGGGCCAAAGATGTCCAGCATCAGTTGCCAGTGTTCCCGTAATGAGGAGTGGACGGTGACTACCGGCCAGTTGGAGGCATAGAGAATCCTGTCCGGGGCAAATGTGTCCCTGACAAAGGCGACGATGTCGTGATCGACCGGCAGGTCGCCTGACACCTTGATATAGCAGTGCGGCAGGGCTGCCATGGTCTGTACGGCTTTTTTACAGGCCGGCGACAAGTCAGGCATATTGCCCAGGTGGTCCATGATGACAGTCAGGGAAGGAACCTGAGAGAATGTCTGAGCCATATCCGGCAGTTCCGCCCCCCTGTTGCATAGCTCAAAGGGCAGGCCCTTATCGGCCATGGCGCGGAGCCCAGCGATGAAGGAGGGTTCCATGCAACGGCCGCGAGGGGCAGAGTCAGTATGCAGCGGCTCTCTGATGCCCGTAGCATTGATGGGCACCCTCATATAGGGCCCTACTTGGGCTCGGAGCATTCGGGCAAGAATTTTGGGGTTATTGCTCTCATAGACCAAGCGGTCCTCTAATAGGGGGTCGTCCGAGTCTACTTCCACATAGACTCCGCCCAGAAACTCCACTCCTAGCTGCTCGTACTCGCTTTCCAATTCATGAAGGGAAAAACTCCGGTTCAGTGAGGGAATCCCGTCCAGCCAAGGCAGATGTTGCCGCTCAAGATTCCACATATGGAAGTGGGCATCGATGACCTGCAGTTGTTGTGTCATGTCAGGCTCCCTGCTCAAGACCTATGCGACACCCACGGAAGGCGTACCAGGCGATGTAGAGGAATCCGGGCACAGTCACCAGCATTGCGATTTCGATGCCCATGGCGTCCTGGATGGCGCCCAGCAGCAGTGGGATCAGGGCCGCTCCGACGATACTCATGACCAGCGCCGAAGAGCCGGTCTTGGCGTCGTTGCCCCTGATGCCTTTGAGCGTCAGCGAGAAGATCGTGGGGTAGCCGATCGATATGAACAGATAGGCGATCAGGAAGCAGATGACCGAGAATCGTCCCATACCCAGGGATACCAGAATCATCAACATGGCTGTGATGCACATGTAGATGCCCAGTATCTTGCTGGCATCGAATTTGGTCATCAACGGAGTGGTCAGAAACCGGCCAAGGGTGAACAGCACTGACAGCAATGCCAACAGTGTGGCAGCCAGACCGGCGGTTATGCCGTCGCCCCAGTGTCGGAGAGCATAAGCGGAGAACATGGCCATGCCTGCCACCTGCAAGCCGATAAAGATGAACTCGGCTATCACGCCCAATACGAAGTAGGGGCGTTTTGGCAGGCTTGAAATGCCAGAGCCGGTGCCGGTTTTCCCTTCCTGCTCGTCATCGCCAGGTGGTGTTGGCAGTTTGAAGACGATGAAGACAGCCAACACCAGCAGCAGGACGATGCCGATGACAATATAGATCATCCTGGTATCAGACAGGAACTTGACCTTGGCTTGCTCAAAACCTGGCTGTTTTGGGGTCAGGGTTTTGGACAGGACTGCACCCAAAATCAGAGGCCCCACTACGTTGCCGACTCCGTTGAAGCTCTGTGCCAGATTGAGTCTGAAGGATTCGCCTTTTTCGTCGCCCAGCTTGGTCACGTAAGGGTTGCAATTGGTCTCCAGTGAGGAGGCTCCCAGCGCTATCACGAACATGGCGAATAGGAAGAGTCCGTAGCTGGCCATATTTGTGGCTGGCACCACGATGAATGCTCCAGCCGCGAACAGTATCAGTCCGGAAATGACACCGCCCTTGTAGCCGAAGCGCTTGGAGATGATTCCGGCTGGGATGGCCATAACGAAGTAGGCTCCATAGTAGGCCACCTGCAGCAGTGATGCCTGGGTGCTATTCAGCTCCATATAGTTGCTGAACGGGCTGTTGAGAGCGTTGACCAGGTTCATGGTCAATCCCCAGATGAAGAAGAGGCCGATGACCAGGGCTATGGCGATGGTGGCCTTGGACCCGCCTTTGTTTCGTGTATTTGTATTTTCCATGGCAGAGCTCAATTCAGTGCCCGGTCCAGGTGGACGTATCCGCCATCGACGAATACCCATTGGCCGGTGGTGTGCGATGCGCGATCGGAGAGCAGGAAAGTGGCGGTGTTCCCGATCTCCTCGGGTGTGGTCATGCGATGCTCCAGAGGAATCTTGTCTGTGATGACCGACAGACGGGCCTGCTGGGCCTTTTCATCGCCAAAGGTCTTAATCCAGTCGGCATAGAGCGGGGTCCAGCATTCCGAGACCACGATGGCGTTCACTCGTACCTCATCGTGCACCAAGGCCGCAGCCCATTCTCTGGTCAGGCCCAGAATTCCGCCCTTAGCCGCCGCATAGGCGCTGGTCTTGCCTTGACCGGTCACGGCTGTTTTGGAGGTGATATTTATGACGGATCCGTGGCTTTCCTTGAGATAGGCACAAGAGGCATGCATGAGTTCGTAGTAGTGAGTGAGATTACCGTGCACGGAATGTTCGAACTCCCGCCAGTCGGTGGTTTCCAAGTCCTTGTTGTCGTTGACCCCAGCGTTGTTGACTATGCCATCAATATGGCCGAATTCCTTGTGTACCTGCTCCACAATGGGGGCTATGCCGTCGGTGTCATTCAGATTCAAAATGAAGGTCCGATAGGTATCGGTATAGGCTTCGATGTCTTTGCAGAATTGGCTCTTGGCTGACTCGTCACGGTCTATGACTGCTGTTATGGCGCCCTCCTGGGCCAGTTGCAGGGTGATGCCCCTGCCGATGCCCTTGAAGCCACCGGTGATGATGAATACCTTGTTCTTGAGATGCAGATCCATGAGAACTCCTTTGTCTGTATGGATTGATGATTCGTTAAGGGTCCAGGGTTGGACCGAATTGTGATTGAGGTGGCTCGAAGTCACTCTTGGTGGAGGTAGCGCTTTGCAGTCTCCAGGGTCATTTCAGCCCCATTGCCGGGATTTGTCTGTGCTTGATACATGCCTTGGCTGATACGCACGGGGTTCACAAAGTATTCGTGCTGGTTGTCCACATATTCGATCATTCGACCCTGCGTGGTGCAGGAGACGGCTGCATAATCGAACATGGCGAAGTGGCAGACCATCTCGCACAGTCCGACCCCGCCGGCGTGTGGGCAGACTATTTTGTGGAACTTGCGAGCCAATAGGTATTCCAGAACTATCTCTTGGGGGCCCGCCACTCTTGTGGCGTCGACCTGCATGATGCCGAAGGCGTTGGCCTGCAGGAACTGCTTGAACATAATGCGGTTCTGCATCTGTTCGCCGGTTGCCACTGGGATGGGATTGATGGCTCTGGCAATGGTTGCGTGGCCGATAATGTCGTCGGGGCTGGTAGGCTCTTCGACCCAGGCCAGGTCGAAGTCATGGAAATGGTTGATCCAGTCAATGGCTTGTGGGACGTCCCAAACCTGATTGGCGTCGACGGCCAGGCGGATGTCGGGGCCGATGGCATCCCTGGCCAGTCCCAGGCGGCGTATGTCATCATCAAGGTTCTGGCCAACCTTGAGCTTGATTTGTTTGAAGCCCTTTTCCCGGGTCTCCCGTTTGGCGATCTCCACCATTTTTTCGTCGCTGTAGCCAAGCCAGCCGGGTGCTGTCGAATAGCCAGGATATCCGTGTTGGCGAATGTCCTCAATGCGCTCCTGCTTACCAGATTGCCCATCCTTGAGGATGTCTATGGCCTCCTCGGGGCGCAGGGCATCGGACAGATATCGAAAGTCCAAGGTGCTGACCAGGTCTTCGGGATCCATTTCAGCCAGCAGCAGCCACAAAGGTTTTCTTGCTTTTTTGGCTTTCATGTCCCAAAGGGCGCTCAGCAGCGCGCCAATGGCCATGTGCTCAACCCCCTTTTCGGGTCCCAGCCAGCGTAACTGTGAGTCATGGACCAATAGGTCCCAGGCTAAACCCATGCTGTCCAGCAGACGTTCAACCTCCAGGCCACGCAGAGTATCTCCTATGGAATCTATGGCTCTGCATACAACATCGTTGCCTCGTCCGATGGTGAAGACCAGTCCGCAGCCCTTGATGCCGTCCTCAGCCGAGGTGTGTATTTCCACATAGGCGGCCGAATAGTCGGGGTCTTTGTTCATGGCATCCGACCCTGAGAGGGTCAGAGAAGTGGGAAAACGAAAGTCATACGTTTTCACTGCAGTGATAGTACTCATCGTGGCTCCTTTGCCAATCTTGTGAACGTATACCTCAGTATAGGCGTATGAATAGAAATTTGAAAATCGGAAATGTAAAAATTCTAAACCCGACATGGATGCTATCGCTTCTTCATTGGTTACGATTGTTGGGTAATGGAAAGGATGCACATGGCCAGACAGGAACCCGGCAATCCGCACGTGGGCGCAATAGCCGAGCAGCTCGGCATCTCGGCTTCGACCGTATCCAAGGTGATCAACGGTCGACCGGGCGTGGCGGCAAAAACCCGTCGCAGGGTCGAAAAGGCTCTGGCTGACCAGGGCTATGCGCATCCGCTTGTCAGTACCAAGATCGCCCAAACCATTGAGCTGGTGGTGGATTATATTGCCAACAATGGCACCATCGAGATGATACGTTATGCCTCAAAATGGGCTTTGGATGCCGGTCTGGCTCTGACGGTGACACAGACTGACCACCAGCGGCGCGCCGAGGAATGTCTGAGGGGGATCATTGATCGCAACCCGCTGGGTGTGATCACCCAAATGTCCTCCATAGACCAGGAGGGCAAGAATGTGCTCAAAGCACGGGGCATTCCCTTGGTTGCGGTCGATCCAGTGGACTTGGTCAGCGATGAGGACATGAGCATAACGCTTGATAATTGGACTGGAGGGTACCAGGCGGCCAAATGCCTTTTGGACGCCGGCCACCGGTGTATTGGAGTTATCGCCGGACCGGCGAATGTGCAATCCGCGCAAGCCAGACTGGCTGGATACCGGGCAGCATTGGCAGCCATCGGTGCCAGCCTGCCCTCGACTATGGTTCAGCAGGGAGACTATTTGCCTGACAGAGGGTACCAGGCTGCTTGTGATCTGCTGGACCGTGCTCATCGTCCGACTGCTATCCTGGCCTGCAACGACTTGACAGCCGTCAATATCTATAGAGCGGCGCGCGAACGTGGACTGGAGCCCGGGCAGGACTTGTCTGTTGTCGGATTCGACAACGTCTATCCATCCTCGTATTTGATGCCATCCCTTACCACGGTGGACCAGCCATTTGATCTGATGGCCAGGATGGCGGTGGGAATGATCCTCGATGCACGCCAGGGCAAGGAGTTCCAGCGACATGTGGTCATGCCAACCCGTCTGGTCAGCCGACACAGTGTGGTCAACCTGACCCGTGTCCGTCGTTTGCGCTCGAAAAGTCGGAATCAAGAGGCCGCGCAATAGCCCAAACTATTCCCTGATTCGCTCAATGCGTACTCACTTCGTAGCAGCTTCCTGATGGATACACTCGTACTTCGGCAATCGCGGGGGCGGGCCTGGCCCCTCCCGCATCGGTCGAGAAAGAGGTAGCCACAGTGAGCAGGTACGCGATGGAAACTGCACGTTGGATCCGTCATGCCACCATGGACGACTTTGAGGCGATCATGCCTGTCTACGCCTACGCCAGGAAGCGGATGGCCGAGACCGGCAACCCCCGTCAGTGGGGGGACAAGTACCCCCTGCCCGAACGCATCCGCGAAGATATCGCCGGGGGCCACACCATGCTCTTGGTTGACGATGCAGCTGGCATGGATCAGATGCCTGAGGATCCCGTCTACCCTGAACCTGAGCTGGACGAGCACAAGGGCAGCCACGAGCGCATCGTCGGCGTCTTTGCCCTCTTCCATGATCCGGAGCCGGATTATCGGGTCATCGATGGCAGTTGGCTGGACGACCGCCCCTATACCACCATCCATCGGGTGGCCGCCTCAGGACTGGGGCGCCACGCGGCCGGGGACCTGCTTGACTGGAGCATGCGCCGATACGAGAACATCCGCGCTGATACGGGACTGAAGAACTATGCCATGCAGCACATCCTGGAGACCCATGGTTTCACCCGCTGCGGCAACATCATCATGCCTGAGAACAAGGAGATCGAGAACGTGCGAGTGGCCTATCAGTGGCACGGCCGTCCCCTTGACCTGGCTGAGCGCGAAAGGGAGGCCAAGCGCTTGGTCACTGTCTGAGACCGTCGCAGCGCCGTCGCACAATGGAGCCATGACTTTGAATGCAGCACCGGCATGGCGGTTCTCCGGGCCCGAGGGCCAGAGACATTACGAGGAAGCTCTTCGGGCCTATCCTGGGCAGATCATCGTGGACTTGCGGACCTTGAAGGCCAATATGGTCACCCTGGTGAAACTGGTTCATTCCACGAACCCCGGTGCTGCAGTCATGGGCGTGGTCAAGGCCGATGCCTACGGCCATGGGCTCATCCCCGCCGCCCTGGCGGCCTTGGCCGGCGGGGCCACCTGGCTGGGCACGGCCCAGCCCAGCGAGGCCCTGCGTCTGCGTCGTGCAGGCATAGGCTCCGACCGTTGCCGGATTCTGTCCTGGATGTTCAACGGGGACTGCGCCCCCTTCGGTCAGCTGATTCAGGCTGACATCGACCTGGGCGTCGGTTCCCTGAAGACCATGGACATGGTGGCTAAGGCTGCAGATCAGGTTGGCAGGCCTGCCCGTGTCCACATCAAGGTGGACACCGGCTTCGGACGCAACGGCTTTACTCCTGAAGCCTTCGGGGATGCCCTGCACGAGCTCTCCACCCTGGCCGCCCAGGGTCTGTTGGAGCCTGTGGGGCTTTTCAGCCATCTGGCAGTGGCCGACATGCCTGGCGTGGACGAGTTCGTGTCGTCCACTGGCGAGCAGATCGCCCTCTTCGAGGAGTTCTCTGACAGGATGGCGGCCGCCGGCATGAAGCCCGCAATCCGGCATCTGGCCAACACCGCCGCCACACTCACCCGTCCTGGGATACGTTATGACCTGACCCGTCCTGGCATCGGCCTGTACGGATACGAGCCGGATCCCTCCATGGGGGTTTCGACTGATTATGGCCTACGCCCGGCAATGACCCTCCAGGCTCAGCTGGGCACCGTCAAGGATATGCCGGCCGGCCACGGCGTCTCCTACGGACGCACTTATTTGACGGAGAAGCCGACAAGCACGGCCATCTTGCCTCTGGGATACGGCGACGGGATTCACCGGTCTGCCTCGGGCTTCGACCGTGAGGGCGCTATGGGCCGGGAGCGCTTGGGCGGCCCCGTCCGTTTGATGACTCGTCAAGGACCCAAGTTGGTTCGCGTCGCTGGCAGGGTCTGTATGGACCAGTGCGTTCTTGATCTCAAGGGCATGGCTTCCGAATTGGGAGTGAACGAGGGCGATACCGTTGTTCTCTTCGGGCCAGGTCGGGGGGAGGATCGGGCTGAGCCAACCGCTGATGACTGGGCCCGGGCCGCCGACACCATCAGCTATGAGATTTTCACCTGCCTGCGTAGCCGGATTCCGCGGCTCTATCTGGGTGTGCATGAGGTGGTCGACCCTGCCGACCTGCACCTGATTGCCCCTGAATCTGTAATTTGAGACCACAATCACAGGTCGAACATAGGCTTGGAGCCTTGTCAAGGGGCATTATTAGTGGTGAGATGAGGTTATGGCTACATATACAGGAAATGAACCAAGCAATATATCGTACACAGCTGTAGCTGGCATCACCGGTGGCCGCGAGGGCCATGCGGACAGCCACGAGCCCGATCTCTCCTTGGACCTGGACACGCCCAAGGCCATGGGGGGCAAGGGCCAGGGCACCAACCCCGAGCAGCTCTTCGCCATCGGCTGGGGCGCCTGCTTCCAGGGAGCCATGGGACTGGCCGGCAAGGAGTTGCGCGTGTCGGCCACCAAGCTTGCCCAAAGCAGGGTGCGCACCCATATCTCCCTCGGTGACCAGGGCGAGTCCTTTGGCATCAAGGCTCTGATCGAGGTTTGCCTGCCCGGCGTCGATCGTGATCTGGCCACCCGCCTGGTGGAGCGCACCCAGGAGCTTTGCCCCTATTCCAAGGCCACGGCGGGCAATGTGCCCACTGAAGTGGTGGTCGTGGACGATCTGGACTGAACTGAGCGGACGCGCCTGATGGGCACTGACGAGGAGGGCGGATCCCGCCTGCTGGCCGAGGGCTACTCCGCCCGGGATCAGGAACGGTGGGCTCCAGAGCCTCCAAAGACCAGCGGCAGGACTCCCTTCGAACGTGATCGGGCGCGCCTGGTCCATTCTTCGGCGTTGCGTCGGTTGGGGGCCAAGACGCAGATCCTGGTCGCTGGCACTGATGACTTTGCCCGCACGCGGTTGACCCACACCCTGGAGGTGGCTCAGATCGGACGGCAGATTGGGACCATGCTGGGCTGTGACCCCGACGTGGTGGACTGTGCCTGTCTGGCCCATGACCTGGGTCATCCGCCCTTCGGCCACAACGGCGAACGCGCCCTGTCCTCGCTGGCCTCGGATATAGGGGGATTTGAGGGCAATGCGCAGACCCTCCGTCTGCTGACCAGACTGGAGCCCAAGGTCTTCCACTCGGACGGACGTTCAGCAGGGGTTAACCTGACCAGGGCTGCTCTGGATGCTGCGGTCAAATACCCCTGGACCCTGGCTGAGGCCTCGGCTCATCCTAAGGGGGAGAGGACCGCCAAGTTCTGCGTCTATCCGGACGATCAGGAGGTCTTCCATTGGCTCAAGCAAGGGGCGCCGCGGGCCAGCACGCCTATGGAATGCCAGGTCATGGATCTGGCTGATGACATCGCTTACAGCGTCCACGACGTGGAGGATGCCATCGTGGTTGGTTCCTTCCTACCTGAACGACTGGCTGAGCCTCGAATCATCGATGGCGTGGTTCAGGCCGCCCAATCCTGGTATGGCGACCGCTGGGATGCCGACCAGTTGGTCCGAGCCCTGGAGACCGTCCGTGGCATGCTGCCGACAGGCTTCGATGGTTCACGCCGGGCCCTGGCTACTTTAAAGAACACCACCAGCTATCTGATCGGCCGCTTTGCCGACTCCGTGGAGGCGGCCACTCGAAGCCGCCACGGCCATGGTCCGCTGACCAGGTACTCGGCGGGACTGGTCATTCCTTCCCGGACCTCCTATGAGATTGTGGCCTTGAAAGGGATTGCCGTCTACTTCGTCATGGCTCCCCGCGAGAAGGAGCCCTTCCACGCAGAGCAGCTGAAAATCGTGACCGACCTGGTTGAGGTGATGATGGCCGATTCGCCAGCCCCCTCTGATGCCTTGGAGGATGTCTTCCTGGAGGATTGGCGCCAGGCAGGTTCGGATGCGGAGCGTCTGCGGGTGGCCATCGACCAGGTGGCCTCCCTGACCGACGGTTCGGCGCTGGCCCTGCATTCCCTGGTCTGCCCATAGGCCTGCGGCATTTATGCCAGGCGCGACACATCCCCCTGGGCCGGTAGGCTGGATGTCATGTCCGGAATGATCAAGAAGGAAGACATTGAGAAGGTCAGGGCCAAGGCCGATCTGTATGAGATCGTATCTGAAAGTGTGACCCTGAAGCCTTCCGGTTCCGGCACCTACATGGGCTTGTGCCCCTTCCACGACGAGAAGTCCCCCTCCTTTTCAGTGCGTCCCTCCATGGGGGTCTGGCACTGCTTCGGCTGCGGCCTGGGCGGCGATGTCTTCACCTACGTGGAACAGGAGGAGAACGTCGAGTTCGGCGATGCCGTCGAAATCCTGGCAGACAAGTACCAGATCGAGCTGCATTACGAAAACTCCCGCCAGGACACGCGTCGCGGGTCCAAACGTTCCCGGTTGCTGGAGGCCAACGAGGAGGCTCAGCGTTTCTTCGTCTCGCAGATCATGAGCAAGGAGGCGCTGGCGGGGCGCAAGCTCTTGGCGGGCAGGACCTTTTCCCAGGCTGACAGCGCACGCTTCGGCTGCGGGTACGCCCCACGCGGATGGGACAACCTGGTTCGCCATCTGTCCACCAAGGGTTTCACCCAGCAGGAGATGCTGGACGCCGGGCTGGCCAGACAGGGGCAACGTGGGGTTTACGACTACTTCCGGGGCAGGGTCACCTGGCCCATCAGGGATTCCACAGGACGCACCTTGGGCTTCGGCGCTCGCAAGCTCTACGAGGACGACGGCATCAGCGCCAAGTACATCAACACGCCGGACACCCAGCTCTACCGCAAGAACCAGGTGCTCTACGGCATCGATCTGGCCAAGGACGCCATTGTCAAAAAGCGGCAGGTGGTCATTGTGGAAGGCTACACCGACGTCATGGCCTGCCACCTTGCCGGCGTCGATACGGCTGTAGCCACCTGCGGCACTGCCTTCGGCGAGGACCATGCCAAGATCGTCCGCCGGCTCATCTCCGACGATGCCCTGGGGGCCATCCAGCTGGTGGGGCCGGTCCAGGGATCCCGAGTGGTCTTCACCTTCGATGGGGATGCGGCCGGGCAGAAGGCCGCCCTGCATGCCTTCGGCCTTGACGGGAGCTTTCTGACGCAGACCTTCGTGGCGGTGGCTCGGGAGAATCTGGATCCATGCGATCTGCGCATCCAGTACGGCGATGAGGCTGTGCGATCCTTGGTTGAGCATGCCCGACCGCTGTACGACTTTGTCATCGACACTGCCGTGGCCATGTTCGACACCCAGTACACCACCGGGCAGATGGGGGCGGTCAAGGCCGTAGCGCCCATTCTGGCCCAGATCAGGGATCGCTCTCTGGTGGGGGCCTATACCCGCAAGACCGCCAGAAGAATCGGCGTGGATCTGGATCTGCTGCGTCAGGAGGTCAACAGGGCACGTCGCAAGCTGCATGTGAAGGACCAGGATGCCTATGCGGTCCGCACTTCTCACCGTGGTGCAGGTGAATCGGAGGGTCGTGCGGGCCATGGCAGTGACGATGCCATGCGACGCCGCAGTATACAGCGCGAGGATGCCCTTCGACAGGGCTACCACCACATCGATGATTCTGTCTTCATCTGCGAGCAGCAGTTCATGGGCGTGCTCATTCAGATTCCCAGGGCGGTTGGGTCGGATGCCTTCGGCCAGCTCAGTCCGGACAGTTTCGAGGTTCCGATTTTCCGCTCGCTCTATCGGGCTGTGCAGGCCGCCGGAGGGCTGCCCGACAGGAAGACGCCACAGGGACTGTGGATGCATAATCTAACCAAGGCGGGCGGGCCCATGCTGGAGTCGGCCATCAATGAGCTAGCCGTCATGCCCTTGCCGCTGAATTTGGATAAGCAGGAGGATAAGCAGCGAGGCTCAGGCCCAGGTTCCGAGAAAGGCAATGAGGGGGACGATCAGGGCGCGGGCTCCGAAGATGCGGACACGGATGTCCAGCTGAAGCAGCCTAGCCCGGAGGAGCGTCAGTACGCCTCCGAGCTGCTGGCAAGACTGTTGGACGCCACCTACATGCGTTTGATCGCTTCGGCCAGGCACCGGATGAATCAGTTGCCCGACGGTCAGGAGAAGTTCAACCTTCTTGGTCAGCTCACCCAGTACGAGACCCAGCGCAACGAATTGCGCAACCAGGTCTTCGGCAACGCCGAGTGAACCGGCGGCCGGCTAAATCTATCTTCCCGTCCTTGTCGATTTTCCCGGACAGGGACGGGGAGGATTTGGGCTAAATGGTTCCCTGTCAGGCGGGGAAGGATATCTGCGAGTTGATGCAGGTCATTATCGTGACGATGATTGCGGTAATGATGCCGCCCAGATAGGGATTTCGGGTGTGACGGTAGATCGCCCGGGTCACCAGAGGCATGACGGCCAGTGGAACCAAGGGTGTCAGCATCCAGTCCGGTATCTGTGTGCTGTTGCCAAAAAGACCGTTGACTCCAGTGGCGAAGAAATACCCATATCCAGCTACTGCTATAAGCAGGGCCGGCAGCATGTCGAAGAATGCCAGCAGACCTATGTTGGCTGCTGGGCTCCTCCCGAATGAGGTGGAGTAATTCAGGCTATTGATGAAGACCGATGTGGTTCCGTAGGCTACAAGGAAGAAGGGCAGTAGCTTGAGCATCTCAGGAATCTTGTCGGCGGTGAATGGTCTGGCGGCCCAGTACCAGAACCGGAAATCGGAGTTGAAGAGGAACTTGCAGGTGAAGATCAGCAATATAGCCAGAAGACTCACTGTCAGTGCAAGCTTTATTGTCTGCCAAAGTCTTCCCCCACTGATGGGCAGATCAAGATCCGAGACTTTAATGCCCCTCTTTCGCGCATACATGCGGTACCACAGAATCGTCAGTCCAATCATGAATACGGCATTCAGACAGCCCCAAACACCGTAGAACAAGGGCATGCCTTGTCGAAAGAAGTTGCCGATATGCTTGTCGACTTTCAGCCCGAACAATGTCAAGGCACTGGCAACTGAGAAGGCAGTGGCTGACAGCAGGCAGACCCAAAGCCATACTGAACCTCCCTTATTGGCATCAGCTTGACGCATGCGTGCCGGTTCCTCTGATCCGGCCTTTTTGAAGAGGTTGGTTCTGACTAGACAGAGTGTTCCATAGACCATGAAGAGCATGAGGCCAATCAGTCCAAGAAGCCCTCCGATCATTTTAACAGGATAGATATGGTCGCCGTCGGCAAGGCCTGTTTTCAAGTTGAAAGCCTGCACCATGAATTGAACAGCGTCAGTGCAGGGTCGGGATAGGAAGAGCACCGTTCCATGCGTCCCATTCTCCATGTATATGACGTGCGAAGCTTGATGGCCATTGATCTGCTTGTGGTACCACCGGCCGCTGATTCCTGCAGGGGTCTGATCGGTGGGTGTGATGCCGAAGTTGAGGAAGGATCGTGCGTTATTTGATTTGAGGTACTGTGGGTTGGGCTTGATTTTGCCAGTTGACGTATCTTTTTCCTTGAAAGAATAGTCGTCGTATTTGCCGGCGAGTACTCCTACGGTGCGCTCACGGTAGTAGTTGAAATACTTGCCGTTGGTGTTCTTCCTGGCTGCTTCGACGACGTTGGTCTTGCCGGGTACATATCCGAAAGCAGCCGTCTCGTTGTCCCTATAGACCGGGTCTCGGCTGACATAGAGCACGGTCTTGATCAGTGGATGCCGGCGCTTGTTATCGATCAGGATGGATTCGTGTATGGTGTTCCCGCCTCTTGAATGCCCTGAAACCCCTATCCGATCAGCGTCGACAAAGGGGAGAGAGGTGAGGTACTCCACTGTGTCATACAGTCCGCGCCCGTTCACCAGCCATTCCTGGTCATTGAGGATTTCAGATTCGCCATGGCCATAGAGGTCGAAAGATACCACGACGAAACCTCTGCGGGCCCACTCAATCTGGAAGTCATCGCTTTTCTCCTTGTTGGTGTTGCCTCCGTGAGCAAAGACAATGGCAGGTGCCGGGTGCTTGGGGGAAGCTGTTTTCGGCTGGAGCATGTCCATGCTCAATCGGTGGCCTGACGGCGATTCAATTTGCAGCGTCTCCTTGGTAACGTGTCCCCCATCGGTTTGAGCCAGATTGGACATAAGTCCACACGTCAGACAGAGAATGAGGGAAATGGTCAGGCCGATGGCTGAATTGTGAATGAGTGCGGTTTTTTTCATGGATTCGTCCTTTTTGTGCTGTTCGCGTAGTCTTCCAGGATTGTTGCTTGCATTGATGATCCTCGTTGTTCATCGCGTATGTAGGTGCTGAAACCAGCAACGCCTACGAGTGACCTAGTTTGGTGCAAGACAGAGCACAGTAATCGATCCCCGTTAGATAACCGGTGATGCCTTACTGATATAGTATTACCGGTAAGGCATGACAACCTGTTTCTTGTACCTATTTTGGCTCTGTGGCACATTCTCAAGTACCGAGTGGATGGGCGGAATACGCCGTAATAATGGGCATGAACATACAACGCAGAAGGACGGCTTTGCGCTACAGTCAAGAGTTCGTCGCCTATAATGCCAACCTTTCCCGGTTCGCATATCAGCAGTTGGAGCATGGTCAGTCGCGACCCGGGAGTCCAGCCAATCCCAGTTTGATCAACATAATGGCAGTTGCTCAAGTGCTCAATGTGAGTCTGGATGAGCTGCTGCCTGATCCATGGCCGGATCTTCATGCTAAGTAATGTGCAGCAGCGCCATTCTCAAGACAGGCCCTGCCGATAGGGTGAATGCATGAACATGGAGCATCAAAAGGATAATAAAGCCCGGTCTGCTGTGGGACGCCGGCCGCTTGCAGTCTTCTGGGACATGGACGGAACCCTGATCGATTCAGAGCCTTACTGGCATCAGGCGGAGGTCGATCTAGTGCGTGAGCATGGAGGAGACTGGAATGCCGACTTGGGGTGGCAGGTTTCCGGCAAGCCTCTGACCAAAGTGGCAAGGGTGATGCGGGAGCGTGGTCTTGACCTTCCTGAGGATCAGATCCCAGATCTGCTGATTGATGGAGTAATCGCCATGGAGGAGCGTCACATGCCATGGATTGAAGGGGTTCGTGCCATCCTGACAGACCTTGTTGAGGTTGGCGTCCCCTCGATTCTGGTCACTACTTCGCCACGCCGCATGGCTCAGGCTGTGGTCGCTAAGGCACCCGAGGGAGCTTTTGCCGACTATGTCTGCGGGGATGATGGGCTGGCGCAGAAGCCCGATCCTGCTCCCTATCTGCATGCGGCCAGTCTGGTGGGCATCAACAGCCCTGATTTGATGGCCTTCTGCCTGGCTTTCGAGGATACCCTGACCGGCATCACCTCGGCTGTGGCCTCAGGAGCTACTACTGTGGCTTATACCGGCACCAACCCGGTCGACACCTCATCAGGCCCCCAGTTCGCTTCCTTGAATAGATATGTTGGAGTAACCTTGGATGATTTGTCTGCTCTGATTGTCGAGCGACTCGGACGATCGGGGTCGCCGGCTACGCAGACTTGCTGAATCGATCCGCCTACTGCAGGGGCCGGTATTTTCGGCTGGAACCGCGCGAAGTGGCCACCGGATATCTGTCGGCAGTCCTTTGCAGTTTGTCCATGATGATTCGGTCCATGTCCAGATCCAGTCGATCCGCCAGCTGGATGCAATAGGTGAGCACGTCAGCCAGTTCGTCGGTCACGTGGCCTTCATCTCCGTCCCTGGGATCATCCCCCCATTGATAGCATTCCAGGAGCTCGGCAGCTTCGATGCAGATGGATTTGGCTAGGTTTGCAGGCGTGTGAAATTGATCCCAGTCGCGCTCGTGCACAAAATCCATCACTGCTGTTTCTGTTTCCTTGCTGATCATGATTTCGAGCCTATCAGCCGGCTATCCTGCCATCATATTGGTGTGGGTTTGTGACATAGTGAAAACCATGGATTCGTTAAGTGCGCCGAAGCCTGTGGTGTTGACTCTGCCCTATGGCAATTATAGAGATGAGGATTTTTCCAAGGCCATTGCAGAGTACAAGCAGGCGAAAGCTGTTGGCAGTCAGGGCAGTAATTTGGAGGGGAAGCTGCTTGAGGAGCTGTTCCTACGCTATCCCACTGTGTATATCGTCTCTGCCGACGAAAGAGATAGCAGCAAAAAGCAAGGCGGTGGGCCCCCTTATGTGGTTTACGTCGGAGAAACCAACGACATCCGTTCTCGAACTAGGCAGCATATTGAGCTGGATCCACGGACTCGGACGGATTGGGAACGCTTAGTGCGATTCATGCACGATCATCAGGACAGGGTCTGCCAGTACATCATTGGTGATCGCCACTTTAATAAGTCTCTGACCCTGGATATGGAAAATCGGCTGATGGGGTATATGCAGAGCGTCGACGCGGTCAAGCTGGTTATGAACCGTAGAACTAACGCTCAGGACAGGTATTACACCAGCGATGAATTCGACAGCATCTTTTCCAAGGCTTGGCGGACTCTGCATGAAATGGAGCCCGATCTGTTCCCGGAAGAAAAGGCGATTCTGGACTCTGCCCTGTTTAAGGCTTCGCCTTTCCGCAAACTCACCGACGAACAACGGCGAGCAGAAGAGGCTGTTCTGCATGTATTGGAGTCGGTCATTATTCAAAACCGTAACGAGGGCTTCCACTCGATGACAGAATCGATAGGCCCGGTTCAGATCAACAATGAAGGCCATACCCAAGTTATTGTCGTTCAGGGCATGTCAGGGACAGGGAAGACCGTTTTGCTCAGCCATCTCTTTTATCAAATATGTGCCAGTTATGGCATCTATGGTGACTTGGGCGGAAAGGGCGATACTCGTTCGGCAAATGCCAGGCAGCGTTCCTACATCATTGTCAACCAGACCGAACAGGCTAATGTCTACAACCAAATGGCTCTGAAGCTGGGACTGCAAAAGAAACGCGGCCAGTGCGTGGTTGGTGCTGTCCAGTTCATCAATCGGTTCAGCAAGCACACCAATCGAAATGGCCGGTCCACAGGCAGGGCAGCGAACCCCATGAATAGCGTCGACGCCCAGGCAGATGTGGTGCTGATTGACGAGGCGCACCTATTGTTGACACAAGGATCGCAGAGCTACTCCGGAAGCAACCAGCTCTACGACATTTTGCGGCGGGCAAAAGTAGCCATCGTGGTCTTCGACCCGGAACAAGTGTTGCGTGGGTCCCAGTTCGTCGATGCTCAGGAAAGTCGGCTTCTGGGATTGACGGGTTCTGAACAGGACAAGTCATTCTCCCGGCCCGTGCTCATCCGTGAAAAGTCACGGGATGGTCAGTATGTACGCGAGGATACCTTCCAGGTCAGTCATGTACATTTGGGTCGACAGATGCGCATTCAGGCTGACCCTGCAACATGCGCATGGTTGGATCGGATGACAGCCAAGGATGGCGTGATTGGTCCACTGCATCCGGATCCTTGGGAGCATCCTTACGAGATCAAGGTTTTTGATTCGCCAAAGGATTTGAGGAAGTTCATTCGTCAAAAGGACCAGGAACAAAGAGTTAAGGGCTCTTTGGGCCTTTGCCGACTCTTATCCACCTATGACTGGCCTTATAGCAGCAAGAAACACCCGGATCCACAGGATTCCTCTCGTCACTGGCAGGTTGTATTACGCCAAGAGGACTCAGGCCAGTGGGTGTGGGCCGAAGACGGTCAAGACGGGGATGGCGAATTCGCAATGCCTTGGAATTACGAACTATATGAGGCTCAGGGAAACTCTGCTGCAAATCATCGGATTGCATGGGCCGAGTTGCCCTTCACCATCGATGAGGTGGGCTCCATATTTACCATTCAGGGTTTTGACCTCAACTACGCGGGGGTCATCCTCGGACCCTCGGTCACCTACAGGAATGGAAAGGTCAAATTCGAACCGAAGCTTAGTTGCAACACATTGGCGACTAATCAGCGGTCGGAGCCGGATATGGATCCTGTGGACAATCTTCGGCATGAGTTCAATGTGTTGCTCAAACGAGGGGTGCACGGATTGGGGCTATTCGCAGTGGATTCCGAGCTTCGGGATCGACTGGCCTGGGCAGTGGGTGGGTTCGCCCAGGTCCGGGGCTGACCAGCTTAACGCGCCTGCATCGATTGAATGCCAATCAGCGGTATTATGTTTTGGGCTATGGCCCAGGGCATATTTATGAGAAAGGTGCAGGCGAGTATATGACGACGCGCAAGATCATCCTGGACTGTGATCCCGGTCATGACGATGCGGTGGCTATCCTTCTGGCAGTAGGCGATCCGCGGATCGATCTGATCGGAGTGACTACGGTTGGCGGCAACCAGAGTCTGGACAAGGTTACCTACAATGCGAGGGCTGTGCTGGAAAAGGCTCATGCGCGCCAGGTGCCGGTCCATGCCGGATGCGATAGGCCGTTGGTGCGTCCTCAGGAGGTGGCCGCCTCCATCCATGGCCAGACCGGTCTGGACGGCGTCGAGCTGCCTGAACCTGCCCGGCCCCTGGATCCTGGCCATGCAGTCGATTGGATCATTGAGACTATCATGCGCGAGGAGCCGGGCACAGTGACTCTGGTTCCCACTGGACCCCTGACCAACATCGCCATGGCTGTCCGCAAGGAACCCCGCATCGTCGATCGCGTCCAAGAGGTTGTGCTCATGGGCGGCGGCTGCCATGTGGGCAATTGGAGCGCTGTCGCTGAATTCAACATCAAGGTGGATCCCGAGGCCGCTCATATCGTCTTCAACGAGCCTTGGCCTGTCACCATGGTAGGGCTGGATCTGACCCATCAGGCCTTGTGCACCCCGGAAGTTCAGCAGCGCATCGAGGGCATCGGCACCAATCTGGCCCACTTCGTCAGCGGGCTGATGGACTTCTTCCGCAAGTCCTACCAGGACAATCAGGACTTCGTGGATCCGCCGGTGCATGATCCCTGCACTGTGGCCTATCTGATCGACCCCTCTATTGTGAGCACCCGTCGTTGCCCGGTTGATGTGGAGCTGCGCGGGGATCTGACTTGCGGGATGACCGTGGCCGACCTGCGCGGTCCGGAGCCCTCTGCCGAAGACTGCCACACCCAGGTGGCTGTCAAGCTGGACTTCCAGGGATTCTGGGACCTGGTGGTCAAGGCCATCACTGCGATTGGATGAGATCGATGAAGACTTCGAACACAGCTGCATCCCAGACCGACAAGCCTGCTGCCACGACCGCTGGCGGCTCAGGTTCTTCGATCGTCGCTCTGATGACGGCCCTTATGGCCGCTGTCTTCGCTTTCCAGCTCAACGCCTCCATGCTCTCGCCGGCCCTGACAACCATGGGGACCGAGCTCAACGCCAGCAGCTCCAGCATCGGTCTGACCCAGACGGTGTTCTTCACCTCCTGTGCGGTCTTCTCACTCTTCCTGCCTCGGTTGGGCGATCTGGCCGGCCGCAAGAAGGTGCTGCTGGGCATGTTGAGCCTGACGGCGCTGGGATGCGTGGTCTCCGCTCTGGCGCCCAATGTGACGGTGCTCATGATTGGTCGTGTCATTCAGGGAGTGGCCGGTCCGGTCGTGCCCATGACCCTGATCATGTTGCACGCCGAGGTGACCGATGAAGCCCGCTACGCCAAACTCATGGCTGTTCTCACGGCGGTCAATGGCGGCATCGGCGGCGTGGATGCCATCCTAGGCGGTTGGCTGGCTGGCACTTTCGGCTTCCGATCGGTCTTCTGGTTTATGGTGGCCATTGCCGTGATCGCCGTACTCCTGGTGACCCTATTCGCCCGCGAGAGCTATGCAGAAAATCGTCCCCGCATGGACTGGACCGGCGTGGTCTTCCTGTGCATTGCCTTCCTGGCCGCATATCTGGCTATCAATGAGGTCGAGAAGCTGGCCCAGGCGCGCTGGATCCTAGTGGTTGTCGAGATTCTGGTTGCTGCGGTCTTCTTCATGATCTTCTGGAAAGTTGAGAGCACCACGTCGGCACCCATGGTCACCACCACCTATTTGAGGCAACGGCGCACCTGGGGCCTTCTGCTGACGACTCTCACCACCATGGTCGGTGTCTTCGCCATTATGAACGGGATCGTTCCGGCCCTGGCTCAGGATGGGGAGGTCGGCGTCGGTTTGAAGGCCAGCATCGTCTCCTTCGCGACGCTGACCCCCTATGCCCTGGTCGGTCTGGTCTTTGGCCCGGTCGCCGGGATGCTGGCATCGCGCTTCGGCTACCTCAGGGTTCTGAGGGTGGGTCAGTTGGTCAGCGTGCTGGGACTGGTCTTCGGCATTTACGTCTGTCTGGTCCCCAGCATCTGGAGTCTGGTGGTGCTTTCCCTAATCCTGGGTGTCTCCTATGCGGGGACGGCCAACATCATGCTCAACGGGTTGGGCGTGGTCCTGTCTCCTGCGGACAATACCGGGTATTTGCCGGGACTCAACGCCGGAGCTTTCAACCTGGGCTCAGGCCTGAGCTATGCAGTCCTTTACGCATTCATGAACGGTCTGGCGGCGTCCGGGGGAGCCCGCAATGGATATGTTGCCGCCATGGTCGGCGGCGGCGTGCTGGTGCTGATTGCCCTGGCCCTGTCCTACCTGATTCCCGATCCGGAACGAATGGATGACTAGTAATATTGCCATCTGATAGGGGTTCTGCGAATGCAACCTATTCGCGGGACCCCTATTCATGTTTCATGAGCATCTGACTCTATGCCTATCCGACAAAGGTCAAAAGTCGGGGCCAGACAGGCTAGCGGCCAGTAGCTCGCGAGTCTTCCGACCGTGGGCACAGCAGCGGAAAATAGCGCCATGAGGGGTCCTGTAAGCCTCTGTCAGGCGCGTAAACTAAGTGAGGAATTCGTTCGCCGGAGGTGACCATGCAACATCGGGTGATCGGGCTGCTGAAAAACGAGACCGTTCTGGTCGTCGCGGCAGTCATCGCTCTCATATCCTGCATCCTCATTCCTCCCGACAGGCAGTATCTGGGCTACATCCACGTCAATACCCTCACCCAGCTGGGTTCTCTGATGATGGTGGTCTGCGGCTTCCAGCGCATCGGGGTCTTCCATGCCATTGGCGCCGGCCTGCTGAGTCGTGTCCGCTCGGTGCGGGGCCTGGCTTTGGTCCTGGTTTCCCTGCCTTTCTTCTCCAGCATGTTCATCACGAACGATGTAGCCCTGGTTACCTTTGTGCCCTTCGCCATTGCTGTTCTCATCATGGCTGGTTTGGAAAGCCATGCTCTGCTGATCGTCACCCTGATGACGTTGGGCGCCAATGTGGGCAGCATGCTAACGCCCATCGGCAACGCCCACAACTTATATCTCAAGGCTCGCTCCGAGATGCCTACTGGTGAGTTCCTCTTCCTTATGGTGCCTTATGCCCTGGTCGCTGCCCTGATGCTCTTCCTGTGCTGCTGGTTTGCTTTCAGGAATCGGCATCTTAACAAGTTCGAGGGCATGGATCCGCAGGAGATTCGCCGCAGCGTACTAGCGCCCAGGGAGGATGAGATACAGCCTCAGGTGAAAGAGATGCAGCAGTCCAGCGGCTGGCGCATCGCCATCTACCTCCTTCTCTTTCTTGTCTGCCTGCTGGGCGTGGCCAAACTGATATCCCAATGGGTTATGGTCCTGGTGGTAGCGGTGACCTTCTTGATCTGCGATAGGGGGGTCTTTCTGCATGTAGATTGGGGACTCCTGCTGACCTTCGTGGCTTTCTTCGTTTTCATCGGCAATGCGAGGAGGATTCCCCAGTTTTATAACCTGGTCAGCGGCCTGGTCAATATCCATCCTCTGATTACCTCGGTCCTGTGCAGCCAGGTCATCAGCAATGTGCCCACAGCCCTTCTAGTCTCAGGTTTTTCGACAGCCTGGCACCCGATCATTCTTGGCACCAACCTGGGCGGGCTCGGAACCTTGGTCGCTTCGATGGCCTCGCTGATTTCCTACAAGGCCGTAGTCAAGCAGTATCCGGGCAAGAAAGGCGAGTACCTGAAAATCTACACCGTTTTTAATCTGCTCTTCCTCGTCGTGTTGCTTGGCATGGCCCTGCTGCTGGAGTAGACTACCCCCATCAACCAGGAATGGTGCCGCTGACATTGAGAGGGAGGCAGCGACGGTGGAACCGGACCCGTGCGCGTCTAAGTCCAATGACACAGGGATATTGTCCAGGCAGAATCTTGGAATTCTGGTTGGAATCATGGCCTTGGCCATCATGTCGCGGTTTGACTCCATCATTTCTCCCTCCGTGGCGGCCATACAGGCATCCTTTCCTCGCACTGATCCTTCAACCGTTGAGTCTGTGGTTTCCATCGGCTCTTCGGCTGCTATAGTTTCCGCCCTTTTATTCGGTCACCTCTTGACCAGAATGAGTTTCAGAACCGCTGGCTGCATCAGCTGTCTGTGTGTCGCGCTGGGCGGCTTGATGCCCCTTTTTGTGCACAGCAGTGTAGGCCAGCTGCTCTTGTTCGCTTTGGTCGTCGGGTTCGGCGTGGGCATCGCCACCACAGTCCTGCCCAGCCTGTCGGCTAGGTTCTTCCGCGGGAAGCGGTTGGCGGCGCTGATGGGGCTGGTCTTGGCTGTTCAGGATGGCTCTTCCATGCTGGTCCTTGCCCTGGGCGGTGTTCTGGCCAAGGGAGGGTGGCTGCACAACTATTGGCTCTATTTCCTAGCCCTGCCTGCCCTGGTCTTGGTCATCTTCATGGTTCCCGGGGTCGGTGCCGTCGAGGAGGATTCACAGGCGGTAGGATCTGAGGCATCGTCCTCACAAAAGGGCGTGCAATGCTGGTGGGCCACTCTTTCCTGCATTCTTATCGGTTTTCTGAGCATTTTCCTGGTCGCGGTCCTGTACAACAAACTCGCGGTCTACATAGCCAAGTACAGTTTGGGCGGCACCAGTGCAGCCGGGGTGGCCCTGATGTTCAACACGGGTTCCTCGGTCGTGATTGGTCTTAGCATCAACGGCATCAAACGGGTTTGCCGACAATGGACCATTCCATTCGCCTTCCTTCTGATGGCCCTGGGGGCCCTGCTCTTCCTGACCACCCGCTCCTTCCCGATAGTCTGTCTATCAGCATTTCTGATTGGGTCAGGCAGTGCAATCAATATGGCCACCTGCCCTTTCCTCCTGTCCAACCTCACTCCGGACAGACGCTATCCGCTGGTTATGGGGGTCTTTTCGGCCACCACCAGCCTCGGTTTTACGGCATCTACCTGGGCCTTCAAGACTTTCTCGAAAATGTTTGGACTGGATCCGGTGACAGGCAGTTTCATAGGCATGCTGATCATTGCTCTGTTGGCTGCTGTCATGCTCTCGCTTGTTCGCTTCCAGAGCTGTGTCGAGTCCCGCTTCATCAAGCGATAAGTTATCCTCTAGGCTGTATAAGCCAGAAGCGCAGGTTTTCGCCCGCTCATCGCGACAGGCAGGGATTGCCGGTGATGACGAATCTCCGTAGAGTCTTTTTGGCGTGCGATATGCCTATCCGCGGTGTTGCCGTGATGGTCTCGTCCTGGTCCAGTCCCGCCATTGCCAGGCGGATGGGTGGTTTTCTGAGATCATGGCCATAGTTGCGCTTGTCGATGTCCAAGGCCTGGCAGAGCTTGGCGGGCCCGTTGGCCAAATCCCGGTCCGAGTGACGGCCGTGCCTATGGCTGCGCAGAAGGTCCAGACCCTGCGTTGGCTGACAGGCTCGAATCAGCACCCCAGCGCCGAACCCGTCCTCCTGGCAGGAGATATTCATGCAATAGTGCATTCCATAAGTGAAGTAGACATACATATGCCCGCTGGGGCCGAAGAGGGCAGCGTTGCGGGCCGTTCGCCCTTGGTAGGCGTGGCTGGCCGGATCATTTTGATCGTAGGCTTCGGTTTCCACGATCCGAACCCTGGCCTGCTCACCTTCCGACTCATAATCGCGAATGATAAAGCAGCCCAGAAGCATCCGGGCTGCCTCCTCCACAGGGCGGTCCAAAAAGTCAGGGAAGACCAGGTGATCGTCTTGGCTTGAACGGGCCTTCATTCCGTTTGGTCCTTGCGGACCCAGACCGCGCGCTGGCTGCGTGATTCCGGCTGAATGCAGACGAAATTATCCTGGTGTGGCAGCGCGGCGACCTTTGGATGGTCGTGATCGTAGGGTCCCTGGGCCTGGGCGCCGCCTGCATCGCCGACCTGGGCAAAGAAGTCTTCAGAGGCATCCTTGAACCAAGTCCATTCCTCCGGCAGGTCTTCTTCGTAGAAGATCGCTTCCACAGGGCAGACTGGCTCACAGGCACCGCAGTCGATGCATTCGTTGGGATTGATGTATAGATTCCTAGGGCCCTCGTAGATGCAATCCACCGGGCACTCATCCACGCAGGCCTTGTCTTTGACGTCCACGCAGGGCTGGGCGATTACGTAGGTCATTGCTTTGCTCTCCTTTTTGATTGGCTGTCCGCTTTCGCTACTTTCAGGAAGCATCCCTTTGGCGAGGACAGAGGTTTCAGCGACACACTGGCTTTTTTAACCTTGGCCGCCTTGCAGCTGCCCTCCATGATTCCTTGGACCATGCCCAGATGGATTGTGCAGATAATGGGGTGGGCGTTGACGCTGTCCAAGAAGGGGCATGAGGTCAGATATAGGCTGGCTGAATCCGGTTCTGCCGTAACCGGAGCAAAACCCAGGGTGGCCAGAGTGCTCGACAGGGCCTGAGTCATGCTTGATGACACGCCCTTTTCTGTATTTCCCCTGCTTCGTCTGACCAGAGTACGGCCCCAGACCTGACCTGCTTTCAGTGCAGCCCTGCCCCTGCTGCCAATATCGGGGCAGGTGGTTTCCAGAGCCGTGCAGAGCGAAGAGATCATACCCTCCTGGGCGTGGTTGGTGGATGTGGGGGAGTAGATGACAGCTGGTCTGCCTCGACTGGCTGGTTGACCATCATTGCCGTTTCTTTGGCGGACCGCCTCGCCCTGTTCGACCAGATGTTCAAGATGGAAACGAGCGGTCGTCGGATGGATGCCGAAGGCTTCTCCGATCTGGTGTGCAGTTAGACCTGTACCAGTATGTTCGACAGCCGTATGCAGGTAATCCAAGATTGCAGAGCGGATCTTCTCTCCGGTTCTGCGCTTGCCGGCTTGGTCCCATTGTTTACGGGCTTGAATTTCCTGACTCATAGATTAAATTGTATAACTATCAAATTAATTATCAACCTGGGACAAGGCGGACAGACCAATGCAGAACGACCAGAAGATGCGCAAGTCCGGTGGCGGAACGGCCTTGCCCAGATCCAGGATGGTCCTCCTTATCGGCGCTGGCCTGGCTGCACTGCTTGGCCTTGTTGCAGCGCTGATCCGCGCGGATCTGATCCATCCCTCAGACAGGGTGCCCCTGGCAGATCTGCATGGCGGGCTCATGGTCTATGGGTTTTTGGGCGCTGCCATTGGTCTGGAGAGGGCGGTGGCCTATCGCAGCGGTGGATCCAAGAAGCCCTCCTGGGGATTTCTTGCTCCCGCCTTGGGCTTGCTGGGGTCTCTGCTCTGCCTGCTGTCGCTGACAGTATCAAGCCGCGCTGCTGCCCCGGCATGGGTCAGGGTGGAGCTTTTTGGCGGCATTCCGTGGACTTTATCCATGTTGATTATGACAGCCATGTACTTGGCCATCTGGCATCGACAGCCTTCCGCAGAGGTGCTCATACAGGTTCTCGGATCCCTGGTGGGGCTGGTCGGAGCTTTTGGATGGGTTGCAGGATTGGACGCCTCGGTTCTGGCTCCAACCTGGCTCTTCTTTCTGGTTCTGACCATCGTCGGTGAGCGGGTGGAGCTGGCCAGGGCGGTCTTTTCGGATATCCGTCTTGAATCGGGGATTCTGGGTCTAAGTTTGTTAACCGTCCTGGTCCTGCCGGTTCAAGCCATGGCGCCTTCGGTCGGCTATCCGCTTCTGGGGCTGTCGCTGGGCCTGCTCCTCCTGATCATGGCCAGTCATGATGTGGCCAAGGGCACCTTCCGTCACGGCGGCCTGCCAGGATTCATGGGCACCTGCATGCTGTCGGCTTACGCCTGGGGACTTCTGGCTGCCCTCATCTGGATGGCGGCACCCGTGGATTCCGGCACTTACTGGGGCGACATGGCACTGCACGCGCTGGCTGTGGGATTCATCATGACCATGGTCATCGCCCATGTCTGCATGATCGTTCCCTCGGTCATCCGCAGGCCTCTGCCCTTCCATCCGCTCCTTTGGGGTGCCTGGGCGCTTATGCAGGTTGGTTTGCTGATCAGGCTCCTCGGAGCCATCCGGCTCTACACGCCCTTATGGAAGGCCGGGAACCTGCTGAATGTGCTGGGAATCCTCTCCATGATGCTGATTGTGGTGTACCTGGCTGCCCGTGGCAAGCAGGTCCTGGCATCCAAGCGCTACCGTCGGCGCCAGCCCGAGGGCTCGCAAAACGAACGGATGGGGACCCTGGCACTGAGGATGGACCTGATTGCCACCTCGGCTACTGTGCTGATCCTCGTGGCCGCCGTGGCTTTGATGGCCCTGCGGCCGACGCTGGCCGTCTCGGTCGAGGCAGCACCTAGCGCCGTAGGCGTCCAGGGGGCATCGTCAAAGAGCGTCCCGCCGACGGGTCACACCAGCAGAGCCTCAATCAAGGTAAAGGGGATGGCTTTTGTGCCGGATGTCATCACCGTCAAGGCAGGCGACCGGCTGGTTGTGGATTTTCAAAACACCGGAGATCAGCGGCACGACTTGGTTTTTGCCAATGGCAAGAGCACAGGGTCAGTTCCGGTAGGCCAGAGCGCCTCGGTCGACGTGGGGGTCCTGGGGGGCGACACACTGGGCTGGTGCTCGTTGGCAGGACACCGCCAGATGGGCATGGAACTCAAGATCAGAACAAAAGGTGGAGCTGTTGCCGAGCAAGGTCAGTCCTCCGCAGGGAAGGCAGCCCTAAGCCATGTCCCATCAGCCGCCAAGCTCAAGTCGCAGGCAGAGAAGAGCGACCCTGCCCACGCCGCCCTTCCGCCGCTGGACAATCAGGGGAAGGCTGGAATCAGAAAGTACACGCTGGACGTCAAGGAGCGCAAGGAGCCGGTGGCAGCAGGGATTGAGCGGACGGTCTGGAGCTTCGACGATGCGAGTGATCCACGCGATAAGGGTTCGCGGCCCCTGGCTCAAGGTCCAGTGCTCAGAGGCCGGGTGGGAGACACCTTTGAAGTAACCATCAGAAACAAGGGAAGCATGAGCCATTCCATTGACTTTCATGCCGGCCCGGCCGTCCCCCAGACCATGATGCGCAACATAGAGCCAGGCAAGGAGCTCCTGTACACCTTCACTGCTGGTCGGGCTGGCATCTGGATGTATCACTGCAACAGCGACCCCATGTCAAACCATATAGCCAACGGCATGTACGGGGTCCTGGTCGTGGATGACGGCACCCTGCCGCCAGTGGCTGCTGAATATGTTCTGGTCCAGTCCGAGATCTATCTGGGGTCCGATGGAGGGACTGCCGATGCTGAAAAGGTTGCGGCCATGAACCCGGATATCATGACTTTCAACGGTCGGGCCTTTCAATATGACGCCCACCCTCTCAAGCTGGAGAAGGGGCAAAGGGTCCGCATCTGGGTTCTGGATGCCGGCCCCAACCAGCCGCTGTCCTTCCATATCGTGGGAACCCAGTTCGATACGGTCTGGACTGAGGGCCGCTACCTGATTGGCGGAAGCGCAGGTGCGAATTCCGCCGGTCCTTCATCGGCCGGAGCGCAGGTCCTGCCCCTGCTGCCTGCTCAAGGCGGCTTTGTAGAGCTCAAGGTCGATCAGCCCGGCGACTACTCCATAGTCAACCACGTCATGAGTCTGGCCGAAAAAGGCGCGCATGGCATCCTGCGGGTGTCATGATGTAATCAAGCGACATCTGTGCCGTGCTCTGCTGATTGTCTGTCGTTTTCAATCCTGCAGCTGGAGTCCTTTGCGGTCCATGCGGCAAGGCGAGCCTGGATGTGAGCCAAGAATCTGCGCACCTTCAACGATGGCCCAGATTGAAGAGGTGAGAGGGCCGATGAAGAGAACGAAGATGGTGATCAGCAGTTGCGCAACCCCACGCCCGTTTCTTGCCCAGATGACAGTTGTGTATGCCGAAGCCGCCTAGGAAGAAGTCAGGATGGCCGCCGTGACTTCGATTTGTTAGACATGCCCGGCCTGCTGACATACTGGGCCAGAAGTTGCCAAGGGTGAATTTGGGCCGGTCCGCTGGCGCCGTTGGATTGGAGGTGCATACGCGGTTTGGTCGCAGAGATTCTGTGGTCCTCCTGAGGCGTTTGAAGTTTGCCAAGACCGATCCGCGTTAGGGTAGCCATTGGCCGCTGCTGTTGGCATATCAGGGTGTAACCCAATGTGACACGGCTTGTCCGGGCGCGTATGACCTGGCGCGCATCGATCGTTTGGCGCGCGTCTTGCCTGCGGGCAAGCCTGGGCTGGCTCCGGATCCTGTTGTGCCTCGGATTGCGGTGGACGGCTCCTGCGGGCCGGCCACGGTCAGACGGTGGCAGCAGGTTATGGGCACTCCGGTGGACGGGGTGGTTTCCGGCCAGGTGAAGCCTGACGGGCGCGCTTATGCCTGGCCGAGCCTTGTCTCCTGCACGTATGGGGGGTATGGGAGCCAGCTGGTCCGTGCGGTGCAGGCCAGGCTGGGGTTGGCCCGGGACGGCAGTTTCGGCCCTGCGACCGTCAGGGCCCTCCAGGCTCGGCTCAACCAAGGACCTTCTGAAAGGAGGACAGCCGTGACAGGCAGCGATCCTATGCCGGAGCATGCGTCGGGCCGGCCTGGCTACACGCCGGTCTTTTCTGACGCGGTGCGCACGGCCGTCTATGTGCTTGGCCTTCTTGCCTCGGTGGTGGGGCTGGGTTTCATGTGCTTCGGCCGCCCCGGGATCGGCGGGTTCATCTCGACGGCCGCGGGAGCCGTCACAGCCGGGTTCGGCGTCGCCTACAACCCCGTACGACTGGCAGACAAGTAGGCACCATTCACATGCAACAAGACGCCCTTGTTTCGGGAGACCGGAGCGAGGGCGTTTTTATTATTCCCGGGGTGGGGTCCGTGTATGGCTGGCTTGTGGTGGTATTGTGAAAACGATGTGATGCCGCGGTGTCTGCGGGTCGATTGTTAGTGGGGGTGGATATGTCTGGTGTTCGAAGGGGATTGTTGACAAGGCTCCCGGCTCTTGCTGTGGGTGCTGTGGCTTGTGTGGGGATGCTGGCGGCGTTGGGTCCGGTGGCGCCGGCTCGTGCGGACGGGGGCGGCGGCTCGTTGCCGCCTGCGGCTGCCCGTGCTGTCCGTGAGGCCAAGGCGAGGAAGGATCCGGCCCGGCTGGCTGCGGCTGCGAAGGCGGCCAGGCCGGTGGTGGAGCCTGTGGCGCCTGCGGCCGCTCGGTCGGCGGAGCCTGACGGGCTGGTGGGGTCGGGCATGTGGGGGTCCAGCCCCTGGGAGTACCGGGTGGAGAACGGTCAACGGGTGCTGACCCTGCATGCCGGAACCATAGGCAAGACTTATTCCCCGGGCGATTGGTACTCCGGGGATTCGGTTGCTGACATGCTGCCGGACAAGGGGTCGGGCCTGTCCGTGATCCGCATCGACCCCGGCGTGGCAGCCGCATATGGTGAACACCTGTTCGCTGGGCTTCCCTCGCTGTTGAGGATCGAGGGCGGCGGGAACCTTGATGTCAGCAAGGTCACGTCGACGTATCGGATGTTCGAGGATGACGTGGCTTTGCAGAGCGTCGACGTGGGCGGCTGGGACATGAGCAACGTGACTAACGCGGCAGCGATGTTCAAGAACTGTCGGTCGCTCAGGAGCCTGGACGTGGGCAACTGGAATACGAGCAAAGTCTCTCAGACGGGATGGGGCGGTGAGGACCAGTATGACCGTGGCGATGTCCAGTACAACGAGGCTGACCCGATGCATGAAACGCAGGGGATGTTCGAGAACGATTCGATGCTGACCTTCCTGGACGTCGGCCGGTGGGATGTGGGAAAACTGGTTGACGCGGCCGGGATGTTCAGGGGCGACACCTCGTTGCAGTATCTGGATGTCAGGGATTGGAACACGAAGACCCTCTCCTACACCGCTCATATGTTCGAGCATGATGCCATGCTGGATAACCTGGACACAAGCGGCTGGAGCCTGTTGAGCAATCAGGAGACGGCCTATATGTTCAGGGATTGCGGGAGACTGAAATACATCAACCTCGATCACATCGCCGCCTACAACGGCGGTTTTGACTCCATGGTGTACATGTTCGCCGATGACCCCTCGCTGGTGAGCGTGGACATGAGCTATAGTGAGTATTCCGCCGTGAAGTATATCGGGCACATGTTCGCCAATGATCCCGCCCTGGTATCGGTGAATATGAGCCATACCAGCATTGGGGAAGTCACGCGTGCGGATTACATGTTCGCGGGGGATAGATCCCTGACCGACGTCAATTTCCGCGGTTCTTGCATAAGTGTGAGATTCACGCCAGCTGGGGATGAGCATGAGACGAGGTTGGAGCATATGTTCGACGGGGCTTCATCCCTGTCCTTTCTTGACCTTTCGGCATTAAGCAGCGCCTCCCCGGAGGAGAATCCTCCTTACACGCATGTCCATTCTGAGGACATGTTCGCGGGGACAACGTCGCTTCATACGCTGGTGCTGCCGCGTGATGCCTACCACTGGATGGCGAATTCCGGTCTGCCGGATGTGCCGGTTGCGGGCAGCCTTGTGCCGGGGTCGTCGCAGGTTGTGGCTTCCTCCCGGTGGGTGGCGTTGAATGGGTCCGCGAAGGGTTCGATGTACACTTCGCAGCAGCTGATGGACATGGGCCCGCGCCCCGAGGCGACGGTCTACCAGTGGGATATGAGGGATGCCTGATTCCCTGGTCCCTTTGTGTTCGGGGCTCCCCCCCCCCCCTGAGCGGCGTGTCCGCATGAGCGGTTCTTGGGGGTTGGGGCCGGCCGTGGTGCGGGTGTGATTGGTGTGCGCGTGCTTCTGGCAGCCGTGGGACACGGCGGCGGGGGGATCCCTCCTGGAGGCGCGCAGGCCTCTGTCATCCGAAGGCATGTGCATTCCCGATGATGCCAGCCAGATGCCCGACAACCACCCCGGCTATGTGCCGGCCCCGGAGGATCGCCGAATGCGCTTGACCATCCTCCTGCACCAGCGGCTCGACCAGATCATCGACCAGGAGAGGCAGCCAGGCATCAGCAGGCAGGAGGGGCGGAGATTCAAAGGTCTCCACCAGCAGATCAGGACCGACATGGCCGCTATCCGTTATGGAGCCACAGAGAAGACAGTCGGGGACCTGGAGCGCAGATATAAGACTCGCCGCTGATTTTTGTTTTTGCCAATTATGGGTCACACATGGGTCACACATGAGGGTTTTCTGCTGCTGAATCAAGTTAATAGAATAGCCCTACTCCTCAATAAGGAGTAGGGCTTTTGCCTGGTGACCCCGGAGAGATTCGAACTCTCGACCTACAGATTAGAAGTCAGTTGCTCTATCCAGCTGAGCTACGGGGCCAAACTCTTTCATTATAACTGTCTGAATCCGCCGGCGGGTCAGATCTATGAAGCCTGGTCGACAAGGGCATCCGATATGGCTTGAGCCATTGCAGGAACGGTCATGCCATACCTTTCCAACAGGGTGGCCTTGGGAACCCGGTCGTTGAATTCCTTAGCCGCTCCGAAGGCCAGGGTACGAACCTGACTAGGCCCGTAGTAGGCAGCGACAGCTTGGCCCCAGCCGCCGTCCAGCTGACCGTCCTCAATGGTGACCACCAGGGAGTGGGTGTCGGACAGGACATCCAGGGTCTGCTCATCCAAGCGGTCATAGCGATGTGGGTCCACCAGTGTGGGCTGCAGCCCTAGGGATTCTTCCAAAGAATCAGCCAGGTCACGAGCCAGGGGCAGGGCGTCGCCGAGAGCCAGCAGGGCCACTGTCCTGCCTTGCCGCAGGATACGATAGCGATCCCATGGCTGGTCTCCGGTCGTGGGATCGAAGGTTGCCGCCGCTATTGGCTTGCCTGCCCGTTCCGTTGCCAGCGTGCGCTCGCCGGGCACCCTGATGACCGCCGGCTGTCGAGCCGGGCCAGTGGCCCAGGCCAGCATGTTCAGGAACTCGGCCCCGCTGGTCGGAGCCAGACAGGTCAGTCCTGGGATGCCTCGCATCATGACCATGTCGGTCACGCCTGAATGCGTGGCATCGGTTCTAGCCACACCGGTGGAGAAAACCAGCAGTGTCACCGCGCTGCCATTCAAGGCCATCTCCTGTTCGATCTGGTCGTAGGCCCTCTGGAAGAAAGTGGCCGAGGTGGCGACGACAGGCGTACCTCCGGCCTTGGCGATGCCGGCGGCATAGGCCACCGCGTGTGATTCGGCTATGCCCACGTCCCGGTAATGGTTTCCGGCACGCTGGCGGAAGTCGGGATCGATGCCGTTGGACAGCGGCGTTGCAGGTGAGATGACCACCAGGCCCGGCTCCTTCGGGAACCTGGCCTCCAAAGCCTGCATGGCCATTCTTCCATAGGTTTTTCGTGAGTTGGGCAGACGGCCCAGGGAGTCCAAGCCATCCTGCCAATGGTTGGCCTCGACCGGTCCCTCGGCAGGCAAATCAGGCAGGGGAGTCATGTGGGCTTTTTCGCCAATGCTCTCATTCATGGAAGCCAGGCCGATCTGCCCTTGGCTGCCCTGCCCCAGCCCAAGGCCTTTGCGGGTGTGGATATGGACCACCACCGGATGATCGGCATCCTTGACCTGGCGGAACACCTCGATCAGGTCCTTGATCCGGTTGCCTTCCTTAATGTAGCGGTAGTCCAGCCCCAGGGCTCGGAAGGGATTGTCCGAGCTCCGCCCACCGCTGGCACGCAGGGCCGCCAGGCTCTTGTAGAGTCCCCCATGGTTTTCGGCGATGGACATCTCATTGTCATTGACCACAATAATCAGGTTGCCGCCCTGCTCAGCCGCCCAGTCCAGCCCTTCGAAGGCTGGCCCGCTGCTCAGGGAGCCGTCGCCGATGAAAGCGATGATGTTGGCCCTGCCGCCGGTCGCATCCCGCTGGGCGGCCATCCCGCAGGCCAGGCCTATAGAGGTGCCGGTGTGCCCCAGCATGAAGTCGTCGTAGGGGCTCTCCTTGGGCGAGGTGAATCCGGACAAATCCTTCTGATGCTCGGGGTTCGTGTAGGCCTGGCGCCGACCGGTCAGAATCTTGTGGGTGTAGGCCTGGTGAGAGACGTCAAAGATCAGATGATCATGAGGCATATTGAAGACGTAGTGCAGGGCGATGATGGGCTCGATGGTGGCCAGGTTGGAACCCAGGTGGCCGCCATGGCGCCGACAGTAGCGGATCAGCAGCTGACGGATTTCATCGGCTAGACGATTCAGCTCTTCCAGGGAGAGGACCTTCAGATCCTTTGGGGAGTCGATGCTGTCCAGAAGCTTGCCCATAGCCCTCCTGTCTGTTTCGGTAATAATCAGATGATTCTAGGTCTAAGTCGGCTGCCCGAAGCCTCTGAGAACTCGATGTTCACCAGGCCCGGCCTTTACATCCATAGGACCGTCACGATTGGCCGGCTTCTCTCCGGCCTTGCGTAGTATCGAATGTGCATGAACATTGGAGGGCCGATGGCTGACAATATACATGAAGGGGCATGCGTGGCGGTGATCATGGGATCATCAAGCGACTGGGAGACGATGAAGGAAGCCTGTCAGGTGCTTGACCGGTTCGCTATCGTCTATACCAAGGAGGTTATCTCCGCCCATCGCACACCTGGGCGCATGGCGGAGTTCGCGCATCAGGCCCGGAGCCAGGGCTTAAGGGTCATCATCGCCGGGGCCGGAGGAGCAGCCCATCTGCCTGGGATGGTGGCGGCCCAGACCACGCTGCCGGTCATCGGGGTGCCAGTAAAGTCCCATGCACTGAGCGGGGTTGATTCACTCCTGTCCATCGTGCAGATGCCTGCCGGAATTCCTGTAGCGACCACGGCCATAGGGGCATCCGGGGCTACCAATGCCGGCCTGCTGGCGGCTTCGATCCTCTCCATCAACGATTCCGAACTGGCTCAGGCCCTGGACGACTACCGTGCCGAGCTGGCCCGATCCGTGGAGGCATCCAATGCCAAGCTTGTCTGAGGAGACCAGGGGGAAAATCGATCATTTGGAGCCGGGGTCCGTCATCGGAATCGTGGGCGGCGGCCAGCTGGGACGGATGATGGCCCTGAGCGCCCGCTACCATGGATTCCGCATCGGTGTGCTGGATCCCACGCCCGATGCTCCAGCGGCCCAAGTGGCCGACTTTCAGGAGACGGCCGACTATGGCGACCTTGATGCCCTCAAGCGGCTTGCCGAACGCAGCGATGTACTCACCTACGAATTCGAGAATGTGGATGCTGACGCACTGGATCAGGTGAGGGACCATGTGGCCATTCCCCAGGGGACCGATCTGCTCAGGGTCACCCAGGACCGCGTCCACGAGAAGACCTTCATCAACCGCCATGGTATCGATACAGCCCCTTGGAGGCAGATTGACAGTCTTGACCAGCTGGACGCGGCTTTGAAAGAACTGGGAATGCCCGCTGTGCTCAAGACTCGCACTGGTGGGTATGACGGCCATGGCCAGGCAGTTCTGCAGACAAAGGAGGATCTGCAGGCCCTGAAAGCGCGGATGAAGGGCCGAGATTTTCCGCCTTCTGTGCTGGAGGGGTTCGTGGACTTCGCCTTCGAGGCCTCCATACTGGTCTCAGGCAACGGAAAGGATTACGTGACCTTCCCCATGGTGCGTAACGAGCACCGTCACAACATCCTGCACATGACTCTGGCGCCGGCCCAGGTCGAGCCTGAGGTGGCCAATCGGGCGCGTGACATGGCCTTGACTCTCGCCGACGGCTTCGAGCTATCGGGGACTTTGGCCCTTGAACTCTTCGTGATGCCCGACGGCGGTCTGGTGGTCAACGAGTTGGCCCCACGGCCCCATAACTCCGGTCATTACACCATTGAGGCATGCTCCATGGACCAGTTCGATGCCCACGTCCGGGGCATCGCCGGATGGCCCCTGCCCAATCCTCGCCTGCTCAGCCCGGCTGTCATGGTCAACGTTCTGGGTCAGCATGTGGCTCCAGTAAGGGGGCTGCTGGGTGAGCACCCCGAATGGTTCCTGCATGATTACGGCAAGGCCGAAGTGCGCACTGACCGCAAGATGGGGCACCTGACGGTGCTGACCGACGATCCGGAGCAGACAGCCCACGGCCTGGAGGCCACAGGCTGCTGGTCCGACCTGGAATGAACCGAATCCTCACATCTGTCCTGGCAATCCGGATGTAGGCTTGGTGGAGCCCAAGGAGTGTGTCTCATCATGAACGCTGGCTCATCCGTCGGTCGCCGGACGCGGCAGAAGAACGCCATCTGGAAGGTTCTTCAGGCCCAGAACGACTTCGTCTCAGCCAAGGAGCTGCACAGGCTTCTGCACGATTCAGGCCAGCGAATCGGCTTGGCCACGGTCTATCGTCAGCTGGGTTTCCTGCATATGTCCGGCAGCCTGGACTGCATTGAGCATGGAGGCATCCGCCTCTACCGAGTCTGCTTGGCCCAGCGGAAGCACCATCACCATTTGGTCTGTGAACGCTGCGGCAGGACCGTCGAAATCAGCCCGCCCGACGATGGCTGGTTGAAGGCCATGGCGGCTGAATACGGCTTTACAGTCTCCTCGCACACCCTGGAGGTCTACGGGCTGTGCAGCAGCTGTCGGGGCCGTTCCGGTCAGACAGACGTCAGTGATCCTCCCGGCCCTTGGGCATAATGGACTTGATGGCATCCCAGGCCTGTGAAGCCTTGAGATTGGGCAGATAGGCCTGAACTACAGCCAGACCGATCTGAGCGAGCTGAGCCGGATCGGGATAGCAGATATAGACCGGGTGCTCGCTGGGCTGGAATTTCTTCTTGAAGAAGAAGAGCGAGCGGAAGCCATAGGCTGGTTCCATCAGGTCGGCCACCAGATGAAGTGCGTGCTGCAGGAAAGCGGTCCGATCTTCGCCCTGATCATCGTCTTCGCTGCTGTCCATGCCGGCCAGGGGAGCGGCCGATAGGCTCATGAATTCCGCCGTGCCTTGGTCGCGCAGACGTTCAGCCATTCGCGCTATCAGGAACTCCATGATTCCATTGGGGCTATCGGTCCGGTGCCGCATGAAGTCCAGGGTCCAGCCGATCACCTGGCCCTGGCGGTAGGTGGGCATCCAGCTGGTCACGGCCAACACCTTGCCCTGGCCGTCCACGGCGTAGAGGACGGCCATGCGCGGGTCCCTCAGCTCATCCAGGCCACCTAGGGTGAACTTCATCTCAGGCAGCGCCTTGAGTTCAGCCCACTGTTCGGAGATGTCCACGATCTGCGACTGGACATCCCAGGAGGCATCGTTGAATGTGGTCAGCACATCGGTGATCTTGTCGCGCCTGGCCTTGTTGATGGCTGTGCGAATATCCTGCCACTTCCTGCCCTTGGTCTGCCAAAGGCTGGGCGTGACCACCATCTCCGAGCCGACTGTCAGGGTGGACCAGCCGCGGGAGACAAGCAGATCGCGCTGTGGCTTGTGAACGCTGTAGAAGACCGGTGACCAGGAGTGGGTGTTGCAGAAATGTGTGAATTCGTCCAGATCATCCGCATACTCGTCAGGGTCTCCGAATGGGCCAGTGGTGGTCAGGGCTATGCCGTGCAAAAGCCGGTAGGCGATGCCAGAGCGGCCGCTAGGGGAGAACCAGTAGCTGTTGCCCTCCCAGGTGGTCATGAAGGACATGCTTTCGCCGCCGTACTCGACCAGCCTGTCAGCCTCCTGGCGTTCGCTGCCGTTCTGGATGACCGAGCTGCGCATCCAGGAGAGCAGAACCACCAGGACCACCAGCCAGAAGATCAGTCCTATCCCGTGGCTGACTATTCTGCCTGTGGGGGTGCGCGGCACTAGGGTCGGAAGGAAGCGTGAAGCTACTCCATTGGGCAGGTAGAGCTCAGGCAGCTGGGAGAGTGCTCTGCCCGTGGTGGGCCAGGGGCTGAAGGAGCCGGGACTGATGGCGGTGAAAGCCATATAACCCATGGCGGTGGCCAGGAAGGCCAGAACGATGGCCGCCCAGCCCAGTTGCAGACGGGAAGTCTTGGTCCGCACCAGGAAGATGTCCAGGTTGCGCACCAGGAACCAGCTGAAAATAAGCGGCGGCAGGGTGATGATCAGCAGTGAGGGCAGGGCGCCGTGACGGATGGCCTGGGGCAGGCCTTCGCTGATTGTCAGTGGGAAAACCAGGAAATAGAGCAGGGCCAGGACGATGGTCAGGGCATTCAAGACCAGACCGGTGACCGCTGCGACTCGGCGGCCGTGATAGATTCCCCAGGCCACTACCAGCAGGACCAGGGTGGGCATGATCAGGGACGAGACGCCACTGGGGCCATGGCCGGCCACCAGACCGTACTGGGCATAGCAGCTGGCCTGGTTGTTTTCAGCAAGGCAACGGGACAGTGTGGCGCTTCCACCTCTGTTTGAGCCCAGGAACGTGCCTAAGGGGGTGAAGAAGCCTGCGCGGATTCGAGAGGAGACTGTGACCAGGGGGCCAAGTGCCAGGACTGTGGAGACGGCTCCCAGCAAGTGGCGGGTCTCGTAGGAGCCGCTGTGGCCATGCGGATTGGCATCCTTGACCGGTCCGTGCCAGAGGTGTCCGGTCAAGTGCCCGATCAGGGCTGCCGCCAGGGCGCAGTAGTAGCCAGGGTTGCCGGTGTAGAGCACGACCAGGATCAGGGCGGTGTAACCGATGGTGGCAATCCTGCGGCGCCAGAGAAAGTCGCTGAAGGGTATGGAGGCCATCAGGGCACCGACCACCAGGATGATGGGGCTGAGCGACATGGGCACACGGATGAACCAGGTCCAATGATCCTGGAGAGCATTGATCAGTGTGCAGATAATCAACCCGATCGTCGTGCCGCCTATGGCGCTGATGACTGCGGCCAACACGGTGCGTCTGCGTCCCAGCCGGGTCTCGGCGATGCACAGCATGACCAGGACCAAGGCCACATCTATCACGAGTTCCAGAGGACCAGGAGTGATGACAAGGGATACCAACAGGCGTGCGAACTGGACCAGGAGAGAGAATTGGCCATGTCCATGGAAGGGCCGGTGCGCTTCTTGGATGATCAGATCGGACAGAGGCATGCCTAGACGGTTTCTGCCAGGGATGTGCAGCAGCCAGATCAGCAGCCAGCTGATCAGATTGAGCAGGATCAGTCCGAAGCTGAAGGCCAGCGCAAGGGCGTGGCGTCTGGCCCATCGTGCCAAGTCTGTCAGCAAGACGCTCTTGGCTGAAGGTTCCATCAGTCTGGATCCCTTATTCGTTGTCTGCATGATTGCGGCGGCTCTTTCTGCTGATGATCTTTATTGATCTGCTGTATCGGCGCTTCAGCTGATGTTCATCTCAACAATATCCGGAAAGTCCTGGACTGGTTGGGACATTGGTCCAAGACCCATGGATTCGCCCAGCCATTCCAGTCCGGGCTTCCAGGCGGTCTTGACCGTGTGCCAGTCATGGCCCGACCCTTGGGTTACGACGGCCTCCACACTCATGCCTGCCTGGTCGGCGGCCTTGGCGATGACCATCATATTGTGTTGGGACTCCTTGTCGTTGGAACCAGCGGCAGTGAATAGCCGCTGGTTCGATGGCGCCCGCTCCATGATGGCTTTGGCAGGAACCTGTGCCAGGAAGCGTTTTCGGTCGCCGCCGAAGTAGTCGTGGATCATCTGGTCCTGTCGACCCTGGGTCGGCTCCAGCTCCCCGTCGGCTGGGAGCATGTTCCCGTAGATGTTGGGATGCCGGGCTCCCAGCTGAGTGGAACAGGTTCCGCCCTGGGAAAATCCTCCGATGGCCCAGAGCTGGGGTTTGCTGTCGACCGGCAGGTTGGCCCGGATCCAGGCGGGCACGTCACGGCTCAAATAGGTTTCAGCCTTTCCATAGACAGGTGAATCTACGCACAGGCTGTTGTGGAAGGAGGAACCGTTCTGGTCCGGAGAGACCACCACTGGAGCCAGTCCATCATGTTTGGCGGCGTAAGCATCCATCATGGCAGGGATGGATCCGGCGGTGAAGAGCCGGTCGGGGCTGCCAGGCTGGCCGGCCAGTAGGACGAAGACAGGCAGGGCCGGAGGCTTTTTGCTCAACGCAGCGGGCGGCAGGTAAATATCGGCCGGTCGGGCCAGGAAGCGGGAGCTGTCATTGGGAATGTGCACGCTGTAGGAGCGGCCGGTGCGGGGATAGGCCGGCAGATCGCCCCGGGAGGCCCGGGCGCGCCACTGGGCCACACTCATGGCCGGTCTGGCTGCCTGGTGGCTCCCATAGTCAGGATAAAGGGTGACGCTGAACAGGGATCCCAGTGTGGTGAACTCCCCATAGATGATATCCACCCGCAACCCGGTGGACAGCAGACAGAGCAGGACGCTCAGGGCTGCCAAAAGCCGTCGCCATCCATGTGCAGTAATGAGGATGCATACGGCGAACCCCACAGCTAGGAAGCCCAAGGCTACGGTGATGATGACCATCCAGCCCAGGGAAACTCCGAAGAGCATGAAGACGTCGGAGACCAGCCATGTGGCCAGCAATCCCAGGGCTCCTATGCCAACTGCTATGGCGATCTGTTTCAACAGGGTCCGCCAGCGTCCATGGGTCAGTCCGGTCAACACCAGCAGAACCAGGGCCAGGGCCGCCAGGGTGAACAGCGTCACGGGCAACCATCCTTGGGTCAGATGGATCTTTGCCAGCCATGTACCCATGCAATTCCTTCCAGATAAAACGTATCCGCAGTTCAGTATAGGGATTGTCCAGGCGGGTGGCTGCCATTTGTATAGGCGACCTTTCTGGCCATTGGTTGTTCTATGGTAGATTTATTGATAATCAATCTCAGTAACGGTTCTAGGGTCGTTAAGAGGCCGCAGACCGTCGCCAGGAAGGAACCCTCATCCATGCATGCCAGCAGCCCACGCCTTCGCCGGACCCGCACCCTGGTCGTCGCCCTCCTGGCCGGACTGACCCTGCTGACCAGTCTTACAGGCTGCGGAAGAAGCGAACCGACCCCATCCGCTTCTGGATCCGGCCCTCTGCAGGTGGTGGCCAGCATCAATCAGTGGCAGTCCCTGGCCGAGGATCTGGGTGGCGACCAGGCCCGGGTGGACACCATTCTGAGCAACACCTCTACTGATGCCCATGACTATGAGCCGACAACGGCCGACATCGCCCGAATCAGCCGTGCCGATCTGGTCATAGTCAACGGGGCCGGCATCGATGACTGGGCGGCCAAGGCCGCTGAAACCGGACGGGCCAAGTTGGTCGACGTATCCGAGGCATCGGGGCGCAAGACTGGCGACAACCCCCACCTCTGGTTCTCCTCCCAGGGCAGGAGAGCAGCCGCCAAGGCCGTGCATGAGGCATACCGGCAGTTACGCCCAGGTCGCGAAGCCAATTTTGACAAGGCCTACCAGGACTGGCAGGGTCGGCAGACCCGGCTGGACGATCTGATTGCGGATGCGCGCAAGCAGACCCAAGGTCGTCACTATGCGGCCACGGAATCGGCTGCCTACTATCTCTGTCATGATCTGGGCATGGAGGATCTGACACCCGAGGGGTACCTGCGGGCGGCCGCCAACGAGAGCGAGCCCTCGCCCGAGGACTTGGTGGCCTTTCGCCATCTGCTGACATCCGGGCAGTTGGACATGCTGGTGCTCAACGTTCAGGAAGTCAATCGAACCTCCAAGGAGCTGGCCGCTGAGGCCCGGAAGGCGCATGTGCCGGTCTTCGAGGTCAGTGAGCAGCGCCCCGAGAAGTACGGGAACCTGGAGGACTGGATCAGCGCTCTGGTCCAGCAGGTGCCGGGCGCCAAGGCCTGATGGCCTGCTCGCTCTTCATGTTCGCTAAGGGGTGTTTTCACGGGCCTTGTCGTCCTTGATGGGAACAATGGCACAGGTATCGGTAAAGGCCCACAGGGCCCAGTCGCCAAAGTCAGGAGCAAGCGGTGAAGGATCGTAAGCGTCAGCCCGGCCGGTGGACATTCTGGATGCAGAACATGACCGGACGTCTTCAGGTGCGTGGGTGGGTCTACCTCCTCGCCTTCATCCTGATTGACTTCCTGTCAGTGGGCATCCTGCAGTGGGGGGTCTCCCTGAACAGCTCCCGCGTAGAGCTGTCCAACCCGCTGATCGGCTTCTGGGGCTTCATCTCGGCCATGTGGACCCAGCGTCGGTTCGTCCTGTTGCTCAATATGCTGGCTGTAGGCCTGGTCTACCTGGCTCTGGCTTATTTGACCAATCGCTTCTGGGTGGCATCAGGGTTGATCCTGGCCATCTGCGCGGTCATTGCGACCATCGAGCGTTTCAAGGTGCGCGCCCGCTACGAGGCCGTCCTGCCCTCTGATCTGGATTTCCTTCATGCCGATGCGGCCAACCTAGTCTCCTTCCTGCCGGCCCGGTCCCTGATCATGATCGGGCTGGGGGTTGTTGCCTTGATTGTTCTCGGATTGATCTGCTGGGTGGCGACACGGATGGATGCCCGTCGTGGCCGCCCGATAGCCACAGGCAACAAGCCTCTAGGCGCTGGACTGCGTACGGCAGGTGTCCTGGTCCCCGTCCTAGTGGTGGCGCTCTTCATGTCCACTGTGGGCACTTACGGCAGCCTCGCCTACCGCTTCTCGCAGTTCATGGGCGACAAGCCCTCCATGTGGGACTCGGTCTATGATGCCCAGCGCAACGGAGTCTTCGTGTCCTTTTCCCGGCAGCTGCGACCCAAGGTCATGGACCAGCCAGCTGGCTACAGCCGTGCCACCATGCAGTCTCTGGCACACCGTTACCAGCTTTCGGCGGACCGCATCAACCGTGACCGCAAATCCTATATGAATGAGTCGAGCCTGGTCTACATCCTCTCCGAGTCATTCTCGGATCCCACGCGGGTGCCGGGCGTCGCGCTCAACCAGGATCCCATGCCCCATATCAGATCCATCAAGGAGGGTACCACCAGCGGGCTCATGCTCTCCTCCGGCTACGGCGGGGGTACGGCCAATCTGGAGTTCCAGGCCATGACCGGTCTGTCCATGGCCAACTTTGATCCCTCGCTGACCTCCCCCTACCAGCAGGTCATCCCTCATCTGAATTGGATACCCACGGTCAATCAGGCCTGGGGGTCGCCATCCAAGTCCCTGGCCTTCCACCCCTATGAGTCCTCCATGTACTCCAGGGCCGAGAACTACAAGAAGTTCGGCTTCTCGCACTTCTACTCGCTGACAGGCCCAGATCAGATAGCCCACCAGGACCGCATCGACCGCAGCCAGTATGTGAGTGATCGCTCCGCTTACGACTCCGCCCTAGAGCAGATGGGCGACGAGAAGGGCAACCAGTTCGTCGAGGTCATCACCATGCAGAACCATATGCCCTACAACGACTGGTATGACGACAACAGCTTCTCGGTCAGCTCCTCCAACCCCAACATGCCTCTTGGCGACGATGAGATGCAATCCATTCGCACCTATGCCAAGGGGGTCAGTCTGACCGATCAGGCCACTGCTGATTACCTGAACAGCCTGGATTCCCAGAGCAAGCCGGTAACCGTGGTCTTCTACGGGGACCACCTGCCCGGCATCTATGGCACGGCCAGCTGGGACGAGCGCAACTCCCTGGCCCTGCATCTGACCGACTACTTCATCTGGTCCAACAAGGCCTCGGACTCCTCGGGATCGCAGGTCAGCAACAGCGCCTATTCTTCGCCCAACTTCTTCCAGGCCCAGGCGGCCGAGCACATGGGCGCCAAGGTCTCGCCCTTCACGGCCTTCCTGACCGAGCTCCACGAAAAGATCAGCGCCATTGAGCCTCCGGTGGCCAACCAGATCCAGGACTGGAACAGGATCCCTGCGGGGCAGACCAACTATCTGGATGCCCAGGGCCAGCCCATGAACGCCCGTGACTTCGACCGGGCCACCCGGCAGCTCCTGAATGACTACAAACTGATCCAGTACGACATCATGGCAGGCAAACGCTACCTGCAGGGAACCGGCTTCAACGCCACTCCCACCCGCCGTTCGGATGCCGCCCGGCAGAAGGCTGAAATGGAGCGTCAGGCCAAGCAGGCCAAGGAGCAAAGCCAGGATAAGGACAGCGAGAACTCTACCAGCTCGGCCAATTAGGCTTCCAGGCCGCGGTGGCCGATGTCGTGCCGATAGAAGAGGCCTGGCATCGACAATCCGTCCAGACGTTCATAGACCCGACGGGTTGCCTGGGCCAAGTCGTCGCCTTGGGCCACGACCAAGGCGGCCCTTCCCGAGGAGGATGTCAGACCGGTTGAAGCCGAGCCGGACACTCCGGCGTAGTAGGCTCTGAGGTTCTGCTCCGGAGCGATCAAGGGCACGGGCACCCCGGTCTTGGGATTGCCGGGATAGCCCTGTGCTGCCAGGACCACCCCTAAGCGGCTGTGGGAGTCATCCCAGGTGAATTGCGGCTCCCCGCCCTCCAGCAGTGTGCGGATGGCTGTGCCCAGGTCGCTGGTCAAGGCAGGCAGCACTACTTCGGTTTCCGGGTCCCCCAGTCGCGCATTGAATTCGATGACTTCAGGGCCCTTGTCAGTGACCATCAATCCCGTGTACAGAACACCGGTGAATGGACTGCCTTCCTGCGCCAGTGCACGGACGGTGGGCGCGACGATGGTATCCAGGGCCTTTTGGGTCAGTTCCGGGCCGAACTGCGGAAGAGGGGAGTAGGCCCCCATGCCGCCGGTGTTGGGACCCCGATCCCCGTCATATGCGGGCTTGTGGTCCTGAGACAGTGGCATGGGCCAGAACTGATCACCCCGGACGAAACACATGAGCGAGCACTCCTGACCCACCAGCTGATTCTCGATGACCACCTGGGCTCCGGCCTGCCCGAACTTATGATCGATGAAGATGGCATCCAGGGCCTGCATGGCCTGGTCAAGATCGGCCGCCACCGTCACCCCCTTGCCGGATGCCAGCCCGTCAGCCTTGATGACCACTGGTGCGCCGTGCGAGCGCACATAGGTCCTGGCCGACTCAAGGTCATGGAAGACTGCATAATCAGCGGTCGGGATTCCATGCCTGCGCATCAGGTCCTTGGCAAAGCCCTTGGATCCTTCGATTCGGGCCGCAGCCTTGCCGGGTCCAAAGGCGGGGATGCCGGCAGCCTGCAGTTCGTCAACCAATCCAGCCGTCAGAGGAGCCTCGGGTCCAATGAAGACCCAGTCGATTCCCAGCTCGTGTATAGCAGCGACCAGTTTTTCAGGTTGCGAGGAATCCTCTTGCAACAGGCTGATGCCGTCCGGCTCCATGCCCGGATTGCCCGGGGCGCACCAGACCCGATCCACTCCTGCCCCGGACAACAGGGTGGTGGCGATAACGTGTTCCCTGGCTCCTGACCCGATGACCAGTACCTTGTCCGCCATGATGGGCTCCTCTCGCTATTGCTGACGGCCGTTTTCGTTAAGGATGACCTGCTGGCCGTCTTGAGCGCCCGTCACCTGTCCGATCAGGGTGCAGGGCTCCTGCTCCTCGTCCAAGATTGTGCGTGCCTGGTCCAGCTGATCAGGGGAAACGACCAGAACCATCCCAATGCCCATGTTGAAGATGTTGTACATCTCCAAATGGTCGACCCTGCCCATTTCTTCAATCATCGTGAAGATGGGCGGCACCTTCCAGGCCTCAAGGTTGAAGCTGGCAGCCAGACCCTCTGGCAAAATCCGGGGCACCTTCTCCACGAAGCCGCCTCCGGTGATGTGTGCCGCGCCTCTGAGCAGGCCGGAGGCGAAGAGCGGGCGTAGGGCCTTGACATAGATGCGGGTGGGCGTCAGCAGTTCCTCTCCCAGGGACCGTCCGCCAAGCTGATAGGGACGATCCTCCAGCTTCATGCCCCCCTGGTCCAGTAAGACCTGACGAATCAGGGAGAATCCGTTGGAGTGGACGCCCGAGGAGGGCAGGCCGATCAGCTGGTCGCCCTCTTTGATGGTCGAACCGTCAACCAGGGACTCCCGTTCGACCACACCCACGGTGAATCCGGCCAGGTCGTACTCGTCAGGCTGGTACATGTCGGGCATCTCAGCGGTCTCCCCGCCTACCAGGGCGGCCCCGGCTTGGACGCAGCCGTCGGCCACGCCCTTGACCACCTGCTCCAGCAGAGCCGGGTCATTGTGTCCGCAGGCGATGTAATCTAGGAAGATCAGAGGCTCGGCCCCCTGGGCGATGATGTCATTGACGCACATGGCCACGCAGTCCTGGCCGATGGTGTCATGGCGGCCGGCTTCCCGGGCCACCATCAGCTTGGTGCCTACGCCGTCAGTGCCTGAGACCAGGACCGGGTGGCGGTAATTGAGCGCAGACAGGTCGAAGTCGCCGCCGAAGCCGCCAATGTCACCGGCGCCCGGCCTATGGGTCCTGGCCGTGTGCGAGCGGATTCTGTCAATCAGCTGGTATCCGGCCTCTACCGATACTCCAGCCTGCTCATATGCCTTCGGCATGCATGCCCCTTTCTCTGCTCGGTCTGTCCTGCTCTTCGCTGGTGTTCATTGGTTGGCTTCCTGCCTAGACCTTGCGGGCATGTCGAGCCCGTAGGATCCCTTAGACGCTTCCAGCCGGGCCCGGTCCTCCTGGGTCAACGAGGCCAGGAAGCCCTGCTCGTAGTCGTCAAGCCGGGTGGGATAGTCTCCGTTGAAGTAGGCCACGCAGAGCCCCTGGTAGGGTGCATCACGCCCCAGGCCGATGGAATCCACCAGACCGTCCAGACTCAGGTAGGCCAGGGAATCGGCCTCAATGGCTTCCCTGATTTGCTCCACGGACTTCTTGGCGGCGATCAGTTCGGACGTCCGTTGGATGTCAATGCCGTAGTAGCAGGGGTAGCGCAGGGGCGGGGAGGCGATGCGCATATGCACCTCGCTCGCCCCGGCCTCCCGGAGCAGGCGGACGATTCTGCGCGAGGTTGTGCCCCGGACGATGGAATCGTCGATGACCACCACCCGCTTGCCGGCTACGACGCCGCGCACAGCGGCCAGCTTCATTCTGACACCCTGTTCGCGCATGGTCTGGCTGGGCTGGATGAAGGTGCGTGCCACATACTGGTTCTTGATCAGCCCCATCTCGTTGGGCAGTCCGGCCGCCTCGGCATAGCCGGAGGCTGCGGACAGGGAGGAGTTGGGCACCCCGATGACCATGTCGGCGTCCACCGGGGCCTCGCGGGCCAGTCTGGCCCCCATCCTCTTGCGGGCCGAGTGGACGTTGACCCCATAAATATTGGAGTCAGGTCTGGCGAAGTAGATGAACTCCATGGAGCAGATGGACAGGCAGGTCTGATCGGTATAGCGTTCGATGCTGTAGCCCGAACCATCCACACGGACAATTTCGCCGGGGCCGATGTCCCGCACCAGCCTGGCGCCGACCAGGTCCAGGGCGCAGGTCTCGGAGGCCAGGACGTAGGCCCCTCCCGGCAGCCGGCCCAGGGAGAGGGGGCGGAAGCCGTTGGGATCCATGGCTCCGATCATGGCGTCCTCGGTCATGAGCAGGTAGGCGAAGCCGCCATGGACTTGGCGCAGAGCCTGCTTGAGCGCCGCCATGAAGTCCTTTTCGGGGCTGCGGCGGATCAGGTGCATGAGCACCTCGGTGTCGGAGTTGGAGTGGAAGATGGCCCCCTGATCCTCTAGTTGCGCCTTGAGGCTGTTGCAGTTGGTCAGGTTGCCGTTGTGAGCCAGTGCTATATCCCCGTCATGGAAGCGGAAGACGAAGGGCTGGATGTTCTCGATGGACCCTGAACCAGTCGTGGCGTAGCGGACATGGCCGATGGCCCTGTCCCCGGTCAGCGGCGTCAGGCTGGAGTCGTCCGGGAATATCTGAGTGAGCAGGCCCAGGCCCCGTCTTCCGATCAGGTGCCCCTGGTCGTTGGAAACGATGCCGGCACCCTCCTGGCCGCGGTGCTGCAGGGCGTGCAGGCCGAAGTAGGTCAGCCGGGCGGCATCGGGTTGTCCCCAGACCCCGAAAATCCCGCACTCCTCGTGGATGCCTTCAAGCTCCAACGACATGGTCCATGTCCTTTCCCCTAGGCGGCAAAGTAGTCCACTCCCGACTGGAAGAGTGGCTGCGTGCGGTTTTCGGGCACGTTGAGATACAGGTCGGGGCCGCTGCGTTCCGTGTGGCCCATCTTGCCTAGCACCCGGCCGTCCGGACTGGTGATGGCCTCGACGGCCATGTCGGATCCATTGGGGTTGACCAGCGGATCCATGGAGGGGCGGCCCTGCTCATCTACATACTGGGCGGCCACCTGTCCTCGGTCGATCAGGGCGCGCAGGAGGCCAGGCTCGGCTACGAATCGCCCTTCGCCGTGGCTGACGGGCATGGTGTGGATATCGCCCACCCGGCAGGCGCTCAGCCAGGGGGAGCGTGTGGAGCTGATCCGGGTGTGGACCAGACGGCTCTGATGACGGCCGATGGCGTTGACAGCCAGGGTGGGATCCTCAGGCGAGCCGGTGACGATTTTTCCATAGGGGACCATGCCCAGCTTGATCAGCGCCTGGAATCCGTTGCAGACGCCCAGAATCAGCCCGTCCCGGTCCTGCAAAAGCTCCTGGAGGGCATCGGCAACCTGGTTCGAGCGCAGGAAGCATGCCACCAGTTTGGCCGAACCGTCGGGTTCGTCGCCGCCGGAGAAGCCTCCGGGCAGCATCAGTATCTGGCTGTTGCGGATGGCCTGGGCCAGGCGGCGGGAGCTCTCGGCTACGTCCTCGGCGTTCAGGTTGCGGATGACCACGGTATCCACCTGGGCTCCAGCATCCCGGAAGGCCCGCGCAGAGTCGAACTCGCAGTTGGTGCCGGGGAAGACGGGCATGACCACCCTGGGTCGGGCGGTCTTGGAAGTTCCCTTGGTCCTGCGCGCTGCAGGCCTGCCGGGCTCACGGTCGGTGCGGCCGATGGTTGGCACCGGATCGCCTTGGCCGCGGTATGGGAAGATGGTTTCCAAACCTTCGGCACGGATCTCCTCAAGCTTGGACAGGTCCAGATCCTCGCTGCCGCAGCGAAGGCGATAGTCCTCGCAGGTGTGCCCTAGCAGGTGCAAATGCAGGCGGGAATTCTGAATGAACAGGGGCTCCGGACCAGAGGCCTCCAGAATGAAGCTTCCATAGGCGGGGCGGAAGAGCGCCGATAAAGCAGTGCCTGACGCCAGGTCCAGCCCGATTCTGTTGCCTAGGCACATCTCCATCAGGGACTGGGCGATGCATCCGTAGCCCGGAGTGGCTGCGGCATCCACCAGGTCCTGGCTGATCAGCGCCTCCGCCTGGTCCATGACGGTCCGCAGGCTCTCCGGATCGGGCAGCAATCCGTCCTCCTGGTAGTCGGGCGCCAAGAGATAGACCTGACGGTCCGTTGCCTTGAATTCGGGGGAGACCGCATCCTTGGCTCGTCCCAGGGCTACAGCAAAGCTGATCAGGGTGGGCGGCACATCCAGGCCCTCGAAGCTGCCGGACATGGAGTCCTTGCCGCCTATGGCACCCACGGAAAGATCCAGCTGGGCCTGGAGAGCTCCCAGGACGCCGGCTGCCGGCAGACCCCAGCGCCGGGGGTCGTCGCCGGGCTTGGGGTAGTACTCCTGCAGGCTCAGGTGGGACCGGGAACGGCTGAAGCCAGAGGCCACCAGCTTGCCCAGGCTCTCGACCACGGCCAGGTAGGCACCGGTGTAAGGGTCCTGGCTGCTGATCCAGGGGTTGAATCCCCAGGCCATGGCCGAGACGGTGGTGGTGTGCCCATCCACCGGCAGCTTGGCCACCATGGCCTGGGCCGGTGTCAGCTGTCGGGCTCCGCCGAAGGGCATGAGAACGGTGCCTGCGCCGATTGTGGAGTCGAACTGCTCGGCCAAACCCTGCTGGGAGCAGACATTGATGTCAGCAAGGAGGGACCTCATGCGCGCGTCCAGGCTGCCCTGGACCTCAAAGGGGGCATGGTAGGGAGCTGGAACCGCTACCTGGGCATCGGCCGTATGAGGGGCGCCGTTGGAGGCCAGGAAGGACCGGGGGATGTCCACGATGGTCTCTGATCGCCAGGTCATCCGCAGCCGGGGTTCCTCGGTGACTTCGGCGATGACAGTGGCCTCGAGGTCCTCCTGCCGGGCGCAGTTGATGAAGGCGGGCGCGTCTTCTGCAGCCAGGGCCACGGCCATGCGCTCCTGGCTCTCGGAAATGGCGATTTCGGTCCCGTCCAACCCCTGGTACTTGAGCGGCACCCGGTCCAGGTCCACATTCAGCCCGTCCGCCAGCTCGCCCACGGCCACGGCTACACCGCCGGCTCCAAAGTCGTTGCAGCGCTCAATCAGCCTGGCTGCCTCCGGGCGGCGGAAAAGGCGCTGGAGTTTGCGTTCCTCAGGTGCATCTCCCTTCTGCACCTCGGCTCCGCAACGTTCCAGGCTCTCTTCATTCTGGGACTTGGAAGCTCCGGTGGCGCCGCCGATCCCATCACGGCCGGTCCTGCCGCCCACCAGAATGATCAGATCACCGGGTGCGGGCCGACGACGGATCACGTGGTCGGCCGGGGTGGCGGCCACCACAGCGCCCACCTCCATCCGCTTGGCCGCATAGCCTGGGTGATAGATTTCTCGAACCTGCCCGGTGGCCAGCCCTATCTGGTTGCCATAGGAGGAGTAACCATCGGCAGCCTGACGGACGATCCGGCTCTGAGGCAGCTTGCCCGGCAGGGTTTGATTCAGGGGCTGACGAGGATCCGCCGCCCCACTGACTCTCATGGCCTGATAGACGTAGCCTCTTGCGGACAGGGGATCACGGATGGCTCCGCCGATGCAGGTGGCGGCACCGCCGAAGGGCTCGATCTCGGTGGGATGGTTATGGGTTTCGTTTTTGAAGAGGAAGAGCCAATCTTGATCCTGGCCATCCACGTCGACCTTGGTCCGGATAGTGCAGGCGTTGACCTCTTCGGACTGGTCCACGTCGCTCAGGATGCCATGCTTCTGCAGGTACTTGGCTCCGATGGTGGCCATGTCCATCAGGCATTCAGGTCGGTTCTGACGGCCCAGCTCTCCTCGCATTATCCGATATCGTTCCAGCGTGGTCCGTACTCGTGGGTTGTCCGCCTCGATCCGCTCCAGCCTGGTATTGAAGGTGGTGTGCCGGCAGTGGTCCGACCAGTAGGTGTCTATCACCTTGAGCTCGGTCAGGGTGGGGTCGCGCTTTTCTTGGCGGTAGTGGTCCCGGCAGAAACGGGCGTCCGGCAGATCCATGGCCAGGTCCAGCTTGTCAATCAGCGCTTCAAGTTCAGGATCATCCAGATCGCGGAACCCGTCCAATGCGGGCACTGGATCCGGATCCTCATCCGGCATGGCCAGGGTCTTGGGCTGCTCCAGACTTACCAACCGTGAGTCGACCGGGTTGACCAGGTAATTGCGGATGGCCTCGATCTGCTCGGCATTCAAATCGCCCTGGAGCAGGTAGACGGTGGCCGTGGCCACCAGGGGGCGGGCGCCCTGGCCGACCAGCTGAACACACTGGGCTGCAGAGTCGGCTCGCTGATCGAACTGACCGGGCAGGGGAGCCACGGCAAAGAGCATAGGGGAGTCCAGCGGCGGCATGTCCGCGTAGCCCTTCATGCGCAGGGCCTGCTTCAGCCGGGTGGTCACCAGATCGGTCTGGGGCTGGGCGAAGACCGTGGGCAGGCAGCGCTTGAAGAGGTCTTCGTCAATTCCCTCCAGATCGTAACGGTTGATCACGCGCAGGCCGGTTAGCCCTTGCACGCCCGGCAGGGTGCGAAGCTGTTCGGCAAGCCTCTCGGCGGCCTGGTCGAAGCCCCGTTTTTTCTCGGTATAGACACGGAAGAGCACGATGGATCCTTTCGTGATGGATTGGTTAGGGACCAATGAAAAACCCGGAGGCGATAAGCTCGCTTCCGGGTCGATCGATTCAGCCGTTCGATTGGCTTTCGCGCTCCTCCAATTCGGTCAGCCCATCCAAAATGGTTTGATAAGCAGGAATGATGCTGCCCAGGTCCCTGCGGAAGATGTCCTTGTCCAGGTGGGTGACCTGGCCGTTCTGATTATTGCCGATTGCCCAGAGCCGACAGGTGTCGGGGGTGATCTCGTCGCCGAGAAGGATGATGCCCGATTCGGTCTTGCCCATTTCGATCTTGAAATCCACCAGCTCTACGTTGATGGCGTGGAAGATGTCGGTCAGCGCCCCGTTGATCTCCCTGGTCTTTGCGGCGACGATGTCCAGGTCCTGCTCGGTAGCCAGCCCCAGGGCCAGAATGTCATCCCGGTTGATAAATGGATCATCCAGGGGATCGGACTTGTAGAAGAACTCCAGCACCGGCTGCTTCAAGGCGGTGCCTTCCGCAACCCCGTACCGCTGGGCGAAAGAGCCTGCGGCCCGGTTGCGCATGACGACCTCCAAGGGGAACATGTCCAGCCGGCGATTGAGTTGTTCGGTATCCGAGATGCTGCGTACGAAGTGGCTGGGGATGCCCCGGCGTGCCAGCAGGGAGAATATCACCGTGGTGATCCTGTTGTTCAGTCTGGCCTTGCCTTCGATATTGGCCTTCTTGGCTCCGTTCCCCGCCGTGGCCTGATCGGTGTACTCAACCCAGAGCATGTTCGGATCATCCGTTTCGTACAGTTTTTTGGCCTTGCCTTGATAGCGCATCCCCAACTTTTCCACGGTTCGCCTTCCTCGAGTTTGTTGCGAATTGGAAACATCTGCACTTCTTGGGACATGACCACCATAGCAAGCCCGAGTTACATCTCCGAGCCCACCTGAGGTTTCAGATCGCCGGCCACGGCTTCGGCCCGTTCTTGGGCAGTCTGCAGGTCAGGACCCTGGGCCAGGGCCACGCCCATGCGGCGCAGACCAAGCACTTCTGGTTTGGAGAAGATGCGCAGATCGGTGCCTGGGTGGTCCAGGGCCTGCGGCAGACCTTGGAAACTGACAGGTCCCTGGCCCCTGACCAGGATGGGTCGGCTGACCGCGTAGGCGCCCTCCTGCAGACTCAGGGCCAGATCCTCCTGATGGACGGGAATGCCCAGGATGGCCCGGGCGTGAAGGTCGAACTCGGTCAGGCGTTGGGAGATCATAGTCACCATGCCGGTGTCATGGGGGCGCGGGGCCACCTCGTTGAAGAGCAGCGAGCCATCGCGCAGAACGAAAATCTCCACTCCGTAGACCCCCCACCCGGTCTCCCCGCTTTGACATGCCAGGGAGGTCATGGCATGAACCAGCCTGGTGGCCATGCTCCGGGCCTGCTGCAAGATGTCAGGATTCAGCTCCGCCGGTTGCCAGGAGAGCCGGTAGTCGCCGTTCTCCTGCCGCTGGCCGATGGGCGTGCAGGTGGCCACGCCGGCGGAGGAAGCCACGGTCAGAACGGTCAGCTCATGCGCTAGGGGGGCCAGAGCCTCCACAATGATCTCGGCCTCGCCCTGATGCCTGATGGCTGCCCGGCCCTGGGTCAGTGCCGAATTCCAGGCTTGAGACAAACCTTCCCTGCTTCGCACCAGGGTCTGTCCGTGTCCGGAGGAGCTCATCAGAGGTTTGACCATGCAGGGGTAGCCCACTTGGTCCGCCGCCCTGGCCAGCTCTTCGGGGGAGCTGGCGAACTGATAGGGGGTAGTGGGCAGACCTACCTGCTCGTGGGCGAAGACGCGCAGGGCCCTGCGGTCCATGCACATGGCCGCCAGGGGTGCGGCAGGCACTACCTGGATGCCCCGGGCTGCGGCGCCGGCCAGACGGTCAGTGGCGATGGCCTCGACTTCTGGCACGATCAGATCGGGCTTGACCATTTCGATCAGGTCCTCAAGAGCCTGGGGGTCACTCATCCTCACCTGGTAGCCGACATGGGCCACCTGGGTGGCCGGTGCGCCAGGGTAGGAGTCCGCCGCACCTACCCAGGCCCCCAGTCGCATCAGGCTCATGGCGATCTCGCGGCCGAGTTCGCCGGCCCCTAGGAGAAGGACTCGTGTGGGTCTTGGCCCCAGAGGAGAGCCGAACGACCGCTTCCCTGGATCGATAGTGTTGATAATCCGTTGCTGACCGGATGCGCGCATACTCATATTCTGTCACCGACTATCGATACATGCCTATAAACGACATCTATAGAGGCCTTCTTGTCCACTGGCCGCCGGGACGATTACCATGTCAGGCAGTCGACCAGGGAAGGCGGGAACGTGAGCGAGCGGATACCGGCGGTGCGGATGGAGCACCTGACCAAGACCTATCACAGCGACGACGACGAAGACAAGACGGCACTGGCCGACATCGATCTGACTGTCGAGACTGGAGATATTTTTGGCATCATCGGACTGAGCGGGGCTGGCAAGTCCACCCTGGTCCGCTGCATCAACGGGCTGGAGGATTATGACTCGGGCAGCGTCAAGGTCCGGGGTCGCGAGGTCAAGTATCTGGCTCCGGCCGAGCTCAGGGACTTGAGGCGTCGTACGGGCATGATCTTCCAGCACTTCAACCTGATGCCATCCAGGACGGTGGCCGATAATGTGGGCCTTCCTCTGCGGGGGAGCAGCCGCGACCGTGCATCTCGACGGGCCCGGGTATCCGAGCTTCTGGAATTGGTAGGGCTGACTGAGCTGGCCGACCACTATCCCGCCGAACTCTCCGGTGGCCAGCAGCAGCGCGTGGCCATCGCCCGAGCACTGGCCAACGAGCCGGATATCCTGCTCAGCGATGAGGCCACCAGCGCACTGGATCCGACCACCACGCGCTCCATTCTTCAGCTGCTCCGTGATCTGCACGACCAGCTGGGCATCACCGTGGTCATGATCACCCACGAGATGTCGGTTATCCGGCAGATCTGCAACCGGGTGGCAGTCATCGATCAGGGCGTCATTGTGGAGCAGGGCCGGGTCTTCGACGTCTTTGCAGATCCCAAGGCCCAGCTGACCAAGTCTTTCGTGGCCACCACATCCAACCTGGAAAAGGTCAAGGATCTGATGGCCGCCGATTCGCCCCTGGTGGCCCTGGAGCCCGGGCAGATCCTCATGCGCATGTCCTATGTCTCCAAGGAGGTCTCCGAGGCTTTGGTCTCCACCATCAGCCGTCGCTACAACCTGGACGTCAACATCATCTTCGGCGACATCGATGTGGTGGAGGGAGCACCCCTGGGGGGTCTGGTGGTCAGGATGGGCGGCGAACCGGAAAATATCCGTCGGGCCATGGGATACCTGCGCTCGCGCAACATCGGAATCGAGGTCCTCAAATCATGACGTCCCTGCTCACCACCTGGTTCCCCAACGTCATGAGCCGATTGCCTGAGTTCTTCAGCAGCATGGTTCAGACCTTGGTCATGGTCGGCGTCTCAGGGGTGATCTCCTTCCTGCTGGCTCTGGTCATCGGGGTGGGGCTGATCATCAGCCGACGTGATGGCATCCGTCACAACGGCCTGGTGTTCACCATTCTGGACAAGCTGATTGACCTCTTCCGCTCCATTCCCTTCATTATTCTGGCGGCCGCTCTGGTGCCGGTGACCAGAATGCTCATGGGTACGGCCATCGGGCCTAAAGGGGCAATTTTCCCGCTGGTCGTGGGCATCACGCCTTTCTTCTCCCGGCAGATCGAGTCGGCCCTGGCCGGTTTGGACCCTGGGTATGTCGAGGCGGCGGAGTCCATGGGCATGACCACCTGGCAGATCATCTGGCACGTCTACCTGCGTGAGGGCATCCCCTCCATCATCCGGGTGACCACCATTACCATCGTCAGCCTGGTGGGCGAGACCGCCACCGTGGGCATTGTGGGTGGTGGCGGGTTGGGCGACTTCGCCATCCGTCTGGGCTACCAGCGGTCCATGAACGACGTGACCATCGCCACCATCATTGTGCTGGTCATCTTCATCGCCCTGATCGAACTGTTCGGCCGGCTTCTGGCCGAGGTCGTCGAACACTGAGCAACCCGGGAAAGGTCAGATTATTGTGGTCGGTCGTAATCGCGTCGGCAAAAAGAACCGAGCCAAGGTCCAGCTGGCGGCGCTCAGCCTGGTCATCGTCCTCCTGCTAGCGCTGGTGGTCGGTACCGATGTCCGTCTGAACCAGGTGGGTGCCGATGTCAAGGTCGTCAAGGTCGGCGTCATTGGCAGTTCGGACGATCAGATTTGGAAGGCTGTCCAGGCAGAGCTGGATCGGCGGGGTGAACGCATCAGGATCGAGCTCAAGCCTTTCCAGGACGCCATCTATGTCAACCAGGCCACAGCCAACCGCGAGGTGGACTTCAACGCCGCCCAGCATTACGCCTACCTGGAGGACGATGTGAAAACCAACCACTACCAGCTGGCTGTGCTTGGCAATACCTACATCTCGCCCATGAACCTCTACTCGCAGCGCTATGCCAAGCCTTCGCAGTTCCAAGACGGCGACCGGGTGGCCATTCCCAACAACGCCACCAATATGGGCCGGGCCTTGAAGGTCCTGGCCGACGCCAAGCTGATCGGTCTGCGCGACCCCAAGGCCACCAACCCGTTGCCCGAGGACGTAGTGGACAACCCCAAGCATCTACGCATCGAGCAGGTGGATCCGGCTGGCATCCTCAACCTGCTGCCCGACTATGCGGGCGGGGTCACCAACGCCAACTTCGTGGTCGATGCAGGTCGCAGTGTGCATGATGCCATCCACGAGGTTCCCTACGATCTCCAGAACCCGGCCAACAAGCCTTACGTCAACATCATCGTCACCACCAAGGATCAGCGGAATAACCCCACCTACGCCGCAGTGGTGCGAGCCTACCATTCCAAGCCCGTGGCCGACACCATCGTCCATGTCTACAAGGGCGCCTGCCTGCCGGCTTTCAAGGTTTCCTGATGCGATAGGTTCAACAAATGAAGGAGGACGGATATGAGCACCAGAAGAACCAGGGCCAAGCGAGAGCTGGCAGCTGTCTCGGTCGTCATCCTGGTGGTCGCCGTCCTGATGGGAGTGGCCTATGTCAGGGTCAACCAGCCCGATCGCGGCCAGCGGGAGATCAGCATCGGCCTGGTGGGCGATGCTGATGAGGAGATCTGGAAGGCCGTTCAGCACCAACTGGACCAGCGCCGGGTCGGCATAAAAATCAAGCTCCGCTCCTTCCAATATGGGCGTTACGCCAATCAGGCACTGTCCAACGGGGAGATTGACCTGAATGCCTTCCAGCACTATGCCTTTCTGGAGCAGGAGTCCAAGCAGCACGGGTACCGGTTCGCAGCCATTGGCGACACCTACATCTCACCCCTCAACCTCTACTCAAAGAAGTACCGGAGCGTTGACCAGATAGGCTATGGTGACCGTTTGGCAATACCCAGCGATCCTATCGACTTGGGCCGCTCCCTGAAGGTGCTTGCCAGCGCCGGGCTGATCGGTCTGCGAGACCCCAAGGCCACCACGCCGGTTCCCGAAGATATCGTAGACAACCCGCGTGGGCTGGTCCTGGATCAGGTCGATCCACCGGGGATCGTCAAGGTCCTGCCCGACTATGCGGCTGGAATCACCAACACCAATTTCATCCTGGATGCTGGCATGAAGATCCAGGATGCCATCTACCAGGTGCCCGGCGATCTCAAATCGCCAGCCAATCATCCCTATGTCAACATCATCGTGGCCAGACAGGCTGACAAAAATGACCCCGACTACAAGGCTCTGGTCTCCGCCTACCATAGTCGCTATGTGGCTGATGCCATCAACCGCTACTACCGTGGGGCGGCCGTCCCGGCCTTCTCCTACTAATAGTGGGTGCAATCGGGTGGTCGCCCTGTCCTGGTTCGACCCAAGTCTGCAACAGTTGAACAGCGGAGGGAACGTTGATGAGGGATCATGATCGCCTGACGCTGGCCCTGGTCCTGGATTCCTTCGGCAACAGGGGCAATGGGACCTCCAACTCCGCCATCCAATACGCCCAGGGTCTGGAAGCGCTGGGGCACCAGGTCCGTCTGGTGGGGGTAGGCTCGACCGACTATCCGGCGCGGGTGCATCGAATTCCTCTAGTCTCTCATGTGGCGGCCAGACAGCAGATGAGCTTCGCTCGTGCTGATCCGGCACTTTTCCGAAGGGCCTTTGCCGGTGTGGATCTGGTCCATATTTACGAACCCTTCGCCTTCGGCCGTGCCGCCCTGGCACAGGCCAGGTCCATGGGCATACCGGTGACTGCCGGGTTTCACATTCAGCCTGAGAACATCACCTATTCAGCTGGTCCATTGCGCTACCTGCCCGGGGTGGATGCGGCCATCTACCGGCTCTTTCGATTCTGGCTCTACGATCACGTCAGGCACATCCACGTTCCTACCCAGCTGACGGCTGACCTCTTGCGCTCGCATGGGTACAAGGCCCACCTGCATGTCATATCCAACGGCTACCAGCCCAGGTTCAACCCCGGTGACCGATATGAGCGGGGCCGATACGAGCGGCAGCGACCCGACCGGCTGATCCAAGTCGTGGCCTCTGGCAGGCTGGCCCGGGAAAAGGACCATCTGACTCTGATCCGTGCTCTGGCCCTGTGCAGGAACAGACGCAGAATCAGCCTGACCATAGCTGGCACAGGTCCCATGGAGCGCCGCCTGAAGGCGGAGGCCGCCAGGCAGCTGAACGGCACGCAGGTCTCGATTGGATTCCATCACAACACGACCATGCCTGATCTGCTCAGACAGGCCGATCTACTGGTCCATCCCTCCATCGCGGACCTGGAATCGGTCAGCGTCCTAGAGGGGATGGCCTGCGGCGCAGTCCCGGTAATAGCACAATCCGACCTGAGCGCCGCCGGCCATTTCGCTCTGGTTGAGCACTCGCTCTTCCCGGTCGGCAAGGCCCAGGCACTGGCTGCGCAAGTTGACTGGTGGATAGACCATCCTGATGCACTTGCGGTCTGGTCCAGACGCTACGCCGAACATGCCAAGGAGCATTATTCCCTGGATGCTTCCGTCAGAGCCTTTGCCAAGATGGTCATGCAGGTCGCCAAGCCTGATCTGGCTTAGATCTCCTTCTTGGATATGATCAGAGCCGACCCGATGATGGCCACCAGGACCACGCCCACGGATACGCCGACATAGATCCAAACCTGATCTGCCTTCAGAGTGTCCAGAACAATCTGTTGGCCGAACCCGACGAAGTCGAAGTATCGCAGCCATTTCCATTTCGCCGTGAACTCTATGAGGCCGATTAGCACGGGCCATATCACGATCACCACCGCTGGAATGACTATGGATTGGGTAAGGATGAACAGGACGATGCCCAGGCTGATGATGACGGAGATGCAGAAGCTGACCGATAGGGTCATGACGGCCACATCCTTGTACAAGATGCCCCAGCCGACTCCGGGCTTCCTTCCAAGGGCCAGTCCGGTCAGCAGGATGATGTCAATCAGGATGGTCGTGTACTTGCCTAAGATGAATTGCATGCGCGAGATGCCCGAGGTCAATGTGTTCTTCAGGGTGTGCTGGCTGTACTCCGAACCAATGACGATAACGAAGACTGCGATATAAAAGTAGATCAGGGACGTGGCGGAGGCGACACCAGCTTGCAGGCCTGTCCTGATGGTCCAGCTCTGGCCTTGGATTTCCGAAAGTTTATGAGCGTATTCTTCCCCGCCCGTGCTGATGCCCACAGTGTTCTTGCTCCAGGTGGTCCCGATGCCGAGGGCCACAGTGGCAATCAGCAGAAGCAGCATGCCGATGGAGTGTCGCTGCCTATAAAAGTCGGCCCTGATCTGGTTAATCATTGTTGCCTCCTCGACTCTTGAGGGTCCTTATTCAGCAGATCTGCGAAATATCCCTCTAACGATCCCTTCTGCTGGCTGATTTGATTGACCAGGATGCCTTTCTGAACCAGAAGACTGTTGATGGGGCCCGGTTCCAGATTCCCTTGCCTGATCAGAATCTGATGGTCATCAAGGACTTGAAGGGAGCCGATTCCCTGGCGATCCATGATCGTGGCGGTTTTGGAGCTCTGGTCCACGTCGATCAACAGTCCATTCTGATTGATCCGATCCAGTTCGTCCTTGTCTGCCTCCTTGATCAGGCGGCCGTGGCTGATGAACCCGAACCGGGAGGAGACCAGGTAGAGTTCGCTCAGAATGTGGCTGGAGATGAGAATGGTCGTCTGGCGCTCCTTATTGAGCTTTCCCAGAAGTGTCCTGAATTCGATGATTCCTGCCGGGTCCAGGCCGTTGATGGGCTCGTCCAGGATCAGGAAATCGGGCCGGGTGGGGATGGCCATGGCCAACCCAAGGCGCTGACGCTGACCAAGAGAGAGGTGAGCGGCCCGAGTCTTGGCCTTCTCGCCCAGACCAACGAAGTCGATGGCCTGGGAGATGGCCTTGTCGTCGGCCAGCCCGTGCTGGATGGCTGTCAGTTTCTTGTTCTGGCTGACGGTCAGTTTTTTGAAGGCGGCCGGAGCCTCAATGATTGAGCCTATTCTGCTCAGAATGCGCCTGTTCTTGCCAATTGTGCGCCCCATCAGCCTTATGGTTCCCTTCTGCATGGGGGAGAGTCCAGTTATCAGACGCATCAGGGTGGTTTTGCCAGCACCGTTCTCGCCGATCAACCCGTAGATCTCACCCCTGTTTATGGAAAGGCTGAGATCCTCTAGTGCCTGGAAGCGGCCGAACCGTTTGCTGACATGGCTAATATCCAGAATGGTATCGTCCATGGAGTTCCTTTCTTGTGTCGCTATTAGAGAATCTAAAATGCCTTTCTTAAGTGCTTGGCAAAGAAATCATTAAGAATTACATAAATCCGATTGGACGAGACTGGCATTGTGAGACGGCTTCAGTAACATGAGTGTGACCCGTGAAAGGAAGAAAGCATGCCTACGGTTCTGGTCGTGGAGGATCAGGAGGACATCCAGTCCCTGCTCAAGGATGTGCTGGGCGAGATCTATCGGATCATCCAGGTGACCACAGGCGGCGAGGCTTTGCTCGCTTCCAGCAGGAGGAACCCGACCTGATCCTTCTGGATATGATGCTTCCTGTAATCACCGGGGACAGCGTCCTCAAGGCCATTCGACGCATGTCTTCGGTGCCGTTCATCATCCTTACGGCCATCCAGGATAAGACCAGGACCGTCAGCCTCTTGGAGCAGGGCGCCAATGATTATGTGACCAAGCCTTTCGACATCGACGAGCTTCGCGCTCGCGTCCGGGTTCAGCTGCGCCAATCCGTGGCACTGAAAGCGGATGCGGATACAGCAGGTGAATCTGACGCCAGGATTTGTTTCGAGGGGATCGAGCTGGACCGGATGGAGCACACGGTCAGCGTTGATGGGCACAGGGTCGATCTGGCTCGCAAAGAATTCGCCATCCTTGAGCTTCTGATGGACCATCCGCATCGGGTTTTCGAGAAGGAGGACCTCTACAGGCAGGTTTGGAACCAGCCATACATCAATGCCGAGAATACTCTCAATGTGCACCTGAGCACCTTGCGGACCAGTCTTAACAAATATGCTGGAAGCCAGCGCTACATCGTGTCGGTCTGGGGTATCGGCGTTCACCTGGTCTGAATTCGGGTGGAAATCAGGACGATGAATGACGACGAATAAGGGGTCATCGGAGGTGAATCCGTGAAGGTGGTTGCACTTGTTCTGGGTCTTGTCGCCCTAGCATTGGCGATTAAACTGATACTGCTGATTGTCGACCTCAAACGAATCAGCAGTGATCTGGATTTCATCAACCATGCGGACTCCAATGCCCTAGTAACAACTGGGGCCAATATCGGACTCATCCGCACTCTGGCGAATAGGATCAACGCCATTCTGAACAAAAACAAGCGGCTGCAGATCACCCAGGCTGAGCAGAATAAACAGGTCCGACAGATGCTGACCAATCTGACCCATGACATCAAGACCCCTCTGATCGTGGCTAGGGGATACGCCCAACTGCTCAAAGAGGAATCGGACGACCAGGAGCAGCTGGACAAGATTCTCAACAACCTGCAGTCAGTGGATCACTATCTGCATTACCTGATGGATTTCAATCTGATTCAAGAGAAGAGCGTGAGTCTGGATTTGAGTAGGGTGAACCTGTCGGCCCTGGTTCAGCAGGAGCTCTTCAACGCCTTCGATTCTTTGACCGCACAGTCGGTCACGGTGGAGCTCAGGATCCAAGCTGGTGTGGAAATAACGACGGACCAGACCATGATGAGTCGGGTAATCCAGAATCTGATTGGCAACTGGCTCAAGTATGCGGAGGAATCAGCCTGGGTGGACCTGCACCAGGGCGAAGATGGGCGGGTTCATCTGGACTTCGGCAACAAAACCAGGGACGGAGCCGTCGATGTAGACAGGCTGATGGAACGGTTCCAGACCGAGGACCAATCACGGACCAAGATCAGAAGCACAGGTCTGGGTCTGAGCATCGTTGATTCCCTGGTGGATTCGCTCGGCGGTTCAATAAGGCTGGAATCCGCCAACGGTATTTTCTCGATCCACTTGCTGTTGAGTGATGCTTCGCAATCGAACGAACTGTAAACAATGCGGGTTTGATCCCCTCGGTTGGATGCTATGCCCTGTTACGGTCCTTGTGAAAAGACCATGACAGGCCATCAAGTGCAGGCAGGCGGAAAATGGTGTCAGGACACAAATCTGACCATGCTTGAATCCGACCGACAGGCGATCCGCTTTCTCACCTACGCGCTAGGGAAGATCAGGTGTTGGTGTGCGGGACTACAACAGCCCTGGCAGAGAGCTTGTTGTCGACCAGCTTGTGGCGGGCATTGAGGGCGTTGTCCAGCGCATAGGTTTCGATCTCAGCCTCGATCTGGCTGTTGCGATACATGTTGGCAGGGCGTGAAGAATCTGAATGGCGCTCTGGACCGGTCCGCCCAGGCCAATGACCAGAGCGTGCTTTCCGCCGTCGTTCAGATGAGGCATGGCAGCCCGGATCGTGGTAGGGGGTCAGGGCAGCGTCAGCTAGGAGGGGGGGCCAATTAGATCCGTATTGCCCAGCGGCGCCAGGTTGCGGGCCAGGACGGTCATGTATTCTGCCATGCCGCCGTCGCGACCCAGACCCAAGGCCTGGGATTTATTGGTTACGGAGCTGGAGCATTAGCTCTCTTGGCCGGCCAAGCAGTCAGGGTAGTGGCCGCATCCGGATCACCCTTCTTAAAGCCCGTGACATCGGGGGACCGCCTTTTCGACCCAGCCGGTGGTCTCATGCCACAGAATAATCGGCGGTTTGGTGCGGCTCCAGGTTTCCGGCGTGCAGTCCTGGACGACGGATACATCGGAATGGCAGCAACCTGCCCCAGCAACCTTGAGCAGAACCCCGCCGCTCCCAGGGGTCGGCTCCGGCACTTCCTTGCGGGTGGGGAAGGTGTTGAATTGTTCGAAAACAATGGCTTTCATAAGCTCCCTTTCATCATTGAAGCATTTCCGTTCCTATGCTCAGGGCGGGGAGTGTGCGCATCAGCATCGTTGCAATAAAAATCCTGCTGAACGCCAGCTTTCACTCATCCCGAAAGAGTGTGATATGTCCAACAATGTGGGATTGTTCGTGTCTACAGAGCGGATGAAAAAGTTCACGTATATATGAGTATCCCTCCCCTGAGGATGACCGGCAGGGAAGGGGTGGCGGGATGGCCTTGGTTTGCTCTGATTTAGCTTGAGCGGCTTTTACAGCAGATTGGTCAGAGCCTGGGTGTCCTCGACTGTCGTCGCCCAGGAGGTGGCCAGTCGGATCACGGTGTGGGTTGCATCGCTGCGTTCCCAGAAGTCGAAGGCGACCTGCTTGGACAGCTCCTCCATGCGCTCATTGTCCAGACAGATGAAGGTTTGGTTGGTTGGGGAATCCATAACAATCTGATACCCCTTCTCACGCAGGGCCTCTTTGATCATCGCTGCTGTCTGGATGGCGCTTCGACTGATGCGCAGGTAGAGGTCATCGGTGAAAAGAGCGTCGAACTGCACTCCCAAGAGCCTTCCCTTGGCCAGAAGGGCCCCCCTTCTTTTGATCATGGTGCTGAAATGTTCGGGAGCATTCCCCCTGGGGAAGATCACCGCTTCGCCGCAGAGCGCGCCCACCTTGGTTCCTCCGATGTAGAAGATATCGCAGAGACGGGCTATGTCCGCCAGATCGACATCGATTCCTGGGGCCACTAGTCCATATCCCAGCCTGGCCCCGTCCAGGTAGAGCGGGATCTTGTATTTCCGACAGGTCTGCGAGAGATCTTCCAGCTCCTGGCGGCTGTAGAGGGTCCCATACTCGGTGGGATGGGAGATGTAAACCATGCCGGGGAAGACCATCTGCTCATGGTTTCCGTCGGCGTAGAAGCCATCAAGGAAGGCGTTAAGATCTCCTGCGCGAATTTTGCCCTATTTGCTGGGGATGGTGAGGACTTTGTGGCCTATGGCTTCAATGGCACCGGCCTCGTGGACGTTGACATGGCCAGTATCCGCAGCGACCACCCCCTGGTAGGACTTCAGCAGGCAGGAGGTGACGACCTGATTGGTCTGAGTCCCTCCGGCCATGAAATAAACCTGGGCCTGGGGACAGTCACAGGCTTGAGCGATCTTCTGTGCGGCGGAAAAGCTGTACCGATCCTTGCCGTAGCCGGGAAGGTGCTCCATGTTGGTGTCGATTAGCCGTTGCAGGACTGCGGGGTGGGCGCCCTCGGAATAGTCGTTGACGAATGACAGCATGCGGGTCCTTCCTGTTCGACGATAATCGGCCCCGGATCAGCCAAACCGATCTGGAGCCATGGTTCTGACTACAGCATATGCGACAGGTCGTCCAGCAGATGCTCAGGCGATAAGTTCCTTGACCGATGCAATGATCGCCTGAAGGCTGACCTTGGCATCGTTGAAGAGCATCTGCGTATTCGGATTGAAGTAGAGCTCGTTTTCGATGCCTGCATAGCCCTTGCCGCGACCTCGTTTGAGAACGACAACATGCTGGGCCTTGTCAACGTCCAGGATGGGCATGCCGGATACTGCGGTCCCTGGTCGGCGGGCCGCGGGGTTGGTCACGTCATTGGCGCCAACCACCAAGGCGACGTTGGCTGATGGGAACTGGGGATTGATGTCGTCGAGGTCGATCAATTCCTCATAGGGGACGTTGGCCTCGGCCAAGAGGACATTCATATGTCCGGGCATGCGGCCAGCCACCGGATGGATGGCGTAAGAGACCTCAACGCCACGACCCTTGAGCAGCTCGCCCAAGTCGGCCAGTTCGCGCTGGGCTTGAGCCTGAGCCAGACCAAAGCCGGGGACAAAGATGACCTTGTCTGCGTAGACCAGCTGGACAGCCACATCGTCGGGTGTGGTCTCCTTCATAGTCCCCTGGGCACCCTGATCCTGGCTGGCGCTGACAGAGGAACCGCCAAACCCTCCAGCTAGAACGCTCAGGAGAGGCCTGTTCATGGCCTGTGCCATCAGGACGGACAGGGTCGCTCCAGCGGCACCGACCAGTGCGCCAGCCACGATCAAGGCGACGTTGTCGATGGCCAGGCCGTTCATGGCCACAGCTGTGCCAGTGCAGGCGTTCAGAACAGAAATGACCACGGGCATGTCAGCGCCGCCGATGGGGATGACGAAGACCAGTCCGTAGCCTAGGGCGAATATGGCCGTGAGGAGGGCCCATGGGGTCCGAGTGTCTGGATTCAGGCAGAGCATGACCAGGCAGAGCACCGTCAGCAGGGCGAAGAGCAGATTCCAGACAGCCTTGGCCGGCAGCTTCAGGTTTTTGATCAGGCTGACGCCCTGAAGCTTGCCGGCAGCTATCAGGGAACCGGTGAAGGTGACGGAACCGATGACCACACCGAGCCCGGCGGTGATCAGCACCACCAGAGTCGGGGTACCTTCGGAAGTGAGTATGTCATTCAAGGCGACCAGGGCTGCTGCGCCGCCGCCGACCGTGTTGAAGACGGAAACCAGCTGAGGCATGTCCGTCATTTTGACCTTCCTGGCCGAGTAGACCCCTGCTGCGGATCCGATCAGGATGCCGAGCACGAGCAGAACGATGGCCAGGGAGGAGGCGAAACCGGTGGCGAACAGGTGGATGAAGGCCATGGCTACGGCGATGATCATGCCTGCTGCAGAAATCCTATTGCCTGTGCGGGCCGTTTTGGGGGAGTTCATGCAGTGCAGACCCATGACGAACATGACCGAGGAGAGGAGGTAGACGAACCAGGTGATGATGTCGAGGGTGTTCACTTGTCGGCTCCCCCGTCCTCAGCATTCGCTACCGGGACGGCCGAAGCCTGGTGGTTCTGGTCGTCTTTGTTCTTTTTCCTGCCGGATTTCGATGATTTGAACATCTCCAGCATTCTGTCCGTCACTACATAGCCGCCCACCACATTCATGGCACCAAGTATGGCCGCCAGGAAAATGAGGACGTAGGAAAGCGGGGAGTGCGCCTCCGCTGCAATGATGACCACGCCGACGATCACAATGCCATGGATTGAGTTTGCTCCGGACATCAGAGGCGTATGAAGGGTGGCCGGAACCTTGCCGATCACTTCAACGCCGATCAGCAGAGCCAAGATAAAGAGTGTAATTGCTATGACCAAGGAATTCATTGCTGGTGGCCTTTCTTCTCACTGCTTGCCGCGTCTGTGCTTCCGCGCGCGCCAGACTCTGCTGTTCCTGTTACGACCAGCGCCTGATCTATTCCATCATCTGCCTTGATGCTCAGCGCTCCATTGCGGACAAAATGAACCAACACGTCCGCCACATTCCTGGCCAGCAGGCTGGAGGCCGTCGTGGCCACACCGCTGGCCAAGTATGGCGCACCTATCATGATGACTCCCTCATGCGTGGTCGTGGTTCCTACCTGCGACCCCTCAACGTTGCCGCCAAGATCGCTGGCTGCGCAGTCCACCACCACGGCTCCGGGGTGTAGATTGGCCACTCCCTTGGCACTCAGGAGCCTGGGCGGCTTCCCTCCTGGGACCTTGGCTGTGGTGATGACCACATCGAAACCTGCCGCCTTGGCATCCACCGCTGCCTGCTGCTGAGCCTGCTCCTGGCTGTTCAGCTGGCGCGCATAGCCGCCCTCGCCCTGACCTTTGGAGAAATCCAGTCCCAGGTCAAGGAACTTGGCTCCCAGGGATTCCACCTCCTGCCTGGAGGCGGGTCTGACATCGTAGGCGGTGACTACGGCTCCCAGACGTTTGGCGGTTCCGATGGCTTGCAGTCCTGCAATGCCGGCGCCCAGAACCAGAACCTTGGCTGGCCGGATGGTTCCTGCGGCAGTGGTCATCATGGGGAAGAAGGATCCGTAGGCATCGGCAGCCACCAGAGCTGCCTTGTATCCCATGACTGAGTTCTGCGAGGTCATTTCATCCATGGACTGAGCAGAGCTGAGCTGACGGGGGAGTCGTTCCATGGCGATACCCGTCAGTCCGGCCTCGTCCAGGGCTTTGATGTAATCCTGATCTGAGAAAGATCCCAGCATGCCGATGATCCAGGTCTTGTTTTGTATCCGGCTCAGCAAGGATGTGTCTGGCCTATTGACAAATCCCAGGACTTGGGATTTGGACAGGACTGTATTCCTGTCGGTGACTGCAGCTCCTGCTCGCTGATAATCCTCGTCCCTGAAGCCGGCTCGGATTCCAGCGCATGACTCCATCAGACAGGTGATGCCCTGCCTCGCCAGACGGGTCACGATGTCTGGCGTCAAGGCCACGCGCGACTCATCATGGCTGGTTTCATTCAGGACCCCGAAAGTTATCTGAGATTGTTCTGGTCCGCTCATACCCTTCCTTTTCTTCCACAACGATGTGTGAATAATTTCGATATAGAATATAGGTTTCGTCCGTTACTTTTGGACAACTATCCGTCTTTATTCTAGTCGATTTCCAGACGATCGAATATGGCAGATTGCCCGACTGGAGCCTACAACCGGCCATCTTGTCACCTTTGACATCATATGCTGAAATTAGGCGTATCAGGGAGCAGACTGCGGGAACATCAGCCGCGGAGCAGTCTCGTTCTGCGCCCTGCTCCAAGGCTGATATTCCCTTCTTTAGAATGGTTGATCTGATTTGATTCGATTGCCTTTATCGGACAGTTTTCTTTATAGGCTCTTGTTCTGAGATTCTCTCACATTTCGATTGTTCACAGTATCCAAGTTGAGGATAGGACTCAGGTGGATACTGTAGTAATTCCGTTATTGTCTCATGCCCCTTTGTCGTGGTTCCCATCGGCAATCGGTTCCTTGGATTTGGAATGCAATGGATCGTGATGGTAGATAAGGGCGAAGGCAGCCAGAGTTTCAATCATGCTGGCGATGATCCAAGCTATGACGATGGCGTTCTGATGCTTGTTGATCGTTCCCATGCGGGTGAAGATGAACACATCCATGATGAAGGTTTGTAGAACCAGAAGGACCGTCGCCACAACGACCGTCCTGGTATGCCTGTCAGCCTCCGTTCCCTCTTCCTCTGGCTTGCCGGGAGACTTGAAGCTGGCATAGGAGAGGAGCCAGATGCCGATTCCGAATAAGACGGCAGCAAGAGGCAACGAGAAGAAGATCGGCATGGTGCTCAGGCTGAGGCCCAGAGCTGCGACCAAGACTGCCGAGGCCAGGCCTAGATAGAAGGAATCATGGTTTTTCGCCTTGGGCGGTTTGGCTGGCTTGCTTTCCTTAGTCAGCTGAGATGGCTTCTCGGCAGTCTTATTGGTTTGGCTCGGCTCGTTGTCATGAGAGGGGCCATCATGCTCTCTGTCTACGTGTCCGGACTGTGCGCGCTCGGGGGCTAGGGCCCGTTCCTGCTTATTTAGTGCTTTAGGTCCGCCATGATCAGAATCCTTGTTGGACGGATTCCTGCCTTCCTTCTCGCCTGTTTGCTCTGATGCATGCTTCGCCTCGGGTGCATTTGCTGTTTGGCTTTCTTTTCCGGCATTAGCAGTTTCCAATGGTTTTGGCATGCGGTTCTTGTCGTTCATGGATGTTTGCTGAGAACTTTCACGTGTGCTGTCGCTCCGTGAGGATTTGCCCTCATACCTGCCTTGGTTCTTATTTGCATGTTCGTTTCGATTGTTGCTCATCTGATCCTCCAGGCTTGTGCTTCCGCGTCACTTGTGGCAGGTCATCTGGCAGCCTACCTATTTTCAGGAAGCAACCTCCGTTGAGGCCAGTGTATGTGTCCTTTTCTCGTAAAAGTGACATTGACCGGCGCTAGATCGGCATCATTTCGATATTGACCAAGTGCAGGTGAAGCACAGAGAGTTAGACGAAGGGGGCCTGCAAAAGCGCTGAATTCGTTGCAATATATTCAACGACGGAGGGTGTTTGTTTATTCATGGTCTGCATCGGCGGTCATGATCTGAACTTTTGACTCTTGGACAGCGCTGCTATTGCTGTGATCAGTCAGATGATTGTATATCCTGACTTGTCAAGGGCATCCAGGGCGGCAGGGAAGTCCTCGGCCTTGGTAAGGACATAGTCCGTGTTGTAGGTCGAGACAGCGAAATGCCTATGCCCCTGTCTGCCAGGATGGTGGCAATCGGCGCCAGGATGCCGATTAGCGAAAAATCAAGAATGCCTTGAATGCGTAAGGCCCGCCATCCGTCGCTGCGTTCCAGAGTCTGGCTGTGAACCATCTCGGCTGGACAGACCAATGAAGCCTCTTGGTCGGTTCGTCCTGTAAAAACGTAAGGTGAGTTCAGATCTACCTCTGTATAATCAGCAACCTTGCAAACGGCCAGGTTCGCCTCTATGGGCTGGATGCAGATGCCCCGCCCCTGCCTTGTCGCTGAGCTGCAATCCTTGGTTGTGAGTGACTTGCTTTTTAAGTGGGAACGAATGATGGCGTATAGCGCAACCAGGGCCCATCCGCATTCGAGGGCAAAAAAGGCCCACTGCCGGTTAGCCAGGGCATCGACGGCCAGCAAGCTTGCGCCGACAAGGTTTAGAGCAAGGTTGACTCGACTGCTGCTGGACAGGCTTAGCAGTTGCCTCGAAGCAAAGGCCATGAGTAGCAGCAAAAATCCAATAAGTTGAACCAGTGTGAGCAAACCAACCACATCCTTCCGCGAGTGACCTGATGAGCGTCGTCGTCAATCCGGGTACGGCGCGTCTCGTCCGGGGAAGGGAAGCTTCCGCAAGATACTGTAGCACCACTGGCAGGGGGGCTGAAGGTTTGGTGCGCTACTCATGCAGAAGATGAATCGGTAGCCATATGCAGCAGGTATTGTACTGTCTTCCCATGCTTTGTTAGATTGCAGGAGGACATCACCATGGAGGGGATAGAGTATGCAAAACTGCAGTTGAGCAATGGCTTCGAACTGCCCATATTAGGATACGGAGTCTACCAGATAGATGATTTGAGTGAATGCAAACGTGGGGTGGCGTCGGCCCTCGATGACGGCTACCGCCTTATCGATACTGCCGCTTGCTATGGCAACGGGAGAGCAGTAGGGGATGCTCTGAGTGAAGCAGCCATTCCTCGAGAGGAAGTGAGCCTCTCCTCAAAGGTCTGGATTCAGCAAAATGGTTACGAGGGGACGATGCAGTCCTTTGAAAAGACGTTGATGCAGACCGACTACCTGGATCTGTCCTCATCCATATGCCCTATGGCGATTATCAGGGGTCTTGGAGGGCTATGGAAGACCTGTACGAGCAAGGCCGGGTCCGTGCCATCGGGGTCTGCAATTTCCTGCCTGACCGGCTGATTGATTTGATTCTTTCCAGCCGAATTGCGCCCATGGTCAACCAGATTGAGCTGCATCCTTTCACCCAGCAGATTGCACTCCGAAAGGTCATGGCTGAGCAAGGGGTTGCCCCAATGGCCTGGGCGCCTCTGGCTGAAGGCCGTCAGGACATTTTCGACAATCCTGTCCTCAGGCGTATTGGCCAGCGTTATGGCAAGACCCCGGCCCAGGTGGTATTGCGCTGGCTGACCCAGCAGGGGATATGCGCCATCCCGAAGTCCGTGCATGAGGAACGGATTCGCGAGAACCACAATATTGCAGATTTCAGTCTTGATGATGACGATATGCATGACATCAGGGCCATGGATATGGGAGGGCCGCTCATTCTTGATGTGGATACGCCTGAGGAGGCCACACGTTTGCATGGGAAATCTTATACACAGTGACTGAGGTCCGCTGAGCCGATACGGCAAGGGCGCCTGCACCTGAAGACTCCAGTGTGAGCGCCCTTGTCTTAATATCAGGGATTGTTGCTGCTGTATCAATACATAGGAAAGTGCCATACTAGACGGTCACAACCTTAGACGAATGCTTGCTCGTTAGGGTTGTTTATGTGGCCTGAGCGCAAGGCAGCGTATTCGTCCCGGACCAGGATGCCGTCGTCCTCATGCCCCAGGGATTCCCGCATCAGGCGGGAGTTGATCCGTATGGTGAGGGTTTGTTGGCTGAAGATTGTTTTGCCGTCACTTTTAAAGGTTACGGTGTAGGATGCCCGCGTCTGGTGCTGGCTGTCGGCGGCCTTGCTTTCAATGTCTGTGCTGCCTGGCTTGTCCGGTGCGAGCTGGACGGGTGTGAGGGGGGTGCAGTATCCGGGGGCGAGGGCGAAGGCGGCAACGACAAGTCAATCTCGATCGAGTGCAACCCCCGTCAGAGTGACGGCGACTATCAGACGGTCGCGGAGCTGGTCAGTAATCTGCGCGCGGTTTACGGCGATCTGCCCCTCTACCCGCACAAGCACTGGTTCAACACCGCCTGTCCGGGCACGTACGACCTGGCCCGCATCGACCGCATAGCCAAGGGTCTGCCTGCCGGCAGGCCTGCGCATGACGTGAAGCCCGCGGTCCCCCAGATAACGGTGGACGGCTCCTGCGGCCGGCGACGGTCAGGTGGTGGCAGCAGGTCATGGGCACCCGGGTGGATGGGGTGGTCTCGGGGCGGGTCATGCCTGACGGCAAGTCCTATGCGAGGCCTGTGCTCAAGTCCTGCAGCTACGGCAAGGGCGGCAGTCTGCTCATCAAGGCGGTGCAGGCCAGGCTGGGGCTGGCCCGGGACGGGCTGCTCGGGCCTGCCACCATCCGTGCCATCCAGGCGCATCTGGGGGTGGCGCAGGACGGCAGTTTCGGCCCTGCGACCGTCAGGGCCCTTCAGGCCCGGCTCAACCAAGGACCTTCTGAAAGGAGACGACCATGACAGGCAGCGATCCTATGCCGGAGCATGCGTCGGGCCGGCCTGGCTACACGCCGGTCTTTTCTGACGCGGTGCGCACGGCCGTCTATGTGCTTGGCCTTCTTGCCTCGGTGGTGGGGCTGGGTTTCATGTGCTTCGGCCGTCCCGGGATCGGCGGGTTCATCAGTACGGCTGCGGGAGCCGTCACAGCCGGGTTCGGCGTCGCCTACAACCCCGTACGACTGGCAGGCAAGTAGACAGCATTCACATGTAGCATTTCGCCCCTGTTCCGGGAGACCGGAGCGGGGGCGTCTTTCTCTAATCTTGTGTAAACTCATTGCTATGAGTCTACTGACAACGAAGGAACTCAAAGAACAGGAAGTTCTGCAGTATGCTGGTAAGAGGAATCCTTTAGTTTGTACAGAGCAGGAGATTGAGAGTGTCTTCCTGTTCTCGCAACGGCGCAGGATTATATGGGAGAGTTACTTGACTTGGCGGTCTGCAGTAACTAGCCAATTGCACCCTGTTAGATTCTGGCTTGATGGTAGTTTCATCACTGCCAAGGAGAATCCTCACGACATTGATGTCGTAGTGGTTGTGGCACCAGATGTCTATGAGCAAGCAAGATGTACGGCGGCCGACGCGATTCAGCCGCTTTTCGGCCATAAAGTTCCTGGAGGCTTTTATAGACCTTGTGACGGGTTGGTGGACGCATACATGGTGACAGAGGATAGCCTTGAGTTGTTAGAGTATTGGGACAACTTTTGGTCGAGCGTGAACACAAAAAAGCAGTATGTGTCTGAAAGCATCCATAAGAAGCGCTATCTGGAGGTGAAATGGCAATGAGCGGGATTGATAACGAGTTAAGAGCTTCTTATATCGCTGCCATACAATCAGCTATGAAAGAGGAAAATGCCGATATACGAGAAGCGCTTTTAGTCTCATTGCAAATGTCTGCACAGGGCGATCAAGAGATGGAGCAGATTTTTGTCCAGGTGACATCTCCTGCCGAAGCGACTGCACATGTCCATATCGCAGAGCAATCCGCATTTCGTAGTCATACGGCTGACGCCTTGTTTCTTGCTGAGTTCATTGAGCGGTTCGCGGAAGCGGTCAAATCACAAGCAAGAGCATTGTCGAATAACCAGAGGAGATCTTCGAGATTGTTGGTTACAGCAATCCAACCGGGATCCCTTGACGTGGTTTTCGAGCTTCCTGCTCAGTTGGACAAGAGTGATAAACAGGATGAGACTTTACAAGGTATGCGAATTGTCGAGTCAGCCGACCTCTCTGCGTTGAATGATGTTGTCAGCATATGGACCGTTGCTTCTGGAGGGGATGGGGAGCAGGTGAAAGCGGAACTTGGGAAAATGCCGATTGGTGTCAAGAGAGCCCTGAAGGGGATTGCTGAAACGGCAGATAAGGCAAATTGGGATATATACGGTGATGTTTCTACGTTTACTGGTGGTAAAAAAAAGATCAGACTCTCAAACAAGGGTGCGATTCTGCTAGGGGGCACACTAAAATCAGAGCCGGAGCCAGTTGAGCATGAGGTGATAACCGGTTTTATTGATGGATATCGACGTTCAGATAGAATGTTGTATATAAGAAAGTCAATCAAATCAAGGAATTCTCTCGCGATTAAAGTCACTGAAGAATCTCTGATACAGACGGTATCGACTTATGCAGTTGACGGGCAGACAAAATTCAGATTATCTGTTTCAAAAGAGGAAAAGACCAATGACATGGGAGATGTGTTGAGCACGAAGCGGACGTTGCAGCAAATCCACCCACAACCAGAAAATGAGCTTGTACAAGGTGCAGTCGACATTTGAAAGATACGCATATGCGCACCAGACTTGTGCCGTCTAACAGGTCGATAAGTTTTAAGCCTCGTTTCCTGCCGGACTGATCTGACACGGCATGACACCTCCCAGCGTAATCAGTCGTCGGGGTAGTGCCATTCGCATCTGTAGGTCCGGTGTGTGCTTCTGTCCCTCGTGCCGCCCTGTTGACTCCTGACAGGGCGGCACGAGGGACCCCGTCAGTTGTGTTCTTCGCCGTTGGCTTCGGAGTTGTCTGTAACCCAGTACGATAGTTAAGAAAGTAAGCTGTATATCATTTCGCCCCTGTTCCGGGAGACCGGGATGGGGGCGATTTTTTGCGCTTAAAAATGATAAGATATTAACTTCATGGAAGCCCTCTCGGCGGAGCCTCTTGATTTGAGTCCGATTTAGGATACCCATGTAGTTGGGAGGCGCGTGTAGATTTCTAGCAACATCTGGTTCTATATTGAATAAAAACCATAACCCATCTATTGCTTATCGGGAACTTGTTCTTCATTCAAAGTTGTAGGTGTTGCCGGGCAGATCCTCTCGTTGATGACTTGCTTCATGTATTCATAGGTTAACAAAGAAAATAGACTCGTAATGAAGGAATCCAGAACAGGATTTTTGGGGAGTTCATCTATAGCAAATCCATTTCGCAACAAAAAAGCCATGAAGACAGAACCGGTTATTGAGTACAGACTAGTACGCACAAACCAATGGAGATCACGTCCGTTAGCAGTATCATAAAAGGAAACTATAATGACGATAGCAGTCGCAATTATCATTAACCATAGTGGGAAAGCATAGTAATCTAGTTTCCCTTTTATCCCGAAAACAGCGATAAGAGCAAGGATAAGGTACATAGAATTTGGTACTGCTGCAAGAGAGGCCGACAAGACATCAGTTTTAGATTTCAGCTTATGGGGCTCACTAAGTGCAAGAGCAAACCATGCAAAATAAACTCCACCAAAAATAATAAAGAAAATTATAGTCCAACCAGGTATACGAGGAAAGACAAACGCACGGTCATTTATCGATTGAAACAAACAAAATAAGACCCAGCATCCACCCCATGCTATGGCACCTAAGAGGGCAGAGATACATACAATCTCTATGATGTTCAGGCTTATCCCTTTGTTTGTTATTAGTATTTTATATTTGCGTAGATTGTTCATGGGAATCAGCGTACAATCTGTTTGTTTACTTTTGGTACACGACATAGGGCATATGATGTTTCACGGCCGGATAACCGGTATAGAGTGTCCTATCACCCACTTATGCCCTATATCCCCGATGACATCAGCCAGATACCCGACAACCACCCGAGCTACATCCCCGTACCGGAAGACCGTCGTGAGCGCCTCACCATCCTCGTGCATAAGAGGCTCGACCAGGTCATCGACCAGGAGCAGCAGCCGGGCATCAGCCCGCAGGAGAAACAGAGGCTCGCAGGACTCCATCAGCAGATCAGGACCGACATGGCCGCCATCAGGTATGGAGCCACAGAGAAGACAGTAAGGGACCTGGAGCGCAGATATAAGACTCGCCGCTGATTCTTGTTTTTGCCAATTATGGGTCACACATTTGGTTTCGGAATGAATTCTGAGAGTGTATAAAACCTGTGATTTGCTAACTGGGAGTAATGGTTTGTGGTGGGGTGGCTAACGCGGCTCGAACGCGCGACCTCCTGAACCACAATCAGGTGCTCTACCAACTGAGCTATAGCCACCATGGTGAATCGACCCGCGATGCGGATCAATGCAACAGATGAAACTATACACGATGGCGCGACATGGCACGCCGGTGAGGTGTGACCCATGCGATAAAAGCCAGGTTTTGTCTTGGTATATTGCATGCATGCTCAATTCACGACCACGGCCTCTACATAAACAGTTTCCAGCACCACCAGGGTCTTGTCGTCGGCGGCGAAGTCGGGATCATCCAGTGCCTGTCGCATGTTCTCTGAGGTCCAGAAGGACTCATGAGACTCTCGCCACTCCGCCAGACTTTTATGGCCTTCTCCTTCGTTCAGAACATGCTGCAGCGCGACCACGCCCAGTCGGGTCACGCTCACCGAGGCATATCTGAGGACGGCAACCGGTTGCTCATCTGAGTCCACTAAAACTGTTCGTCGGCCGGAGGAGGGAAGTGGTTCATGATCATGGATGAACTCTGCCATAAGACTGGTCGTAGCAGTTTTGCGCCCGTCCAGAATAGCCTCCACCAGGCGGTCACGTTCTGGACCAGGGAAGACGAATTCATCCTTGGGTAGATTCCTAACATCTTGGGCTTCTATAGTCGGTACTTGTTTATTTGACATAGTCGATGCGATTGTCTTGCCTTTTAGGCTCTTCGTTGTCGAGCGCTTTTCTTACGGGCTGGTAGGCCTTGATCAGATCAGCCAGACTCATAGCGGCGTTGGCAGGGCTGGTGGACGGCAGATTGATCATCGTCGGTCGATGCCCTTTCTCTTCCAGATCCGGCAGGCAGTAGCGACGGTAAAGCTGACCGGCCTTGCGTCCTGTAGTGAAAATGGTGCCGATCGGCGCACCATCCAGCAGATCGGCGATGTCGGTCGGCACCACCCCGGTGATGGAGGCATCGGAGGCGCCGCAGATGTCGCATTCCTGAACGACATCCCAGAGCGCTATGCGGTGATTGAGGGCGAACCGAGCGCGGACAGCTGGATCGGGCTCCGGAACAGGCTGGTCGAAGAGTGCGGCCAGTACAGGCCAGAAGCGGTTGCGCGGAAACATGTAGTAGAAGCCAGCCTCGCGAGAACTTGGGCTGGGTATGGATCCAAGGATCAGCACACGGGACTGGTCATTCCAGACAGGCCCGAACCCGTGGGTGACGTGGGTGACATGTGTGGATGAACCTGCGGTCATGCGCCGAGCAGACTAGTCAGAGACGCGGTCATCACATCAGCCTGAGCGACCACCAGAATGAAGACCAGCAGACTGGCTGCACATTCAACCAGGCCCACATACAAGATGGGAATGCGGCGCCGACGGGAGATGGCAGGCAGCAGGGCCGCACGCACCAGCAAAACCAGGCCGGTCAGCAGAGGCCACCATCCTGCGGTGTGCACCATGGCGACCCCGATCAGGCAGAGGAACAGGTTCCAAGTCAGCGAAAGCAGGTAGCACCAGGTCTTGCCGCGCTCGCGGATCATGGTTTTGACGAAGATGACCGACCCGAACTGGGTCACAGCGAAGACCGCTGCACTGACCACTCCGATCGATGGCAGGGAGGCGCTTGGCAGGAATCCGCTGGCAAAGCAGTCCACTGCAGGATTCGGTTGGCATCCAGAGTAGCCGGCGTTGGCACCTGTCAGACCCGATTCCGGCTTCTGGAATCGTGACCCTAAGGAAACGACGATCAGACAGAGCATGCAGGCTGCAATCACGGCTACGGCATCGTTCCACCAAGAGCGCTCCGTGCGCATCCAGGCGGCGGCAAAGTTCAGCACGCCCAGCACCAGGTAGAGCGGGGCCCATCGCAGGAGCCCAGGGGTGCCGACCAACAGGATCAGCCCGGTCACAGCCGTGAGCAGAGCGTATCCCAAAGCCGGTGGCGCGAATCTGGCAGCTCGGTGCGAAACCATCCACCGCGAGCCCGTGAACTCAAAGCAGTAGCAGAAAGCCCAAGCGACCATGAGCAGCAGGCTCCTCCAGGTTGGGCCTCCGACCAGCAGCCCAGCCAGGCCCGGCATCAAGGCCATGGCCCAGCCGCCTATCTGGTCGGGTATCCATAAACGACGCCACTGTCGACCCTTGGACCCTGATCCGGTCGGTTTTGCTGATTTGCAGGCTCGAGGGCTCGGTCTGCTGCCGTTTGATCCGGCTGCCTTGACCCTTTCTGCGTCTGTAAGCATACTCATCAGCCTACGCCCCGGTATGGCTGTCGCCGCCTCTTCCGTAATGCAGACTCAGTCAATATCATGGTCGAAGGAGTCATGGGGATCATACGGGTCCCTGGTTTCAGGAGGCGGATGATGGGTCAGGTGGATATTAAACGCATATACGAGCAGGCCGCTGACGAGGACGGGGTCCGCATCCTGGTCGACAGGCTCTGGCCGCGCGGCGTCAGCAAGGAGCGGGCAGCCCTGTCCGGCTGGCTCAAGGATGTTGCGCCCAGTCCGGATCTGCGGCGCTGGTGGCACCATGATCCGGACCGCTTCGAGGACTTTGCACGCCGCTACTGCATTGAGCTGGATGACAATCCCGCCCTAGAGGATCTGCTGAGCATCGCGCGTGAACATGATCGGACAACACTGGTTTATGCAGCCAAGGACCCAGCCGTCAACCATGCCCTGATCCTGCGTGACTACGTCCGCCAGGCTCTTGACAAGGAAGATAAGTAGACGCTGACCATTCACAAATGTCAGAGCATTTCCAGACGCTGGCATTGATGTTTCTGGTGACTATATTTACCGATCCAGATATGTTTTTCCGATACCTATATATGGATACCTATATATGTGTATAGTAGGAATCTGCCATAGACGGGTACCTCATTATAGGTATCTGTAAATATAAGGCATGTGCAAGGATCTCCCATTAACGGTTTCAGTGCGGCATTGCAGCGAGCACAGCCTAGAGCATACTTCCAAGTGCGAGACATGGACATGTCTGCCCCGATGATATACTTTTCAACGTGTGTGCCGACAGCATGCCTTATGTTACAGGTGGGCTCGTCGGGGTATCCCCGGATCCGAAGAGTGCGGACAGCAATGCCCAGCAGGAGGATCAGGGGCCATCGGGCCGGTGGACAGTGGCTGATCTCTCCTTTTGGGAGCGACTGCGGCTGCGGTGCGGCGGTCTCGCAGTGCAAACGAAGACAAGTTCATCGAAGGAATCGGAGAGAGTCAGTTGCCAACAATTGAACAGCTCGTCCGCAAAGGGCGTAAGGCCAAGCCTCGCAAGTCGAAGACTTTGGCGCTTAAGGGCAGCCCGTTGCGTCGCGGCGTATGCACCCGTGTTTACACCACCACCCCCAAGAAGCCGAATTCGGCTCTGCGGAAGGTTGCCCGTGTCCGTCTGAGCTCCGGCATTGAGGTTTCCGCCTACATCCCCGGCGAGGGCCACAACCTGCAGGAGCACTCCATCGTGTTGGTGCGCGGCGGACGTGTCAAGGATCTGCCCGGCGTGCGCTACCACATCGTGCGCGGTGCGTTGGATACCCAGGGAGTCAAGGATCGCAAGCAGGGCCGTTCCCTGTACGGAGCAAAGAAGGCCAAGTAACACATGTCACGCAAAGGACCAGCTAAAAAGCACCAGCTCCTGCCCGATCCCATCTACGGTTCCACCGTGGTGGCCCAGCTGATCAACAAGATCCTGCTGGACGGCAAAAAGTCCATCGCCGAGAACATCGTCTACACCGCTCTGGAGCAGGTCAAGGAGAAGACCGACCAGGAGCCTGTGGCCGTGCTCAAGCGCGCCTTGGACAACATTCGTCCCAGCCTGGAGGTCCGCAGCCGTCGTGTCGGCGGCGCCACCTACCAGGTCCCCGTCGAGGTCAAGCCGAACCGCGCCAATACGCTCTCGTTGCGGTGGCTGACCGATTACAGCCGCGCCCGTCGTGAGAAGACCATGTCGGAGCGGCTGGCCAACGAGATTCTTGATGCCTCCAACGGCCTGGGTGCTGCGGTCAAGCGCCGCGAGGACACCCACAAGATGGCCGAGGCCAACAAGGCGTTCGCCCACTATCGCTGGTAATCCCAAGAGAGCGAGAACAAGGAATTATGGCACAAGACGTGCTCACGGACCTGACCAAGGTCCGCAACATCGGCATCATGGCCCACATTGATGCCGGCAAGACAACGACGACCGAGCGTATCCTCTACTACACCGGCGTCAATTACAAGATCGGCGAGACCCACGATGGCGCCTCCACTATGGACTGGATGGATCAGGAGAAGGAACGTGGCATCACGATTACCTCCGCCGCCATCACGGCCTTCTGGAACCGTCAGTCTCACGATCCTGAGGACCGCTACCAGATCAACATCATCGACACTCCCGGCCACGTGGACTTCACCGCCGAGGTGGAGCGCTCCCTGCGCGTGCTCGATGGAGCTGTGGCGGTGTTCGACGGCAAGGAGGGCGTGGAACCCCAGTCCGAGACCGTCTGGCGTCAGGCTGACAAGTATGGCGTGCCCCGCATCTGCTTCATCAACAAGATGGACAAGCTGGGCGCCGACTTCTACTACTCGGTGGACACCATCAAGGACAAGTTGGGCGTCAAGCCGCTGGTCATGCAGCTGCCCATCGGCGCTGAGAGCGACTTCCACGGCGTGGTCGACCTGGTTCGCATGGTGGCCTACTACTGGAAGGACGAGGCCGACCTAGGCGCCAAGTATGAGACCATCGACATCCCCGATGATCTCAAGGACAAGGCCGAGCAGTACCACACCGAGCTGCTCGAGGCCGTGGCCGAGTCGGACGAGGACCTGCTTGAGAAGTACCTGGGCGGCGAAGAGATCTCCCAGCAGGAGATCCGCACCGCTGTGCGCAAGATGACCATCGAGCAGTCAGCCTTCCCGGTCTTCTGCGGATCCGCTTTCAAGGACAAGGGCGTGCAGCCCATGTTGGACGCGGTCGTGGACTACCTGCCCAGCCCCGAGGACGTGCCGGCCATCAAGGGCTACAAGATCGGCGACGAGTCCGTCGAGATCGATCGCAAGCCCACCGTGGACGAACCTTTCTCAGCCCTTGCATTCAAGGTGGCCACCCACCCCTTCTACGGCAAGCTGATCTACGTGCGCGTCTACTCCGGCAAGGTGGCTCAGGGCGAAACGGTCCTGGACTCCACCAAGGACAAGAAGGAGCGCGTCGGCAAGCTCTTCCAGATGCACTCCAACAAGGAGAATCCGGTCGATGAGGCCATCGCCGGCAACATCTACGCTTTCGTCGGGCTCAAGAACGTCACCACTGGTGATACCCTGTGCGACGAAAAGGCGCCGCTGGTGCTGGAATCCATGACCTTCCCCGATCCTGTGATCGAGGTGGCCGTGGAGCCTAAGACCAAGGCCGACCAGGAGAAGATGGGCATCGCCCTGCAGAAGCTCTCCGAGGAGGATCCCACCTTCCAGGTCAAGACCGACGAAGAGTCCGGCCAGACCCTGATCTCCGGCATGGGCGAGCTCCAGCTGGACATCCTGGTGGACCGCATGCGTCGCGAGTTCCATGTGGAGTGCAACGTGGGCAAGCCCCAGGTGGCCTACCGCGAGACCATCCGCAAGCCCGTCATGAACCAGGAATACACCCACAAGAAGCAGACCGGCGGTTCCGGCCAGTTCGCCAAGGTGCTCATGAACTTCGAGCCCTTGGATACTTCTGAGGGCGAATCCTACATCTTCGAGAACAAGGTCACCGGCGGCCACATCACCAAGGAGTTCATCCCCTCGGTCGATGCTGGTGTGCAGGAGGCCATGGAGTCCGGCGTGCTGGCAGGCTTCCCGGTCGTGGGCGTTAAGGCGACCCTGACCGACGGCCAGATCCACGAGGTCGACTCTTCGGAGATGGCCTTCAAGATTGCAGGCTCCATGTGCTTCAAGGAGGCTGCTCCCAAGGCCAAGCCCGTCATCCTCGAGCCTATTATGGCTGTGGAGGTCCGTACTCCCGAGGAGTACATGGGCGACGTCATGGGCGACATCAACTCCCGGCGTGGCTCCATCCAGTCCATGACCGACGCCACCGGTGTCAAGGTCATCGACGCCAAGGTGCCCCTGTCGGAGATGTTCGGCTATATTGGCGACCTCAGGTCCAAGACCCAGGGGCGCGCCATGTTCACCATGCAGATGGACTCCTACGCTGAGGTCCCCAAGGCCGTCAGCGACGAGATCATCAAGGCCCAGCGGGGCGAGTAATGCCGGTCCGGTCCGCCGCTACTGCGGGCCGCCGCAAAAAGGCTCTTCTGTCACAAGTCGGCGCTACACTCTTGTAGCGCTGACTGGGCGGAGGGCAAAAGTGGCAAAGAACCCGATAACCCAGTAATATGTAGCGAGTGCTCTGTGCGTGGTTCGTGCAGGCAACCTACGAGACGTCCAGGAGGACAAAACACAATGGCAAAGGAAAAGTACGAGCGGAACAAGCCGCACGTTAACATTGGCACCATCGGCCACGTCGATCACGGCAAGACCACCCTGACCGCGGCCATCTCCAAGGTGCTGCACGAGGAGTACCCGGACGTCAACCCCGAGTACGATTTCGCTCAGATTGATGCTGCTCCTGAGGAGAAGGAGCGCGGCATCACCATCAACATCGCACACATCGAGTACCAGACTGCCAAGCGCCATTACGCCCACGTGGACTGCCCCGGACACGCCGACTTCGTCAAGAACATGATCACCGGCGCTGCTCAGATGGATGGCGCCATCCTGGTGGTCGCCGCCACTGACGGCCCCATGGCCCAGACTCGCGAGCACGTGCTGCTGGCCCGCCAGGTCGGCGTGCCGAAGATCCTGGTCGCCCTGAACAAGTGCGACATGGTCGACGACGAAGAGCTGATCGAGCTGGTCGAGGAAGAAGTCCGCGATCTGCTGGACGAGAACGGCTTCGATCGCGACTGCCCTGTCATCCGCACCTCCGCCTATGGCGCCCTGCATGACGATGCCCCTGACCACGACAAGTGGGTTCAGACCATCAAGGACCTCATGGATGCCGTCGACGACTACATCCCCACTCCGGTCCACGACCTGGACAAGCCCTTCCTGATGCCCATCGAGGATGTCTTCACCATCTCCGGCCGTGGCACCGTGGTGACCGGCCGTGTCGAGCGTGGCAAGCTGCCCGTGAACACCAACGTGGAGATCGTCGGTCTGCGTGAGACCCAGTCCACCACCGTCACCTCCATTGAGACCTTCCACAAGCAGATGGACGAGGCTGAGGCTGGCGACAACACCGGCCTGCTGCTGCGCGGCATCGGCCGTGAGGACGTTGAGCGCGGCCAGGTTGTGGCTGCTCCCGGCACCGTCACCCCTCACCACAAGTTCGAGGGCGAGGTCTACGTGCTGACCAAGGACGAGGGTGGACGCCACTCGCCGTTCTTCTCCAACTACCGTCCGCAGTTCTACTTCCGGACCACCGACGTCACCGGCGTCATCACCCTGCCCGAAGGCGTGGAGATGGTTCAGCCCGGCGATCACGCCACCTTCTCTGTCGAACTGATCCAGCCCGTCGCCATGGAAGAGGGCCTGACCTTCGCTGTTCGTGAAGGCGGCCACACGGTTGGCTCAGGCCGAGTCACCAAGGTCATCGAGTAGGATTGCCTGTCGCTTATCGACACAATCCGATGACGGGGCCCGGAATCCTTTCTGTGATTCCGGGCCCCGCCCATATCCGGCAGGCCTCGCCGTCGGGCCAGCCCCGGTGTTCATGCGCCGTGGCATAATAGGCGAGGATTTATCGTGAGCGGGCTGGATCCTGTGTGGCCCGGTGCTTTCGGCAGATGGCCAGGAGCCCTCCGAAGGAACGTTCATAAGAATGAGGTGGTATCAAGATGGCACAGACTTCCAACGACATCAAGAACGGATCGGTCATCAACCTGGACGGCAAGCTTTGGACCGTCATCAAGTTCCAGCATGTCAAGCCAGGCAAAGGGCCGGCCTTTGTGCGCACGACCATCAAGGACGTCCTTTCGGGCAAGATCGTGGACCGCACCTTCAACGCGGGCATGAAGATGGACTTCGAGACCGTCGACAATAGGACCATGCAGTACTCCTACCGGGATGGCGACTCATTCGTCTTCATGGATATGAACACCTACGAACAGGTCAACATCCCCGAAACCCTGGTCGGCGATCAGGAGCGCTTCCTGCTTGAGGGCACCGACTGCATCATCAGCTTCCATGACGGCAACCCGCTGTCCGTAGAACTGCCTGCATCCGTGGTGCTGACTGTGACCGCAACTGAGCCTGGCGTCCAGGGCAACCGCTCCAACGCCGGCACCAAGCCCGCCACTGTGGAGACCGGAGCAGAGATTCAGGTGCCCCTCTTCGTGGGTGAGGGCGAGAAGGTCAAGGTGGACACCCGCGACGGTTCCTACCTGGGCCGCGAGAACTGAGCAAGTCTGGAAACCACGTATCCATGGCACGTTCCACAGCCCGCAAGCGGGCCTTGAACACTCTGTATGAGGCCGATGAGAAGAGCCAGGATTTCCTCTCCCTGCTGGAGGAGCGCAAGGTTCGGCCGGGGGCGCAGACACCTCTGCCTGCCTATGCTGTGACCCTCGTTGAGGGTGTGGCAGGGCATCGTCGGGATATTGATGAGGCCCTGCAAACCCATTCCACCCGGTGGCCGCTGAGCCGCATGCACGCCATCGACCGCAACATTCTGCGTATTGCCGCCTGGGAGATACTCTACAACCCTGACGTTCCCGACAAGGTGGCCATCGATGAGGCCCTGTCCCTGGCCAAGACCCTCTCGGATGCTGACGCCCCTTCCTTCATCCATGGGCTTCTGAGCGCCCTGGAGCAGGAGAAGGATGAGCATCAGTCTCGTCGTGATCAAGCCGATCGGATCGCTGCCCTGGCAGATGCCGAGGCTGATGCGGATTTTTCGGATGATGAATCTGGTAAGGCAAAAGCAGGGGTCGCATCCACCGAGCCGGTCTCCTCTGAGGATGACCATGCTGACAACGAGTCGGAATCGGCAACAGCTACACCGGAAAGAGGGGATTCCAACCAGGTTCTTGACCATGCGGTCGGCCAGTCGGCCCCCAGCTTGGACCAGCTCAAACTGACCCTGCCAGAAGAACTGACACCGGATGCGGATCGCCCGTCAGGCGACTGAGCAATGATCCGGATAAAGGCCGAACGATGTCAGCTGGCTGTAAGGGCATCGGGTCGGCCTTTTGCCATATTCAAGCCGGGAGATCAGCTGGGCTTGCGGCAAGCTTTGCTCAACCATTCTCTGAACAATCCGTTCGGCATGATCCATGGGGGTCATTAATATGGGTGCGAATATTCACAGCAAACAAGGGGGTTCGGTGAACCTGAAGGACACCAACGCCACCATCTCCAATCGTCGTTTCTCCGATTCCGCCATCCTTCTGCTGGAGGACGGCCAGGTGTATGAGGGAAAGGCCTTCGGGGCACTGGGCAGCACTATCGGTGAGGTCGTATTCGCCACAGGGATGACCGGATACCAGGAGACCCTGACCGATCCCAGCTATGATAGACAGATTGTGGTCCAGACATTTCCGCACATCGGCAATACCGGTGTCAACGGGGAGGACGGCGAGTCGTCACGCATATGGGTGTCCGGATATGTGGTCCGGGAACCCAGTCCTGCTTTTAGCAATTGGCGGGCTACAGGCGGTCTCCAAGGGGAGATGATAGATCAAGGCATCGTCGGGATCAGCGGCATAGACACTCGCCGGCTCGTGCGGCACCTGCGTTCAGCGGGCGTCATGCGGGCCGGTGTTTTTTCTGGATCGGCCCTGGACGATGCCAGCATTCAAGGTCTCTTGGATCAAGTCAGACAGGCGCCGACCATGGGTGGCTCCCACCTGACCGGCGAGGTTAGCACCAACCATGCTTACACGGTGGAGCCCTGTGGCAAATACCTGGATAGAGAGCCGCTTTGCACGGTGGCTGCTGTCGATTTGGGCATCAAGGCCATGACTCCTCATCGGCTGGCCGAGCGCGGATGCCGGGTCCACCTGCTGCCCGTGGGCACCACTTTGGAGTCTATTCGCTTGCTCAATCCAGATGGTGTTTTTTTCTCCAACGGTCCCGGCGACCCCTCTACGGCCGACCAGGAGGTGGCCCTCCTGCGCCAGGTGCTTGATGCAAGGCTGCCCTTCTTTGGCATCTGCCTGGGCAACCAGCTTCTGGGCCGTGCCCTGGGCTTCGAAACCTACAAACTCAAATTCGGCCATCGTGGCATCAATCAGCCGGTAATGGATTTAAGCACTGGCAAGGTTGAGATCACCGCCCACAATCACGGATTCGCAGTCAAGGCTCCCAAGGGGGACCCTGTGCCCTCGCCCTATGGTGAGGGCCGATATGGTCGTGTCCGGGTCTCTCATGTCGATCTCAACGACGAAGTGGTCGAGGGTCTGGAGTGTCTGGATATTCCGGCCTTCTCCGTTCAATACCATCCGGAGGCGGCGGCTGGTCCGCACGATGCCTCCTATCTGTTTGACAGGTTCGTCACTTTGATGCAGGACGCCAAGGAGGGGAAGGCACATGCCTAAGCGACAGGACATCCATTCGGTCATGGTCATCGGCTCGGGGCCTATTGTCATCGGACAGGCGGCTGAATTCGACTATTCGGGGACCCAGGCCTGCCGGGTGCTGCGCGAAGAGGGGATTCGCGTCATCCTGGTCAACTCCAATCCCGCCACCATCATGACGGACCCGGAGATGGCCGATGCCACCTACATCGAGCCCATCGCTCTGCCTTTCCTGGAGCGGATCATTGCCAAAGAGCGGCCGGATGCTCTATTGCCCACCCTGGGCGGCCAGACCGCTCTGAACGCTGCCGTGGAGCTGGGCAAGGCTGGCGTGCTGGAGCGCTACGGGGTGGAGCTCATCGGCGCTTCGCTGGAGGCTATCGACAGGGGAGAGGACCGCGAGCTCTTCAAGCAGGTAGTGGACCAGGCTGGCGCTGAGTCGGCCAAGTCCCGCATCGCTCACAGCCTGGATGAGGCCGAGGCAGTAGCTGCCGAACTGGGCTACCCCCTAGTGGTTCGTCCTTCTTTCACCATGGGTGGCTTGGGCTCGGGCATCGCCCATGATCGCGAGGAGCTGCGGCGGATCGCCGGTGCTGGCATCCACTATTCGCCCACCGACGAGATTCTTCTGGAGGAGGGCATCGAGGGTTGGAAGGAGTATGAGCTGGAGCTCATGCGCGACCGCTTGGACAATGTGGTTGTGGTCTGCCCTATCGAGAATGTGGACCCGGTCGGCGTGCACACCGGCGACTCCATCACCGTGGCTCCGGTCTTCACCCTGACCGACCGGGAGTATCAGCGCATGCGCGACATCGGCATCGCCATCATCCGCGGCGTGGGGGTGGACACGGGCGGTTGCAATATCCAGTTCGCCGTCAACCCCGAGAACGGCCGGATCATCGTCATCGAAATGAATCCGCGTGTTTCGCGGTCCTCGGCTCTGGCTTCCAAGGCCACAGGCTTTCCCATCGCCAAGATTGCGGTCAAGCTGGCCCTGGGATACACCTTGGATGAAATCGAGAACGACATCACCCGCTCAACCCCCGCATCCTTCGAACCGACCATCGACTACGTGGTCACCAAGATTCCGCGCTTCACCTTCGAGAAGTTCCCCGGGGCGGACACGACCCTGACCACCTCGATGAAGTCCGTGGGCGAGGCCATGGCCCTGGCCGGCAACTTCCGCGAATCCCTGGGCAAGGCTATGCGCTCCGTCGACAAGCGGCACATGACCTTCTCCTGGGATGGTCCCCGGCCCGACCAGGCCGAGGCCGACCAGCTGCTGAAGGCCATGCGCACTCCCACCGAGCACCGCTACCTGCAGATCCAACGGGCTTTCTGGGCCGGAGCCACCGTGGAGCAGGTCCACCAGGCTACCAGGATCGACCCCTGGTTCCTGGAGCAGATCAGCATGATCAACGGGCTGGCCTTTCAGGTGCGCCAGTCCGAGGTCCTGGACGAGGACCTGCTGCGCCGAGCCAAGCAATCAGGACTAAGCGACCTGCAAATCGCCCACCTGCGCGGCATGGGCGACCAGGGTGAGGCGGTCGTCAGAGAACTGCGCTGGGCCTTCGGTCTTCACCCGGTCTATAAGACTGTGGATACTTGCGCAGCCGAGTTCGATGCGGCCACCCCCTACTACTACTCCTGCTACGCCGATGAGTCCGAGCTGCGCCCCCGTCAACGCGAGGCGGTCATCATCCTGGGCTCGGGACCCAACCGGATCGGCCAGGGTGTCGAGTTCGACTACACCTGCGTGCATGCCGTCCAGGAGCTGGGCAAGGACTATGACACCATCATGGTCAACTGCAACCCTGAGACGGTCTCCACCGATTACGACATGTCGGACAGGCTCTATTTCGAACCGCTGACCTTCGAGGACGTTCTGGAGATCTACCGGGCCGAGAAGGCCATGGGGCCGGTCAAGGGTGTCATTGTTCAGCTGGGCGGTCAGACGCCCCTGTCCCTGGCGGCCAGGCTCAAGGCGGCCGGGGTGCCCATCCTGGGAACCAGTCCCGAGTCCATCGACCTGGCCGAGAACCGTGAACTCTTCGGCCAGGTGCTCGCCAAGGAGCATTTGAACGCACCGCGGTACGGCACCGCTCTTTCCCTCGATGAGGCCAAGGAGGCAGCCCATGCCATCGGCTACCCGGTTCTGGTCAGGCCCTCCTACGTGCTGGGCGGCCGAGGCATGGAGATCGTCTATGACGATGACCAGCTGGGCACCTACGTGGACCGGGCCCTGGAGGAGGCCAAGGCCGATACGGTGGTCTCTGGACGGCTGCCCTCGCCTCTGCTGATTGACAAGTTCCTTCAGGATGCCATAGAGATCGACGTGGATGCCCTCTATGACGGGCAGGAGCTTTACGTCGGCGGGATCATGGAGCATGTGGAGGAGGCCGGGGTCCACTCCGGCGATGCCGCCTGCACCCTGCCGCCCTCCACGCTCTCTGACGACCAGATCCATCGGTTGCGCCAGGCCACCCTGGCCATAGCCCAGGGTTGCAGGGTCCAGGGGCTGATCAACGTTCAATATGCCTTCATGTCCAACACCCTCTACGTGATCGAGGCCAATCCCCGCGCCTCCCGGACTGTTCCCTTTGCCTCCAAGGCCACGGGTACGGCACTGGCCAAGGCTGCAGCGCGGATCATGGTGGGGGAATCCATCGATCAACAACGGGCCAGTGGTCTGCTGCTGCCTGTCGGTGACGGCGGCATGGTCCGTGTCGGACAGCCCGTGGCGGTCAAGGAGTCCGTCCTGCCCTTTAAGCGCTTCCGCACTCCGGTGGGCCGGACTGTGGACATTCTGCTGGGCCCGGAGATGCGTTCCACCGGAGAGGTCATGGGCTTCGATCGGGACTTCCCCCACGCTTTTGCCAAGAGCCAGCTGGCCGCCTACCAAGGAGGATTGCCCACCGGTGGGGTCGCCTTCCTGTCGGTCAATGACGAGGACAAGCGCCAGCTGCCCATGCTGGCGGCCCGTCTGCTGGAGCAGGGCTTCAGCATCTGTGCCACTCGTGGCACAGCCTCCGTCCTGCGTCGGTACGGCTTCGACGTGGCCGTTGTCGACAAGATTAGCGATGGCGAAGAGCAGGGTCGGGCTTTCACGGATTCGGATGGGGTCAGGCACATGGGCCGGAATCCTGTTCAGCTTATTGAGGATGGGGCCATCGACATGATTCTCAACACGCCCAGCTCCAGGGGTTCCCGTTCTGACGGCTATCTGATCCGGGTGGCCGCCATAGCTGCCGATCTGCCGCAGTTCACCACCATCACCGAATTCTCAGCCGCCCTGATGGCAATTGACGTGGTCAAAAAAGACGACTACGAGGTCATGAGCATTCAGGAGCACGCGGCCCGACTGCTGGAGCTGGAGAAGGCCAGGTAGGTACTGGCTATATGATTAACCCATGTTCCGGTCCAGATATGCCGGAGGATGATCTTTAGGAAAGGAAGTGGCCGTGTCAGCAATCAACGGTGCCGACATGTCGATACAGGACTCTTCGGAAGCGCAGACCGGAGGGGCGGGGAAGACTGGCGGCCGGCTGATCGTGCTCACAGGGCCCACGGCCGTAGGCAAGGGCACTGTGGAGGCGGCCCTGCGTCATGCCCACCCAGAGGTCTGGGTCTCCGTCTCGGCCACCACCCGGGCGCCGCGTCCGGGCGAGAAGGACGGCGTCACTTACTGGTTCATGGATGAGCAGGAATTTGCCCGCAGGGAGGCCGCCGGGGACTTTCTGGAAACCGCCCTGGTCCATGGCATGTCCCACTATGGCACCCCGTTGCAGCCGGTCCTGGACCATCTGGCAGCAGGGGTGCCCACGATTCTGGAGATCGACCTGCAGGGGGCGCACCGTGTCCGCCAACGGGCGGGGGAGCTGGGCCTGGAAGTGTTCTACGTCTTCTTGGCGCCGCCCTCATTTCATGACCTGGTCACCAGGCTGAACATGAGGGGAACCGAAAATGAAGAGCAGCGTGCCCGCAGGCTGGAGACCGCCAAGGTGGAGCTGGCCTCCGAGGATCAGTTCGACCAGGTCATAGTCAACGACAGCGTGGATAAAGCAGCCCAGGCGCTCTGGGAGGTAATCGCCAAGGAATACGAATTTTAAATATTAGGTCTCTTCCGCGAATCAATATGACTTGTATTGCTTTCATATGTAATGTATGATTGCTTCAGAAGAAAGAATAGTTGTTCGGGTCTTGCGCAATGGAGGCGACCATGGTATCCGCCACTGTATTTAACATCCAGCAGTTTAGTTTGAATGACGGGCCCGGCATCCGTACGGTGGTCTTCCTCAAGGGTTGTCCTATGAGGTGCGGCTGGTGCTCCAACCCGGAGAGCCAGATCCGCACGCCTCAATTCGAGTGGGATCCCAAATCGTGTTCGGGGTGTTTTGCTTGCAATGCTCTGCCTGCGTCCCCGGGATTCGTCAAGACCGACCGGAGCAGAGCTGTGGACGTGCATGCACTGCGATATGACGATTCCGCTGCTCTGGAGGCCACACGCGAGTGCAAGGGACTGAGTCTGGTTGGGAGGACGCGCGATCTGGATGAAGTTGTCGATCAGTGTATGAAAGATCTGCCTTTCTATCGTCAGAGCGGTGGAGGGGTAACGCTTTCAGGCGGCGAACCCTTGGTGTGGGGGCACTTCTGTGTGGCCCTGCTGTCGGCCTTGCAGGATCGGGGCATTGACACCAACATCGAAACCACAGGACATGTACCGGAATCAGTCTTCAGAAGCGCCCTGGATCACCTGGATCACGTCTTCATCGATATGAAACATTGGGACGAACAGGTTCATAAGGAGGGGACTGGGGTTGGTCTGAGTCTGATTGAGCGCAACACCAGTTACGCCCTGCATAGCGGCAAGGATGTCCTGGTTCGAACCCCGGTGATTCCTGACTATAACGATAAGATGAATGATGCCCGGCAGATGGCGTTGCGCCTGCTGAAGCTGGGCGCGGATAGGGTTCAGCTTCTGCCTTTCCATAATTTCGGTGAGTCCAAATATGATCTTCTGCAGCGCGACGATTACAAGTACAGTAATGTACCCAACACTCATCAGGAAGATCTGGAAGACTACCGACAGGTCTATGAGCAGGAAGGTGTGCACGCCTTCTTCTGAAGCTCGCTTGACTTTCACGACGGCTTTCGGCATTCTAGAATGTTCATGACGGGGCGGGTGACCTCTCGACTAAGGACGGGTTCAGGTGGACAATCGTGCCAACGGCATCCTTGAGATGCTCATCGACAGAGAGCGAATGGAGGTCAGCGAGATCGCCAAGGGTATGGGCGTCTCTCAGGTGACCGTACGTAAATATTTGAACGAGCTGGAGAGTCGTGGTCTCATCACCAGAGAGCATGGGTATGCTGCCATCAAAAGCACAGACAATGTCGAAGGTCGCTTGGCTCGTCACTATGAGCAGAAGCTGAGGATTGCGCGTAGGGCTGTCGCCTGTGTGCCTGACGGCGGCACGGTCATCGTGGAGAATGGCAGCTGCTGCGCTCTGCTGGCGGTTGAGCTGGCGCGTACCAAAAAGGACCTGACCATCATCACTAACAGTGCCTTCGTGGCTCACTATACCGGTGATGCCGGCAACTGCCAGATTATTCTGATTGGCGGTATCTATCAGCACAGCGCCCAAGTTCTGGTGGGTCCCATGGTTCCCTTGTGTCTTACTGGCATACAGGTGGATGTGATGTTCATCGGGGCTGATGGGTTTGACCCTGATACCGGGTTCGCCAACCGTGATCAGATGCGGGCTCAGGCTGTCCGTGACATGGCCATGCACGCCATGCGCATTGTGATTCTTACGGAGAGCGAGAAGTTTGGCCATGGCAGCACGGTCTCGCTGAATCTTCCTCAAAAAAGCACCATGGTTATCACCGATAACAACATTACCGCAGAAGCATCGAAACAGCTGTTGGATCATGGCATCGATCTGGAGACAGTCTGACACGAGAATCTACTGAGACGGTATAAACCATGTATTGAGTGCCCTTCTTGGGCATCTACTGCACCGCTCGCCTTTTTCTTTCTTTCCTGCGCGAGTGGCTGATTGACGGTCTTCGCTGTGAGTCGCGCAGCGAAGACCGAATGAGATTCATCAGTGTCCATTATCAATGTGCAAACCATACCTGTGTATCATATGATCTATTTGTCTCTTACGAATAAAAGAAATATACGTTTCAAAATTGCATTTATTGCTAACGTATGATAGTTTTCTAGTGAAATGTGATTTGGAGCACACTGTGGTGTGGATCTAGCGGTTTACAGAAAGACCCGAATCGCGGTGTTCTGGAAGGAAGAAAAATGAACGAAGAACATTTCGGCAAGCTGACACCCCGGATGGAGTCCTTCCGTGATCAGCTCCTCTCGGTGACCCCGAAGGTCGACGTCGAGCGTGCGATGATCACCACTGAGGTATATAAAAAATGTCAGGATCAGCCGCTGGCCATAAAGAGAGCCATCATGCTCAAGCGGGTTTTGGAATCGATGTCTATTTACATCGAGCCGGAAACTCTCATTGTTGGCAATCAGGCCTCGGCCAACCGAGCTGCACCCATCTATCCCGAATATGCTATGGGCTGGGTCATTGATGAGCTGGACCAATTCGACAAGCGTGACGGCGACGTCTTCACCATCACCGAAGAAAACAAGGAGAGGCTGCGTTCCATTGCACCCTTCTGGGAGCATAACACGCTTCAGGATCGTGGACTGGCAGCCTTCCCTCCTCACTCCAAGCTCTTTTATGATTTGGGAATCATCAAGTCTGAGGGCAACATCACCTCTGGCGATGCACACTGCGCCGTCAACTACGCTGTCGTTCTCAGCCATGGCCTCAAGGACTTCAGCCGTCGGGCTCAGGAAAAGCTGGATGAGCTCGATCTGACCGATTACCGGAACATTCACAAGAGCTACTTCTACAGGGCCATCATCATCGTGATTGACGCCATGAAGACTTTTGCTCACCGCTACGCTGAGCTGGCGCTGAAGCAGGCCAGGCAGGCAGCTGACGAGGGCAATGACAAGCGTGCCGAGGAGCTGCGTGGAATGGCGGAAGCCTTGGAGCACGTGCCCTATGAGCCCGCCAGGAATCTGCGTGAAGCCGTTCAGTCGGTCTGGCTGGTGCATCTGGCCCTGCAGATCGAATCCAACGGTCACTCGCTCTCCTATGGGCGCATGGATCAATACCTGGATCCCTTCTATGAGAAGGATCTGAAGGCCGGGCTCATTGATGAGCCCCAGGCTGTCGAACTGATGACCAACCTTTGGCTGAAGACCTACACCATCAACAAGATCCGTCCATGGAGCCACACGCAATTCTCTGCTGGTTCACCCCTGTATCAGAATGTAACAGTGGGCGGCCAGAAGCTGGTGAACGGTCAGCCCCAGGATGCCACCAATCCCATGAGCTGGCTCATTCTCAAGTCCGTTGCTCAGAGCCATCTGACACAGCCCAACCTCACGGTTCGTTATCACGAGAACCTGCCCGATGACTTCATGTCAGAGTGCATTGAGGTGGTTCGTTGCGGTTTCGGCATGCCGGCCTTCAACGATGATGAGATCATCATCCCTAGCTTCATCGACAAGGGTGTTAGCCGCGAGGATGCTTACGAGTATTCGGCCATAGGATGCGTAGAGACCGCTGTTCCTGGTAAGTGGGGATACCGATGCACGGGTATGAGCTTCCTCAACTTCCCCAAGGCTCTGCTGATCGCCATGAATGACGGCGTGGACCCGGCTAGCGGTACCAAGCTAGTCGAAGGGGTCGGTCACTTTACAAACTTCACCAGTTTCGATCAGGTCGAAGCCTGCTGGGACAAGGTCATTCGCGAGATGTGCAGGCAGTGTGTCATCATTGACGCCACATGCGACATGGTTCTCGAACATGACACCGCTGATATTCTCTGCTCCGCGTTGACCGATGATTGCATCGAGCGTGGACTGAATATGAAGGAGGGCGGAGCGCACTATGACTTCATCTCCGACCTGCAGGTGGGTATAGCCAACCTGGCCGATTCCTTGGCTGCCGTGAAGAAGATGGTCTTCGAGGAGCACAAGGTCACACCTGCCAGGCTTTGGCAGGCCATGCAGGAGAACTGGGAAGGCGAGGAGAATGAGCGTATTCGCCGACTCATGCAGAGGGCTCCCAAGTACGGCAACGACGACGACTACGTCGACAGCCTGATCCGCAAGGCCTACGACGTGTATATCGACGAAATGAAGAAGTACCACAACACACGGTACGGCCGTGGTCCCATCGGCGGCACCTACAGCGCCGGCACAAGCTCCATCTCAGCCAACGTTCCCCAGGGTGCAGGGACTCTGGCCACCCCCGATGGCCGCAAGAACGGCGAGCCATTGGCCGAAGGCTGCAGTCCCTCTCACTTGGCAGACAAGCATGGTCCTACGGCTGTCTTTAAATCAGTGTCCAAGCTGCCGACTGAGGACATTACTGGCGGGGTCCTGCTCAACCAGAAGATGACGCCGCAGGTGCTGGCCAAGCCGGAGAACCGGGTAAAGCTCTCCCAGGTCACCCGCGCCTTCTTCGACCAGTTGCACGGTTACCACGTGCAGTACAACGTGGTCTCCCGCGACACCCTGCTGGATGCTCAGGCTCACCCTGACAAGCACAGGGACTTGATTGTCAGGGTAGCCGGATACAGCGCCTTCTTTACGGTGCTATCCAAGGCTACACAGGACGACATCATCGAGCGGACTGAGCAGACGTTCTGAACACCATTTAGCCTGCCGGGAAGTCATTCCCGGCAGGCCCTACATAAACAAAGTCCATCTAGATAAGTGAAGGACACTAGTATGAAACTGATCATCGATGATGCCGATACGCAAGCCATCAGAAGGCTGATTGACATCTACCCTATTGACGGGGTCACCACCAATCCCAGCATTCTGGCCAAAGCGGGCAGACTTCCCTTCGAGGTTCTGAAAGAGATACGCTCCATCATTGGTTCGGATTTGGAACTGCATGCACAGGTGGTCGCTACCGACAGTGCCGGCATGGTGGCTGATGCGCACAGGATCGTCGAAGAGCTCGGGCCCAACACCTTCCCCAAGGTTCCCAGCGTACCCCAGGGATTCAAAGCTATGAAGACCCTTGTAGCCGAAGGTGTGAAGGTGACTGCGACGGCTATTTACACGCCTCTGCAAGGTTTTCTGGCCGCCAAGGCCGGAGCCTCCTATGCAGCCCCATACATCAACAGGATTGACAACATGGGCTACAACGGCGTTCAGGCCGCCAAGACCATTCATGACATTTTCCGTACTAATGATCTTGACTGTGAGGTCCTAGCCGCCAGCTTCAAGAATTCGCAGCAGGTTCTGGAGCTGGCCCAGTACGGCATCGGAGCGGCTACGCTTAGCTCGTCCATAATCGATGGCCTCGTGAAGAACCAAGCGATCTCAGCTGCAGTAGAAGTCTTCAACGCTGACTTCCAAGGCTTGGTTGGTGCCGGAAGGACCATGGCCGACTGCTAGCGATGACCGAGTGGAGCGGTCATTTTCTTCTGGGGCATGGCATTAGCGGTATTCATGCCCCCGTCTGCGTATTCTCCTCCTGAATGGTTGGATAACCGGGGCGAGGATGATACGAAGTACTTGTCTGATATGCGAAGTTCGTTATGCAAGGATGCATCATGAAAATTCTTACCGTAGACATTGGTGGCACCACCATCAAATATGCCTACATGCTGGAAGACACCTCAATCGTTTCTCGTAACTCCATGCCTACGCCTCAGCGTGGGCGTGACGAACTGATTGGGGCTCTGACCCAGTTGTTCGAACAAGAGCCGGGTGTGCAGGGGATCGCCATATCCATGCCCGGAATTATCGACAGCAAAAAAGGCTACTGCGCCATGGGCGGTGCCTTGAGATACAACGACGACTTCTATATAAGGCACGCTCTCTTCCGCAATTGTCCTGTGCGCATCGTCATTCAGAACGATGCCAAATGCGCAGCCATGGCCGAATCCCGAGTCGGCAGCCTGCAGGATGTGCAGGATGGCTTCGTCATTATTCTCGGCACAATGATCGGTGGTGGCTTCATCGTCAATCACCAGCTCTACCCCGGACGCCATTTTTCCGCCGGGGAGGTCAGCTATATTATGACTTCTTCCCAGGATCCACCGACCCAGGATGGCGTGTGGGGAAACCAATGCAGTGCCACCGGTTTGTGCAAGACCTATGCCGAGCGCAAGAACCTTGATCTTTCGGATGTAGACGGTGTCGCCTTCTTCAAGGCGGTCGACGAGCAAGACCAGACGGCCTTGGAATGCCTTGATTCCTATGCGCACGATGTGGCGGTACAGATATACAACATTCAGAACATTTGCGATCCTCAACGTTTTGCCATTGGCGGTGGTATATCGGCCCAGCCGGCTCTAATAGAAGCCATCCGAAGCAATCTGGACCGACTCTATGCCACCTGTCCCTATCACGTCTCACGTGCCGAGGTGGCAGCCTGCAAATTCCAGAATGATGCGAATCTGGTAGGAGCGCTCCAATGCTATCTGGAGGATGCCGACGAAGTGGAGTACTTCGGAAAGAATCCCCAGATGAGTGCCAACGGAGAAGTGATGGAGAGCACTGAGCCGGCTCTGGTCAACGATTTCGGCGGCGTATTATGAAAGGGCGGTCCGCCAAAGAACTTTTTGATATCGTCATTGATGGAATATCGGGCATCTTTCTTCCAATAGTCAATCTGCTGTCGACCGTCGGCATCATGAAAGGTGTCCTCGTCATTCTGACGACGACCCATGTGCTGAGCACCAGCGACCAGACCTATCTTGTGCTGGATGCCATGGCCTCCAGTTTGTTTACCTTCCTGCCCATGCTCTTGGCCTACACGTCAGCCAAGAAGTTCGGTGCTGATCCATTCATCGCTGTGGTTATCGCCGGCATGCTGCTCTATCCCAATCTGGTTGCGGTACAGGAGGTCGGCAAGACCATCAGGTTTCTCGGCATTCCGATCCTGGGTGTCAAGTATGCCTCCAGCGTGATACCCATCATTCTGGCCGTTGGCGTCTTGGTCTATTTGGAACGATGGCTGGATAGGGTGTTGCCCGAAGTGATTAGGGGATTCCTGACGCCTCTGGTCTGCATCTTGGTCATAGGGCTCCTCACCCTCTTTGCCTTTGGTCCCATAGGCAAGATCATTGGTGACGGACTGGCAGCTGGCTATGAATGGGTGTACGCACTCTCACCGGTCATTGCTGGACTTTTGCTGGGGGCCACTGTCCAGCCCATGGTCATTTTCGGATTCCACTGGAGTCTGATTCTCATAGCCATGAACAACATTGCCGTCAGCGGTCATGATACCGTTCTAGCCATGATGGGTCCGGCGGTCTTCGCGCAGGCAGGAGCTGCGCTGGCCGTGATGTTCAAGAGCCATGACAAGGCATTCAAATCAACCTGTCTGTCAGCTACGGTTTCGGCCCTATTCGGTATCACGGAACCGTCTATGTTTGGAGTCAATCTGCCCAGAAAGAGGCCACTCTTGGCCGTCTGCGTCGGCGGGGGCATAGGCGGCGTCATCGCAGGACTTTCCGGCGTACAGGCCACGGCTTTCGCCTTTCCCAGTCTGGCTGCCTTGCCCATATTCTTCGGTCATGGGTTCGTTGTCTACTTGGGCGCCTGCCTGGCAGGTATGCTCGTGGCCTTCCTCCTGACTATGGTGCTTAAATTCCGAGTCGACAATCTAGAAGAAACTGTGGAGGCGGAACCGTCTTCATCCGAAGTTTCGGAAACTGTGCCTGCCAAGACGACCGTACTCGTCTGAGTGATGCATCTCTTTATAATGAATGCCCGGGCATCGATTGGTGATTCGATGACCGGGCATTATGGTCAGTCTTGCTGCTGGGCTCAGCCTCTATCGGTCCAGACCCGACAGTCGGTTGATTAGATCCGGGTCGCGGGTGGCGCCCTTGTCTGCCGAGCGGGCGAAGGCGGCGTAGGCCTTCAGCGCCAGAGAGACCTTGCGGTCCCTGTGAGCCATGTATCCCTCGCCGGCCTCCAGTTCTGCGCGTCGCCGGGCGAGTTCCTGATCGCTCAGTTCAACGTCTACACGCCGGTTGGGGATGTCGATGCAGATCATGTCGCCGTTGCGTATCAGAGCGATGGGGCCCTTGTTGGCTGCTTCAGGAGCGATATGGCCGATTGCCAGGCCCGATGAGCCGCCTGAATAGCGGCCGTCGGTCAGCAGGGCCACGTCCTTGCCGATGCCCTTGCCCTTGACGAATGAAGTAGGGTAGAGCATCTCCTGCATGCCAGGGCCACCCTTGGGTCCCTCGTAACGGATGACCAGGGCCTGACCCTTGTGCAGAGTGCCGTTGAGGATGACCTCCACGGCCTGCTCCTGCGATTCGACCACCAGGGCCGGTCCGCGGAAGTTCCAGATTTCCTTGGGCACGCCTGCGGTCTTGACAACGCAGCCATCGGGGGCCAGATTGCCGCGAAGTATGGCCAGGCCGCCTTCGGAGACAGCAGGATGATCCAGGTCGTGGATGGCGCCGTTGACACGGTCGGTGTCCAGGTCCTCCCACTCCTTGGACTGGTTGAAGGGCTCGGGGGAGGTGATGCGCCCGGGCGCTGCGTGGTAGAGCTCCTTGGCCTGGTCCAAGCAGGTGGGACGCATGATGTCCCAGTCGTTGAGCTTGGACTCAAGGTCCGGGTAATCGATGGAATGCGTATCCTGGTGAAGGACCCCGCCGCGGTCCAGCTCGCCCAGGATGCCGCAGATGCCACCGGCCCGGTGGACGTCGGATATCTCCCAGTCTCCGGAGGGAGAGGCCTTGCAGATGCAGGGAACCGTGTGGGAGATGCGCTCGATGTCGTCCAGGGTGAAACCCACATCCGCCGACTGCGCGGCAGCAAGGATATGCAGGACGGTGTTGGTTGACCCGCCCATGGCCACATCCATGGTCATGGCGTTTTCGAAGGCCTTCTTGGTGGCGATGGACCGTGGCAGGACCGAGTCGTCGTCATCCCGGTAGTACCGGTTGGCAATCTCGACGACCAGCTTGCCGGCTCGCTCGAAGAGCATCTTTCGAGCTGTGTGCGAGGCCAGGGTGGTGCCGTTGCCGGGCAGGGCCAGCCCCATGGCCTCAGTCAGGCAGTTCATGGAGTTGGCGGTGAACATGCCGGCGCAGGATCCGCAGGTGGGGCAGACCGTCTTCTCCAGTGCCAGCAGACTTGCATCGTCGATGTTGTCGTCCGCCGAAGCATACATGACGTCGATCAGATCGGTGCTTTCATGGACTGTTCCATCGGGCATGACTGTACGCCCAGCCTCCATGGGGCCGCCGGAGACGAAGACCGTGGGAATGTTCAGACGCAGGGCTGCCATGAGCATGCCGGGGGTGATCTTGTCACAGTTGGAAATGCAGATCAGGGCATCAGCGCAGTGGGCGTTGACCGAGTACTCCACAGCGTCCGCTATCAGGTCACGGCTGGGCAGGGAATAGAGCATGCCCGTATGGCCCATGGCGATGCCGTCGTCTACGGCGATGGTGTTGAACTCGCGGGGGATGCCGCCCGCTTCCTTGACAGCCTTGGAGACCAGGCGCCCCACCTTATTCAGATGGACGTGGCCGGGTACGAATTCAGAGAAGGAATTGGCGATGGCCACGATGGGCTTACCGAAGTCTTCGCCCTTGACGCCGGCGGCACGATAGAGAGCACGGGCGCCTGCGAACTCTCGTTCCTTCATCAACTTGGCTGATCGCATCTGCATAGTTTTATTCAAGTGATCACGGGCATCAACGGTTTGAACATGACCACATGTTGGAATTTCCGGCTTGTTTGCACTGCTTTTCCCGGCAGAGAAGCATCCCAGGATAAAATCGAGCCCGGGCGGTAAAATTATACAGATTGAATGAATGGTTCATCCAGTTGAATTGGAGAAACATCTTATGGCATTCGGTACCGAGCCCCATCCGCAGGGATTTGCGAATCCTCCCATCGACGACCTCATGAAGCACGCCGATTCGAAGTATGCGCTCTCTATATTCGCAGCCAAGCGGGCCCGTCAGATCAATTCCTATTTCACGCAACTCAATGAGGGTCTGTTGCAGAACGTCGGCCCGCTGGTCGAGTACCAGAACCAGGAGAAGCCTCTGTCCATAGCCTTCCGTGAAATCAACGAGGGCCTGCTTGAGGAGACCCTGGGCGAGGACGATCTGAGCGAAGGCAACTGAGTCTTCGACTCCCGGTGCAAGGTCCCCGAGCGGTGACGGTTTCTAGACAAAGGTGAATGAAATGACAGAGCGACGGCTGATTTCGGCTGAATCGGTGACCGAGGGGCATCCAGACAAGGTTTGCGACCAGATTTCCGATGCCATCCTGGACGATCTGATCGCCCAGGATCCGCACTCGCATGTGGCTGTGGAGACCTCGGCGGCCACTGGACTCTTCTTCGTTTTCGGAGAGGTGTCGTCCCAGGGCTACACGGACATCCAGTCCCAGGTCCGGTCGGTGCTGCGGAGGATCGGCTACACATCGTCTGAAATTGGACTGGACGCGGATTCTTGCGGCGTGACCGTGGCCCTGAGCGAGCAGAGCAAGGAAATCAACCAGGGTGTGGAACGGCTGTCGGCCAGCCAGGAGAGCGCCGCCACCCGCGAGGAGCGTTACCAGTCCCAGGGGGCCGGCGACCAGGGGGTCATGTTCGGGTACGCCTGCGATGAGACCGATTCACTCATGCCCCTGCCCATTTATCTGGCCCACCAGCTGGCCTTCCGGCTGGCTCAGGTGCGCAAGGAGGGGATCATCCCCCACCTGCGGCCCGATGGGAAGACCCAGGTCACCATCGAATACGATCAAGATGACCGGCCCCGCCGGGTGGATACGGTCCTCATCTCCACCCAGCACGATCCAGAGGTTGGGCATGACTGGCTGCAGGAGCAGTTGACGGAGCATGTCATCACGCCCGTGCTGGATCGTGTCTGCGGTCAGGCTGTGGAGCACCAGGGCTACCGTGTGCTGGTCAATCCGACCGGTTCCTTTGTCCTTGGCGGTCCTGCGGCTGACGCAGGACTGACCGGTCGCAAGATCATTGTGGACACCTACGGAGGTGCGGCACATCATGGAGGCGGTGCTTTCTCTGGCAAGGATCCCAGCAAGGTCGACCGGTCCGCGGCTTACGCTGCGCGCTGGGTAGCCAAGAACATCGTGGCCGCCGGACTGGCACACAAGGTCGAGGTCCAGGTGGCTTACGCCATTGGCGTGGCCGAACCGGTCAGCGTCAACGTGGAGACCTACGGCACCGAGCAGGGGGTCAGCCGGGAGCAGATCCAGGAGGCTGTGCGCGTGGTCTTCGATCTGCGGCCTGCAGCTATCATCGATGAGCTGGATCTGTTGAGGCCCATTTACGCCAAGACCGCGGCCTATGGGCACTTCGGTCGGGAGGATCCCGATTTCACTTGGGAGCAGGTGGACAAGGTTGGCGAGCTCAAGGCCGCCATCGGCATGACCAGGTAGTAGCTGTTCATCAAGAGCCACGGCGGGTTTCCCGGGTCATTGACTGGGGAATCCGCCGTGGCTCTCTCAATGGTGAAAACGAGGGGAGGAGCCATGGATTCGCAGGACGTCAGTCAGCCCGCCCTGGACGGTCTTGCTCCGCGCCGTCGGTCGGGCAGCAGTCGGAAGAAACCTCCGCGCCGACCGGCCGATGAACTCCCTGTGGCACGGGTGGTGCTGGACGTGCAGGCGACTCACCTGGGCGGGACCTTCGATTACTTGGTGGATGCCGACCAGGACGATCATGCACAGCTGGGATGTCTGGTTCGCGTCCGGTTCGGGGCGCGCAGGGTCAACGGCATCATCTGGGAGCGCGTGGCAGACAGCCAGGTTCCCCGTGCCTCCTTGCGCTACCTGGAACGGGTGGTGCTGGATCATAGCCTGATTTCATCTTCCCTGCGCGCGGACATCACTGCTATCGCCAGAGCCTATGGGGGCACTGAGGCCAACATTCTGCGGCTGGCCCTGCCCCCTCGCGTAGCCCGCATCGACAAGGAGCAGCAACTGGTTCCCGGTCAGCCTCGTTTGGCGTCTGACCCCGCCTGGGTGGCTAGGCTGGCCCAGCGGCAGCAGAAGCTGAAGCAGGGGCTTGATCCGGGTTACCAGGGGTTGGAGAAACTGGATCAGTCGCTGGAAGAGGATGCTTTCGCTGCCTATCTGACTGACATTCTGCCCGGTATGGACCAGGCCGCACTGCTGGCTGCCAGGGTGCTGATAGGAGCCCTGCTGGCCGGACGGGCGGCGGTTATGGTGCTGCCGGGCGCCCGTCAGGTGGCGCACCTGTCGGCAGTCCTCCAGCAGTTGGGGTTGCATCCTTTTGGCCCTTCTGTGGTTGCAGGTCCTGGCCAACAGGAGGCCCGCGGCTGGTCTGGTGATTTCGCCATTCTGGACAGCGGCATGGCTCCTGCCGAGCGCTACAGAGCCTACCTTGCGCTGGCCTCTGGTCAGGTCCGCTGCGCCATCGGGCTGCGGGCTGCCATGTACGCCCCGGTGGAAGGTCCTGCCCTCTTCGCCCTGATGGACGATGCCAGCTATCAGTATGCCGACGGGATGATGCCCTATGCCAACGCCCGCGGAGTGCTGAGGTTGCGGGCGCGTGCCCACGGCGGCGTCTTCCTGGCCATGGCCCGTGCCAGAAGCGTGCGTTCCCACTGGGAGAGTCTGCCCGAGTCCACCGAGGCGGATTCTGGTGTGACTGGTCCAGGCACCGCCTTGACGATAGGCCGGTCTGCGGTGACGGCCCTGCTGCCCTGGATCCGCTGGCTGAACCGGGAGGAGCTGAGCCATCTGGCCGACCCGACCATGGGAGCTCGGGTTCCTCATACCGCCGTCGCTGTTATAAACAAAGCCTTGGAGCGTGGTCCGGTTCTGCTGTCCATCCCGCAGGACGGCATCTTCGAAAGTCTGAGTTGCGCTCGTTGCCACCATCAGGCTCGTTGCCCGCGCTGCACCGGGCCCCTGCGGGCAAGGCGGCCTGGCGCGCCACGATGCGCCTGGTGCGGGGCTGCAGCTACGGACTGGTCTTGCCCGGATTGTGGGGGTTCACGGCTTCAGGTGGTCAGGGTAGGCGCCGCTGGGACGGCCCAGGAGCTGCGCATGCTCTTCAGAAATGTGCCCATCGTCATCTCTTCGCCCAGCCAGCCCCGAGGTGTGGTCGAGCGTGTACAGGATCGTCCCAGTCTTGTCATCGCCACCCCAGGTGCCGAGCCCAGGGTGGTCGCTTCGAGCGTGGATGACGACAATAAGGACACCAGCGATTCGGATCTGCCCCGGCTGTCGCGAGGATACCGTGCCGTGGCCATTCTGGACGCCTGGACCAGTCTGTATGCCCCTGGTGTCGATGCGCGCATGGACACCCTGGGAGCCTGGATGCGTGTGGCCTCCTTCTGTCGCTCCCGGGCCCAGGGAGGTCAGGTGCTCTTGCTGGGGGAGTGCGATCCCCAGCTGGCCCAGGCGCTGATGACCTGGCAGGGGCCGGTGCTGGCCGCCGCCGATCTGCAGGACCGTCGGCTGACAGCCATGCCACCTGCGGTCGGCATGGCTGCAATCTGGGGCGAAAGGGAGGCTATCACTTGGATGCTGGACGCCGTCGGAATTACGCCGGGCCAGGAAGCTGCGACAGATGCTGGTACCGAGCCTGTTCCTGCCCTGCTTGGGCCTGTGCCCATACCCGCGCCCTCCACATTAAAGGGTGGCTATCTGGAGGGAACCCAGGATAGAGTCCGAGCCTTGGTTCGGGTGCCCACCAGCCAGCGGGACAAGCTGGCTGACGATCTCAAGCAGGCTCAGGCCAGGTACGTGGCCGGTCGCGGGCGAGGAGAGCTGCGTTTCCGGATGGATCCCAAGGACCTGACCTGATTGCCGCTCTGCTGTCTATGCACGGGGTCTATGCAGCGTGGTTTCATGAGGGGGCGCAGGCAGAGACGCATATGGACGGATTCAGGAAAGGCGGAGAGTCATGAAGGGATGGCCAGGGGAGATCCGGGTTGAGGCAGATGTGATCCAGGCCGAGCAAGCGGCGGCACAGGTTCAGGGTCAGCCCATCGAGCAGGTCATCTTCGACTTCGGCAACGTCCTGATCGGCTGGAAGCCCGAGATGGCCATGGTGGCCCGATACGGACGCAGGAGCATTGAGGCCATGCTGGATGACAGCCGTTCCGGCTTCTACCGGGCCAACAACATGATGGACGGTGGAGCCACCTGCGCCCAGGCCCGTGACTGGGTAGCCGACAACTGCGGGTCCCCTTGGGACGCTATGTTCGCCTATTACTGTGACCACTTTGTCGATTCGCTGACCGGCCCGGTACCTGGTGCCCGCATGCTGGTGGAGGACCTGAAGGCGGCAGGCTTAGGCGTCTGGGGGTTGACCAACTGGGGTGCTGAGCTCTTCCATCACGCCTGGGACGGCGACTCCTTCCTGCATAGGTTGGACGGAGTGGTGGTTTCCGGACCCGTCCATATGCGCAAGCCAGACCCGGCCATTTACCGTTATGCCCTGGATCGGTTCGGAATCCGGGCTGGCAGGACCCTCTTTGTGGATGACAAAGGTATGAATGTAGTCGGCGCCAACAAGGCTGGCATCCGCAGCCTGCGATTCAGCGACCCCTACGGACTGCGCACCGCCCTGATCAATGCAGGGGTGAACATCCCTCAGGTGCAGTGAAAGTGCAGAGGTCCACAGCCGTCAGATGAAAAGGAGATTGCCGATATGGTCATGACATTGCTGTTTGCGGGCACGCCTCAGGTCGCCCTGCCATCTCTGAGATTGCTGATGGCCGATCAGGAGCATTTCCGGGTTGCTGCCGTGCTCACCAGACCCGACGCTCCCCAGGGGCGCGGAAGGCATCTGCAGCCCAGTCCAGTCAAGGCTGAGGCTCTGAAGCTGGGGATTCCCGTTCTTGAGAACAACCCATCCGATCCGGATTTTCCAGCGCGGCTGCAGGATACAGGAGCCAGCTGCGCAGCTGTGGTGGCCTACGGGCGGATTCTGCGTCAGCCGGTCCTGGACGCCTTTGAGGGTGGCTGGTACAACCTGCACTTTTCCCTGCTGCCGCAGTGGCGGGGTGCGGCTCCAGTGCAACGAGCCATCTGGGCCGGGGATACCATTACCGGCGCCACGGTCTTCCGGCTGACGGCCGGCATGGATGAAGGCCCTATCCTGGCCCAGTCCACGGTCGAGATCGGGCCGCACGAAACCTCGGGCGAGCTGCTGGATCGCCTGGCTGAGGATGGATCCCGCCTGTTGGCTGCCAGTCTGGAGGCCCTTGCGGAAGGTCGGATTCGACCCAAGGAGCAGATGCAGGGCGCTTACCAGGTGGCCGCCAAGATCACCCACCAGGATGCCCACATGCGTTTCGATGTGCCCGTTTTTGCCTTGGACCGACAGGTCCGGGCCTGCAGTCCGGAACCGGGAGCTTGGTGTCTGTATCGGCAGGGCGATGATCAGCAGGACAAGCAGACAGGGCTGACCGTGCTCAGGGCGGCGCCAGCCCGAGGAGATGAGCCCGGTCTTCCCCCGCATCTGGAGCCGGGTCGGCTGGCCATGGACCGTCGTCACCTCTGGGTAGGCACCAAGACCCTGCCTTTGGAACTGCAGATGGTCAAGGCTGCTGGCAAGCGCGCCATGAAGGCTATGGACTGGGCCCGTGGCGCTCGGTTGCAAGACGGCGCCCGCTGCAGCTGAGCCCTCCGCCCGCTGGCTGTCCAGGCCATGCGCGGATTCTGGAGGTGAACGAAGGAGGGAAAAGGGAGCCATGCAGTTCGATGATGTTGAGCAATCTGACGATGCAAATGACCAGGACCGGGCCGGGGATCGGCGCAACCGGGCCTTGGCTGCGGCGCTGACCAGGGCTGCCAAGGAACTATCCAAGGCCAAGAGCCAGTTGGCTCAGCTGGGTCAACCGCCCTTGACCGTCGCTCTGGCCTTGGGCGTGGATTCCGTCGCCTATGACAGCCAGGGGGTGCAGCAGGCTCGTCTGCTGATTCTGAACGGTTCCAGGCGGATGGTGGTGCCTCTGGCGCCAGACATCCACGCTGAGCGGATCCGGGCCGGCCAGGAGGTTCTGCTCAACGCCGACATGGTGGTGGTGCGTGTGGGCGATCAGCCGGTGACCGGACAGGTCCGTACGCTGCGGGAGACCTTGGGATCCGGTGCCCTGCTGGTGGAAGACCCCTCCGGACAGACCAGCGTCGCTGCTCGTGCGGGTTCTCTGCAGGACCAGCCCATCGAGGCGGGCAGCGCCTTGCTCATGGACGAAAGCTGTTCAATGGCCCTGGCTGTCCTGCCTGAGTCGGACCAGGCCGACATGCTCTTGGAAGAAACTCCTGATGTGGACTTCTCGGATATTGGCGGTTTAGACAGGCAGATCGAGCGCATCCGGGATGCAGTCCAGCTGCCCTTCCAGCATGCTGATCTGATGCGCCGCTACGGGCTTCAAGCCCCCAAGGGCGTCCTGCTCTACGGGCCGCCCGGCAATGGCAAGACCATGATCGCCAAGGCCCTGGCCCGTGCCCTGGCCCAGGAGAGTGACGGCCACGGGGTCTTCCTGTCGGTCAAGGGCCCCGAGGTACTCAACAAGTTCGTGGGCGAGTCGGAGCGGCTGGTCCGCCGCCTGTTCGCCAGGGCCCGCAGCCTGGCAGGCCAGGGTGGACCGGTGGTGGTCTTCATCGACGAGATGGATTCCCTGTTGCGAACCCGAGGATCGGGCATCTCGTCAGATGTTGAAACCACCATCGTCCCTCAGTTCCTGACCGAGCTGGACGGTGTCGAGTCCCTGGACCAGGTCATGGTTATCGGTGCCTCCAACCGCATTGACATGATCGACCCGGCGGTTCTGCGTCCTGGTCGGCTGGATGTCAAGATCCGCATCGACCGGCCCGACAGGATCAGGTCGGCCGCCATCCTGGGCAAGTATCTGGGCTCCGACATGCCCATGGAGGAGGACGCCGGGCCGGAGAAGCTGATTCAGATACTGGTCGACGGACTCTTCGCTCGGGATGATGACCACCTGCTGGGCAAGATCGTGGATGCCACGGGCCGCTGGCAGCCCCTCTACCTGGAGTCTGTAGTCTCTGGCGCCATGCTGCATAACCTGGTTGATCGGGTCAAGACCATGGCGGTCAAGGCCTCCATCGAACAGGGTCGACAGGTGGGGCTTGGCCGCGGGCTCTGCATGAGGGCCGTCCGTGGGCAGTATGAGGACACTCTAGAGGAGCTCCGCGGCCAGGATCCGGACCGCTGGGCCGATCTGGCCGGACTCCGCCCAGGGCAGGTCCAGGAGGTTTACCCTGTAGACGGGCCAAGGAAGCGGTCATGAGTGCCGGGCGGGTTATGGGCACCGAGACGGAGTACGCCGTTGCCGATCCACAGGATCCCGGCGCTGATCCACGTACTTTGGCCCTGCGCCTGGTAAGGGCCGCTGCCCGGCCGGACTTGGCGCACATCCGCTGGGACTACGGGGGTGAGGACCCGGTCAATGATGCAAGGGGAGGTCGGCTGCCGCGTTCCGCTGCCGTTCCGAGCATGCTCACTGATGCGCCTGGCGCCCGACTGATCGATGTTGCAGCTCCCAATGGCGCTCGGATTTATGTGGATCATGCCCATCCTGAGTATGCCTCGGCGGAAACGGCGAATGCCTTCGATGCACTGGTCCAGGATCGCGCGGGCGATCGGATGATGGCCCAGGCCGCAGAAAGGGCCGGAGGCCTGGCTCTCTATAAAAACAATGTGGATGGCAAGGGTGCCGCCTGGGGATCCCATGAGAACTATCTGATGGACAGGGCGGTGCCCTTCGCCAGGGTGGCGGCCCTGATGACCATTCATTTCGTCACCCGGCAGATCTATACCGGTTCGGGCAGAGTGGGTCTGGGGCCTAGGAGCGAGCAGGCCGGCTTCCAGCTCAGCCAGCGCGCTGACTATCTGACCAGCCGGATCGGACTGCAGACCACCTTCGGGCGGCCTATTATCAATACCCGGGACGAGTCCCATGCTGGGCCAGGCAGCCGCCGCCTCCATGTGATTGTGGGCGATGCCAACCGGTTGGATACGCCCTTGGTCCTCAAACTGGGGTCGACCGATCTGCTGCTGACGCTCTTGGAGTCCGAGGGCGATTCGACCAGTCTGGTCGATGAACTGCTGGATCGCTGGACGCTGGATGATCCAGTGTCGGCCCTGCACACGGTTTCCCGTGATGTAACTCTGACCAAGCCTCTGGCCCTGGCAAACGGAGGATTTGCCGATGCACTGACCATTCAAAAGGCACTGCTGGATGCGACCAGACAGGCCAGACGGGATGCCGACCGGCCAGGTTGTGCCGACGACCGGGTTCTAAACCTCTGGGATCAGGTGCTCGAGGATCTGGCTCTGGTGCGTTCGGGCGACAACGATGCCCGTCTGGCCATGCATGACCAGGCAGGCAGGTTGGAATGGCTTCTCAAGTGGCAGCTCTTGGAGCGTCTGCGCCGTCGACGGTTCATATCCGACTGGTCGGATCCCCGTCTGGCGGCCCTGGATCTGGCCTGGGCACGGGTGGATCCTGGCCGCGACCTGCTCTGGCGACTCAGTGGATCCGTTCTGCGGCTGGCCAACTCGGACCAGGTTGTCAGGGCTATGGACCAAGGGCCGGAGCAGACTCGGGCCTGGTGCCGTTCCCAGCTGCTTCACCGTTGTCCTGATGCGGTCAGGGCTGTTTCCTGGAGTCGTGTCATTCTTGAGGGGCAGGGGCCGGAGGGAGAGTCCGAGACCAAAGTTGTGGATCTGTCCGATCCGCTGAGTCACACACGGTCTTCCTGCCGGGATGGCCGCGGCATATACTGCTGATAGCGCAGAAACAGTCCGGTATCCGACCAAATGACCACCGGTGGGCCACGGTCGCAATGCCTTGACCACCCGTTTGAAAAGAGAAGAGAAGTATGGAATTGCGCGATTTGGCCATGCAGGTCGCCACCATTGCTGTGGAGGCCGGCCGTCATGCCCTTCAGGACCAGATCAATCCCCACGATCCCCGCTCCACCTCAACCATCGGCCAGGGTACCCAGTTCTCGCCGGGCATTGACACGCGCCTGATCCGCTACTGCCGGACCAAGATCGCTGCCTTGGACCCCATGGATGGCTTCTGGGAGGAGGAGGCCGGCAACCGTCGTCCGGGCGGCCGCTACTGGTGCCTGGGCCACATTGACGGTCCGGTCAACTATGTGCGCAACATGGCCGAATGGACGCTGACCATCTCCTTGTTCGCCGTGGACGAGAAGGGCCACGCTTCACCTGTCCTGGGCATCGTGCATGCCCCGGTCCTGGGCCTGACCTATCTTGCCGCCAAAGGCCAGGGTGCCATCAGGATCCGACGGACCATCGTGGGTGACAAGCGAGAGAAGATCATACCTTCCACGATGGCCACCCTGACCGGATCAGTGATCAGCTTCGGCATGTCTTACTTCCCCAACGAGTCCGAAAAGGTCCTGCAGATCGTCTCGCGCATGGCTGGCAAGCCTGCCGACATCAAGCGCGTCGGTCCGGTCTCGCTGGACCTGTGCCGGGTGGCGGACGGCAGCTACGACGCCTACTTCGAACCGGCCCTGCACTCCTGGGACATCCCTGCCGTCTCTGCGGCGGCTGTCGTGGTCCGGGAGGCCAAGGGCACCCTCTGGCGCTGGGACGGCGGACACGTGCGCTGGGAGGGCAGCAACGACGTGGTGGCCACCAACGGACTCATCGCCAAGGATTTGAACACGTATCTGAGCGGGCGCTGATCCGCGCCGGGAAGGAGAGCGAAGATGGCTGAGGCATCCCACCAGCAGGGACGGCGCGTGGCAGCTGGGCGGCAGCAGGAGCAGGAAGAGGATCTGCCGCAGACTGGGGCACGAGAGCAGAACCAGATGGCAGGGTCCGATCTGGATGCCGTCCTGGATGACATCGAGACCACCTTGGAGACCAACGCCAAGGAGTATGTGCGGGGCTTCGTCCAGAAGGGCGGCCAGTGATCCATGGCGGAAGGGCAGGGGGCTGACTCGGACTTTCACAGAATATTCGGCATCGAGACCGAGTATGGACTGAGCCTGACCGGCGCCAGTGCCCCCTACGCCGCCGGCAGGGTGGCCATGGCTATGTTCCGCCCTCTCATTGAGAGGCATGGGTCAACCAACATCTATCTGTCCAATGGCGCCCGACTCTACCTGGATGTGGGCTCCCACCCGGAGTATGCCACTGCGGAAGCCCGTGACCCGCTGACAGCCCTGACACAGGTGCTGGCCGGGGAGCAGATCATGATCGCCCTTGCGGATCGCGCCGGGAGGTTCTTGGCGGGGAATCTGGACAGGCCCGTGAAGGTTCACGTCTTTGCCAACAATGTGGATGCCCAGGGGCATGCCTTCGGCTGTCATGAAAACTATCTGCTTGACCGGCGAGTCCCCTTGGACATGGTTGGCGCCTGCCTGGTCCCCTTCTTGGTCACCCGGCAGCTGATCACCGGGGCAGGTCGTCTGAGTCCCGATGGGTTCCAGCTCAGCCAGCGGGCCGATTTTCTGGATGAGGCGGTCTCCTCGGCCACCACCCGTGCCCGTCCCATGGTCAACACCCGTGACGAGCCTCTGGCCGATCCCGAACGATGGCGGCGTCTGCATGTAATTGTAGGCGATACCAACCGGTCGCCGCTGGCCACTTGGTTCAAGATGACCAGCACCCACCTGGTCCTGAACCTGATTGAGCAAGCCTGCCGCCAGGGCCGACGGCCAGACCTGGCTGACTGGGCCCTGGCTGATCCCGGTGCAGCCGTCCGAGCCGTCAGCCGAGATCGGACCGGCCGGGTCACCCTGGAACTGCAGGATTCCATGAAGGCTGGCGGCATCAGCGCTCTGGGCCTGCAAAATGCCTATTGGCTGGCATGCGAGGCCTTAATCGACCAGCAGGAGGATATAGGCATCGACCGGTCACAGGCTTTGCGTGTCCTGCAGCTTTGGAGGGCGGCCTTGGATGCCCTGGATGCTGGGCGTTGGCAGGATCTGGCTGACTGGGTGGACTGGGCTGCCAAGCTGCGCCTTCTCCAGGGCCTGAGCCGACGAGGCGCCGGACGGGATCTGGAAGAGGCGCTGGACCTGGACTATCACGACCTGAGCGCGGGGAGATCCTTCCCCGGTCTGGTCAGGCATGGGCTCATGCGCTCGCCGGTCGACGACTCCGAGGTGCAGCGCGCTATGGACCAAGCTCCAGAGGATACCAGGGCCCGTCTGCGTGGCGACTTTGTCCGTGTGGCGGACCGGGGAACGCGCACATGGTTATGCGACTGGAGCCATCTGGTCCTGGGCGGTTCTCACCGGGTCGAGGTGACCCTGCCTGACCCCTTCGACCATTTGGGCTCACCCCGATACCAATCTCTGATGGACTTTCTGAGTGGTGTCACAAAGCCAAGTGCCTAAGACCGGTTTGCACTGCTGATCATCCGTAAGATCTCACTATAAAAAAAGAGCCCCGGCATCCGTAGATGGATGCAGGGGCCCTTGTAAAAGGCTGGTTTCACTTCTTGTTGGTGACGGCCTTCTTCAGCAGCGAGCCGGCTGAGATGCGCACGCCATAGCTGGCCGGGATCTTGATAGTCTCACCGGTGCGGGGGTTGCGTCCGGTGCGGGCGGCACGCTTGACACGCTCGGCCGAGAACAGACCGGTCAGCTTCAGACCCTCACCGGACTTCATGGCCTCGACGAAGACATCCTGGAAGGCGTTGACGGCAGCTTCCGCCTGAGCCTTGGTCAGGTTGGACTTCTGCGCAATCTTCGAAACGAGATCAGACTTGTTGTATGCCATAGAACATCCTTCTTTCGGGGGCCTCCCATTGCTTGATTTTGGGAAAACCCAACGGTCAATGAATGATATTACCGCAGATTTGGCTCAAACACCGCATTTTCCGGGGGTTTCCGACATTTCATCAAGCGTTTTTTGAGGTTCTCGGGATTGGGGCTGCCCAAAGGGCTCTTCAGATGCGGTTGTGGTTGCTCAGCCAGTGCATTGCCAGGGCTCCCAGAGGAATGCGCAGCCAGTAGGTGGCCACCCGGAAGACCAGAGTCGCTGAGATGGCCACGCCCGAGGGAACGCCAGCCAGGCGGAAGGCAGAGAAAAGTACCGCCTCTATGGCCCCCAGGCCACCGGGGGTGGGGACAGCAGAGCCTAGAGTGTTGGCCAGGAGGAAGACGAAGGTGGTCTCGAAGACGTTGGTTCGACAACCGAAGGCCATCAGGGCGGCCCAGAAACTCATGCCCAGGGCGGCTGACTGCAGCACGGCCCCAAGCACGGCCACCACCAGTTGCCTGGGCTGGGTCAGAATCTCTACAAGGTGGCGCGCGTAGGAGGTCACGATGGGCATTAGCCGTTCCATAACCAGTCGCCGTGTGTAAGGCACGGCCATGATCAGGGCTGCGACAATGGCCACCGTTCCGATGACGATGACCAGGGTGTTGGTGGGGATCATCCCGGATAGGGTGTTGCGTCCAGTGAACAGGCCAATGACGATCAGCAGGCAGAAAGTGGTCGCGAACTGGACGGCAACAACGGCGCTCATGATGGCCGTGGCCATGGTGTTGTCATAACCGTCCCGCCGTAGGAACTGCAGGTTGACGAAGGCCGGCCCCACCCCGGCGGGCATAGAGACCGAGGTGAACGAGGATGCGACCTGGGATAGGAAAATGCCCTTGAAGTTGCGCTTGGACGGGTCGATGAAGACCCCCAGGGTGATGGCGCAGCCCACCCAGGACAGCGACCCCAGCAGGAAGGAGAGTCCGGCCATCCAAGGGTTGGCGTTGCGGACGGCGCTGATGACCTGGGGCAGGTTGAACTGGGTGATGATGACCGCCACAGCCACCACCAAAAGGGCAAGGGCCATGAAGCTGCGCAGACTGAATCGGGAAAGGGTCACCTGGCCAGTCTCTGCCACCGACTCAGGTGGAGCCATGGCCCGCAGCTGTTTGCGCAAGTCGGTTAGAATCTGCCGATCCCAACCAGCCAGGGCCTGGGTTTGTGAGGGAATGGCTACCATCTGGCAGAAGGGCGACAGTCCAGCCAGGGTCTGGACACCCCAGGAGGCACGGGCGGCCTCGATGGCTTGATCTACACCAATCATCGTGGCAATAAGGGCGAGAAGCTGGATTCGGTCCAGGGCGATGTTGGCCTGGGAACTGGCGCTGTCGCCATTCTCCCAACCGGCGATGACCAGGGAGCCTGACTGGTCTACGGCTAGGGTCTCCGGGCGGATGCGGCGATGCGTGAAGCCGCGCTCGTTGGCCTGGCGAAGGTAGTCCATCAGCTGCTTGGCCCTGTCCGTGTTCAGACTCCCAGGTTCCAGGGACCGAAGGTGGACGTCATCCTCCAAGACCAGAATTGAGGATTCCGCGCTCTCCGCCAAGCCATAGGGGTGCAGGGCAGTCAGCCCGAGATCCCGCAATTCAGCCAACATGGCCATGTGATGTTGCATGGAGTTTCTGACTGACCTGTCTCTGCGCATGGACACTCCGGACAGTTTGATCCACTGCCAGAGCTGCATCAGATAGCCCACAGTGTGCAACTGGCCGTCCATGACTGACACCGTGTAAGTGTGGCCATCCCTGTCGCGGGCCCTGTAGATGCGGGATGCTTCGATGAGGTCGTCGGCGAGGGCGGGCAGGGGCTGGCCATCGGCGTCCAGAGTCGGATCCTGACGTTCCAGGCTGGCGGCGTGGATGCCGATGGAGGCTATGGCCTGTACCACTCCCTGTCCCCAGGCGCCCTTGTTCTGCGTGCCCGCCAGGTATCGGACAACCATGCCCATGATCCGTCCCAGGATCAGCGAGACCAGAACCCCGCTGGCCGAATTGGAGGATATGGCGACCATGATGACGGCCACAATGTAGAGAGCGTTCCATCCCCATTTAACCGAGCTGCGCAAGCGACGGGGTCCTGCTGCGCTCAGGAAGGCAGCCAGACCGGCATAGAAGTCAGGCAGAAGGACGGGCGACCCTATGGCGTTCTGGGAGCTGAATGAGGCAATCAAGGTCGGGTTGCCCGCCTTCAGAATCAGGTTGGAGGTCAGCATGACCAACCCGAACCCTAAGAACATGGCTAGGGGGGCGGTGATGGCCTGGATCCATTCTCTGTTGATTAGCAGGTGGACAATCACGGCCAGGACCACGGTCACGGTCACTGCCTGCTGAAGGAAGGCGGTAGGTACGTCCATGAGCCAGTCCATGGCATTTCCGGCCTGACGCATGTCCGACTCGACCCCGGCTGCTATGCCCTTCAGATAGACAGCTGCCAGGGTGACCAGGATCCCTAGGATCAGAGCCGCCAGGGCTCGAAGCAGGTCCTCGGCGTCGTGGACTCGTTGTGGCGGGGTATCCCTGATGACGACCTGATCTGGCTTAACGGGATCGGCGGAATCAGTGTCCTCGGGGGTAATGGTCGACTGGGACGGGGTCATGGTCAGTCGCGATCGAAGTCCACCAAGGTTTCGGCTGCGCCGGTGTAGGTCGCCGGCGTCAAGGCCTTGAGCCGACTGGCCGTGTCCTGGTCCAGGTCGAGGCCATCGATGAAGTGTCCGACATCCTCCCGGCCGATCCTCTTGCCCCGCATCAGCTCCTTGACCTGCTCATAGGGATGATCCATGCCTGAGCGTCCAGCCAGTCCAGCGGTCCGCATGGCCGTTTGTATGGGCTCGCCCAGGACCTCCCAGTTGCTGTCCAGCTCGCGGGCCATCAGTGCCTTGTCGGGGTGGATGGTCTGCAGACCGCCGTCCAGGTTGTCCAGAGCCAGCAGGCTGTAGCCCAGAGCCGAACCAATGTTGCGCTGGGTGGTGGAGTCAGTCAGGTCTCGCTGCCAGCGGGTTTCGGTCAGGGTGGTGGCCAGGGTGTCCAGCAGGGCTCCTGAGATCTCCAGATTGGCTTCGGCGTTCTCGAATCGTATGGGGTTGACCTTGTGGGGCATGGTGCTGGACCCTGTCGCGCCTTTGACGGGCTCCTGGGCGAAGACGCCGCGGGAGATGTACATCCAAATATCCACGGCCAGGTTGTGCAGGATCCGGCCTAGGTGGGCGATGTTGCTGAAGAGCTCGGCCTGCCAGTCGTGTGACTCGATCTGGATCGTCAGTGGGTTCCAGACCAGACCCATCCGCTGCACGACGAAGGTCCGGGTCAGATCAATCCAGTCCACCTGCGGCAGGGCGGCCAGATGGGCGCCAAAGGTTCCAGTGGCGCCATTCATCTTGCCCATGTAGTCCTGATTGTGGATCCGGTCCAGCTGCCGGTGCAATCGGTGGACGTAGACCGCCATCTCCTTGCCCAGGGTTGTGGGTGTGGCCGGCTGGCCGTGGGTCAGGGCGAGCATGGGCAGATCCCGGTAATGCTCCGCCATGGTTGCCAGATGCTCCTCGATCCGGGTGGCCTTGGGGAGCCAGACCTGCTCGACCCCGCCTCGGATGCAGCGGGCATAGGCTAGGTTGTTGATGTCCTCGCTGGTGCAGGCGAAGTGGACCATGGGCATCAGCCTTGGAAGTTGGGACTCGGAGCCAAGTGCTGTGGCTGCAGTCTCCAGACGGCGGTCGATGTAGTATTCCACGGCTTTGACATCGTGGTGGGTCTGCGCTTCGATGCCTGCCAGTTCGGTGATGCCGTCGGCATCGAAATCCTCGGGTATGGCTCGTAGATAGGCCTGTTCCACCTCGGTCAGAGGTTCTACGCCTGGCAAGACCGGGTGCTGGCCGTTGCCCTGGTAGCCGTTTGCCAGCATGATCATCCATTCGACCTCGACCCGCATGCGCTCGCGGTTCAAGGCAGGTTCGCTCAGATAGTCCACCAGATCGACGGTCTGTCTGCGGTAACGTCCGTCCAAGGGATTAAGGGGGATGACTGGGGTGATTCGGCTCAGGTTCATGCCTCCAGCCTAGACGACCGGGTCAACCAGCGGGAACCGGCATGGGCGCTCCTGGGGGCCCGCGTGTCCCGCTCATCGCCGTAGCCTGCCGCGATAGTAGAGGGTCTCCTGCAGATCGCCCTCGATGGCATGGGTGAAGTGGTCGTCCTGTCGTCGTACTGCTGGTGAGTTCTGATCTCGGGCATCAGCCCAGGCCGCCTGCTGGTAGGCCATACCGTGGGTGGATTCCTTGCCGGGTCCAGCGGTGGTCACTGTCCGGCCGGTCTGTGTCCCGTCTGGAGGGGGAGGTCCACCCGCTTTTCCCCTGACTGTCAGCTGATTGGGTCGGGAGGGATTGTCGGCTCCATCAAGGCTGGAGACCAGCTCTTCGCGCATCTCCACGCTGGTGACCCAGGTGTCAGGCTCTATTTTGCGATGGGCGATGGGCGAGCCGACGGTCACGATGTGATCGAAACTGTAGTGGTCCGAAAGATCCGAAGCCATGGTGGCGGCCACGATGCCACCCTGGGAATGGCCCACCAGGCTGACCGGATCGTCCGGACGCACTCCCGCATCCCGCATGGCTTGGTCAACTAAGCGCAGAGAAGCCGCCCTGTCGCGCACTGAAGCCTTGTCGCTCATGAGCTGGATGTTCTGGGCCCATCCGATGGGGGAGTCCAGATGGGAGCTGGTGCCGGGTATGTAGACCAGCCAGTGGTCTTTGCCGCCGGCCTTTCGATAACGCTGTACGGCAACTGTGGCGTATGGAATGCCGTCCCGGCAGGATCCCAAAGTCTCCAGGTTGTGTAGAGCACCGGCGATGTCATGGGCCTCGCCCAGTCCTTTGCTCTGCGGATGAACAGGTTCCATCGCGATTCGGTCTCCCTGGAAATGAGCGAGTATCAAAGGCATCAGCAGGCCGGGGCCGGTGACCAATCCGCCAATGGGATCGCGATGGTCCGAGGACAGGCTGGATGCGACCGCGGTCAGCAGGGGCTGTTGGATGCTGGCAGTGGTTTCCAGCAATTCCTGGAATTGCGATGCGTCCAGGTGGTCGGTCAATTTGGCTATTCCCAGGCCCAAACCGATGGATCCCAGCATGAACGGGGCAATGCGCTGAAAGACGGTCAAGGCCTTGGACATCAGGGAGTTCATCAGCCGGTCCATAAATGATTCAGCCTGCGAGTACAGCCCGTAGGCCTTGGTCAGCCTGTCGGCTACGGACTGAAGGCGGGTGCGTAGGTCTTCGCAGGCCTGGGCCTGGTCACTGCAGAAGGACACCATCAGATCCAGGGGCAGATGGGCGTGGCCCGGCGGCGGCACGGCAGCCCGGGCGCAAGGAAGGGCCGGCATTCCCGGCATGGTTCTGCGGATAGCCTGATTGGTCAAAACCCATTGGGACTGCATGGTGGCCAGAGCGCCACCTGCCTGGTTGAGCCGGTCCGCCATGCCGAGCAGATGGTCCAGCTCGGTGCGCGTATAGCCATTGGCATCGGGAGCAGCGGTGATCGTCCGCTTCATGGTCGGCTCTCTTGATCGATCAGATTCAGGGTGCGCCCTGCCTGGATACGCTGATCCTGGCAGAGGGCATCCATGGCCCGCACCTGGGCCCGATAGGCTTCAGCGGCCCGCCCTTGCCAGTCGATCCTCAGAGCCTGGTCGGCTAATTCACTCAGATGGACCAGAGTGGTTCGCGACTGTCGTGCCATGTCGGACAGCATGGCACGACAGCAGGCTGCCCGTCCATGACAGGGGCAGGTTTGGGCCGCCTCTGGATCAGCCAGATAGGATGGCTGGTCCAGGAAAGGACTCAGGGCGGGCAGTGATGAGGATGACCTAGACATGTCTCTACTACAACATGGTAATCATCCTGAAATGACCCCCAAAGGGCCATGTGGTCGAATGAGGTCCGATTCATCCTGCTGTGGACTGATCTGCCGCTAATTCTGCCGGTCTGATAGCCGGGAGACGCTCGTCTGCGCGGGAATTGATCTGCTGGAAAACAATTCGTTTGGATGACTCATACGAAAGGCTGTGCGGCTGGTCACCAGGGTTTGACGTTCTGCCCCTGACCCTTGTTGTCGCTCGCCTTGCCCGTTGGCGTGGGTGAGGCGGACGGTTCGCTCTGCTGCTGGCTGCGTTTGAGCAGATCCTCCACCTCGGCCTCCTGCCGCTCAGTCAGCCCTGAGGAGGAGCCCTTGCCTGATCCGTTCTGCCCGTCCCGGGCCTTATCGGCCTTCTGCTTCTTGAACAGACGCTCCGTGCTGCTGGTCAGCGCAGCGTTGGCGGCGCGGTTGGCCTGGGCAGCCTGCCTGGTCTGTGGCAGAATCAGAAGCCCCGGTCGTTCGACCTGGGCGAAGAGATGCTCGGCCTGGTCCTGCAAAGCCTTGATGGATGCCGGATCGGCCTGGGGGTTTTGAGCCTGTCGGACGTTGGCGCTCAACGTGTGCGTGCCCTCGTTGTAGATGGCGATGGCCCTGACGTTGATCAGGCCCCAAGCTCCTGCCAAGGCTGCAACCAAGGCTAAGCCAGCCAAGATCAAACGCACTCGCAAGTCACGTCCGCTTCTTGCTCCCTGCTGGAACTTCCTTCTCATAGCAGCCTCCTCGAAGTGCGGATCCAGAGCCCCGTTTCAATCAGGATCAGGACCAGCTCCACCAGAGCCAGCGGCCAGACCAGCGGGGTGACATGCTGGCGGACCTGGTCGACCTTGGTCACTCGGTAGCGCTTGGAAGCCGCAGCAGCAGCCCCTTCGCGTACCGTGGCTCCCTTGGCCAGGGCCTGGTAGTGGCCGCTCATCTCGTCCGCCATGGCCTTGAGGGTTTTCGGGTCCATGGCGGAGATGCCCGGCTGCCCGGTCTTGGGGTCCGTCACCCAGCCGTCGGTATCGCTTCCGCCTGCATCGGAGCTCACAGGCACCATGCCGCCCTTGGCTGAGCCGGTTCCCAGCACAAAGGCATCGTCCAATCCCTCCCTGAGAACGCTGAAGGATCGCCGTTCATCAGGTCCGGTCTGTTCGCCGTCGCTGATCAGGTAGAGCAGAATTCGGTCATCGGGATGCCGATCCCTGGTCTGCTTCAAAACCAGGCTCAGGCGATCCAGCGGAGCATCCAGGCTGGAGCCGGAGGATCGGGATGTGGGCTCTGCAGCCAGCCCCCTGGCCCAGCTATCCACAGCCCGCACGTCGGGTGTCAGGGGCAGATCGACGCTGGTCGAGGCGCCGAAGCTCAAGGCCGAGAAGGAGGCATCGGGATAGATGCGAGTCAGGTCGTGGACGGCCGCCCGAGCCACTTCCAGCCGGCTCATTCCTTCCTGATCGCCATATCCGGCATCCTTGACCGCCATGGATCCGGTCACGTCAACCGCAATGAAGACATCAGTGGCGTTGACCGCTTTGTTGGTGGTCTTGCTAACCGTGCTGGGGGTCAGGACCATGAGGGCCAGGATCAGGACCATGGCAGTGCGTCGTGTCAGGGCCCAGTGATCGGCATCCGTATCCTGGTCCTTGCGCAGTCCATGGATGACCAGCGCAAGGGCCAGGAGCAGCAGCAGACCGGCCAGAAGGCCGCCGACAACCCAGCCCAGGGCAGGCTCAAAGGTCAGGGGCTTGATTATGTTCATCGCTTCAGCCTCCAGGCCAGGAGCAGATATCCCGACAGCGCTAGAGCCAGGGCCAGGGTCCACCAGCCGGGTGCATCCACCAGGCTGGACTGCTCCTGCTGGTGGGGGTCGGCTCCGTGGCGATGCTCTATCCGGCGGACCAGTGCATTGATGGAATTCCCATCCTGACGTCGCAGGAAGATACCGCCATGGGCTTCGATCAGCCGATGCATCTGCCGGGTGCTCTCATCCTCGGTGCCCTGGTCCGGTCCCGAATAGAGCCCGTCCACTGCGATGCCTGCGGCCGAAGTGAGCTTAAGCGCCTCCTCCAAGGTGTACGTGGGTTTGCCGGAGACCACGTTATCGGTGGCCAGGACTAGTGAGCTGGACCGTTGGCCGACCATCGCCCGTCCGCTCTGGTCCTTGGGAGCGAATTGCGGAAGGAGCGCGGCGCAGCCCACCAGCCCGTCGCCGATGAGTGAAGTGGTGTCCCGGCGGTTCTGCGTGCCCTCCAGCCAGTCGCTGATGTCCTGGTACTGCCGTCCGCTCATGGCATCGATGCGGTCCTGGGACTGCACCCCGTCCAGGATCCGCCGCGCCTTGCTCAGTTCTGCGGTGATCATGTCGTAGTCGTCGGTCAGGGGGAAGACGGTACGCGAGGTGGAGTTAAAGATGCTCAGGGCCATGCGCTCGCCCCGGAAGTTGCGAACCAAGTCAAGGTAGGAGGCAATTACCTGCCGATCGTATGGCAGGGTAGAACCGGATACATCCAGACATAGGACAATATCGCGGTTATGCCCTTGCTCCAATGTCCGATCGACACGGGCAGGCCTTGCGGCCAGGCTCAGAGCCAACAGCAGAGCCAGAGAGAGCAGAATTGCGGCGCAACGGTTCAATCGCCGCCAGCGTCGCAGGGCCTCATGGCCCTCCTCGGTGTCCAAGTCGCTGTTCAAGGTCCAGACCAGGGCTGCCGGTTCATGATCCGACTTGCCATGACGGGTCTTACGGTAGGCCAGCAGGCCGAATGCCAGGGCCAGAACCAGCGCCAGAACCGGCAGCCAGGGCCACCTCCAGGACAGATTGCCTATGCTCATCGCGGCCACCGTCCAATCAAATCCCGTACCCAGTCAGCTGCCTGAGCCACCGTGGCGTCGGTTCCCGCGCTGTCCCGGGGAAGGGCGAATTCAGGCGGATAGAGGGCGTCTATGGTCTGTCGAAGCAGGTCCAGGCCCTTCCGTGTATTCGGCGTACGGGGCTGGGCCTGGATTTCGGCCAAAGTCTTGGACTTCATGTCGCTGTTCCAAGAGCGAGAGGCAAATCCACGAGCGATGGCGGCCAGTGCCGTCATGGCCTGGTCGCGGTCCAGATGGCCGTTGTCGTGCTGGGCCACCACCCGATCGATTTGCTGAAGCCATACTTCGCGGGAGTCGGAGCCCGCTTGGGCTGGGCGCTCTTCCTGCTGACGGCGGAACTTGGGCAGGAGAAGGGCCGCAGCAGCCAGGGCCAGGGTCAGTATGATGGCAGTCGTCGTCAGGGCCAGCAGCCAGGTGGGCTGGGTCATGGCGGGCATGACCTTGATCCGACTATGGCCGAATGCAAGGCGAATCAGGACGACAGCACTCATGCCGCCATCACCGTCCGTCGCATGGGGATGCCTGGTCGTCCGGCTGAAAGCAGGTGGATGAACCTGTTGAACATGGCTGTGCTGGAGTCGGCCCGGATCAGCGAGGCTCCGACTCTGGACAGTTCCCGGCTGAAGGCCTCGATTTGGTAGCGTCTGTGCAGGTCCACAGCCCGCGTTCCGTTCACAGTGCGCAGGAAGGCCGGGACCTTCCGTCCGCTGGGCGCATCAGTTACCGAGCCCATAGCCGGCTTCTGGCGCAGGGGATTCATGGTCTCCACTCCGATGAGGTTCAAGGGGTGGGTGGCGGCCAACCGTCGGATGGTCGGCATCAGGTCAACGTTTAATGCCGACTGGTCGGTGGCGATGACCAGCATGGCCTGCCGGTCCCGTATGCCGGCGGCGTAGCCCAGCAGGGCTTCAAGGTTGCGCGGCTGATCCAGCGGTGACTCCAGAGCCTGGTCCAGGGTCTGCTCGAATCGGGCGAAGCCGCCCTGGCAGGGTATGCGGCGGATGGCGGAAGAATCGACCAGGACCAGATCCACTTCATCGCTGCGGCGCAGGCAGAGGGAGGCGAACATGCACAGGGCGTTGGCCGCCACCTGGATGGCCCGCTCTCCGTCAGGGCATGTTCCCGACATCTCGCGGCCGACATCCAGCAGCAGCCAGACCCTGCTGGTGGCCAGCCGCTCGCGCTCCACCACCATGGGGCGGCCCATCCGAGCGCTGGCGTGCCAGTCGATCATGCGGGTTTCGTCGCCGAACTCGTAGGCGCGTAGGTCGGCTCGCTCGTCCCCGCCGCCGCGACGGCCAGAGGAGTGCTCGCCCTCCAGCAGACCCAGGGCCCTGCGCACCGTGGGAAGCCGCAGGCTGGTGTCCAAGGACTCGATCCGCCTGCGGACTGGGTCTTGATCCGAGCGTCGACGGCTCATGGCACCGGCACCGTATCGACGATCTGGTCAATGATGTCGTCGCTGCTGACGCCGTCGGCCTGGGCCTCGAAAGTCAGCAGGATCCGATGGCGGAGCACCGAATGGGCCCAAGCCTTCAAATCCTCGGGAATGACGTAATCCCTGCCTGTCAGCAGGGCTCTGGCCTGGCCGATGCGCACCAGGGCGATGGAGGCGCGCGGACTGGCTCCCAGCCTGACCTGCTCTGCCAGCCCTTGGATGGGTCGCGATCCAGCCCCCCTGCTGGTGGCTGCCAGATCGACCGCATATCGCATGATGGGCTGCGCCACGTGAACCTGCCGGGCCTTCTGCCTCAGGAAGTCCACATCGGGGATGGTCAGCGCATCACGATCGTCCTTGCCGGGCATATCGGTGCCGCGGCTGGTCAGCATCTGCAGCATTCGTGTCTCCTGGTCGGCATCAGGATAGGTCATGACGGCCTTGAGCATGAACCGGTCCATCTGGGCCTCGGGCAGGTTGTATGTGCCCTCTTCCTCAATGGGGTTCTGGGTGGCGATCACCATGAAGGGCCGGGGCAGGGCTATGCGCTCGCCGCCGATTGTGGTGGCACCCTCGGCCATGGCCTCCAGCATGGCTGACTGCGTCTTAGCGTTGGAGCGGTTGATCTCGTCCAGGAGGACGAAGTTGGCGTGGATGGGGCCCAGCTGTGTTGAAAAGCGCTGTGTGGAGAAGTCGTAGACCTGGGTGCCTACCAGATCCGAGGGCATCAGATCGGGCGTGCACTGGATCCGCTTGAAGCTGCCGGAGACCGAGGTGGCCAGGGTCTGGGCGGCAGTGGTCTTGGCCAGGCCGGGCACAGATTCGATCAGGATGTGTCCCGAGGCCACCAGCGTCAGGATCAGGGCCTCGCGCAGTTTCTCCTGGCCTACCAGAGTCCTTGAAAAGCGGGTCCGGATCCGGTCGGCCAACTGACGGCAACGTTGCAGGTCGTCCTGGCTGATTGGAGGAACCTGCCGATCCTGACTGGGTTGAACAGATGGGGACTGACTGGGTCGAGGTGGGAATAATGCCATAGCAGACATGGTAACGGCATTTCCTGACGATTCAGCCAGCAGGGCTCAGGTCAGCGACCAGTCCACCGGCTCGGCGCCCATAGCCTCCAGCGCTTGGTTGGCCTTGGAGAATGGACGGGAGCCGAAGAAGCCGTACCGGGCCGACAAGGGGCTGGGATGCGGGGATTTGATGATGGCAGCGTTGGTCAACAGGGGCTCGAGGCTCTGCGCCTGTCTTCCCCAAAGAATAGCCACCAGGGGCCGAACCTTGCCCTCCTGGTCGCGTCTGTCGTTCAGAGCTCGTATGGCGGCGTCGGTTATCTCCTCCCAGCCCTTGTTCCGGTGGCTGGCCGGCTTGCCTACCCGCACAGTCAGGCAGCGGTTGAGCAGCATGACCCCTCGCCTGGTCCAAGGTGTCAGATCACCGTTGGAGGGCGTGGGAAGGCCCAGGTCGGTGCTCAGCTCGGCGTAGATATTGCGCAGGGAGCCGGGGATGGGGCTGACTGCAGGGTCCACGCAGAAGCTCAGGCCCACCGGATGGCCGGGAGTCGGATAGGGATCCTGGCCCACGATCAGGACCTTGATGGAGTCGAAGGGGATGGTGAAGGCGCGCAGAATGTTCTTGCTGGCAGGCAGATAGCGGTGACCCTGGGCCAGCTCGGATCTGAGGAAGTCGCCCATTCGGTGAATGTTGGGCTCGACGGGTGCCAGAGCACGGGCCCAGCCGGGGTCCACCAGAGCGCTCAAAGGTTTGCGCTGGGTTCGGCCCTGGCCTCCTGCTATGGTCGGAGGGTTGGTACCGGTTCGGTTCGTCGGCTCAGGGGAGGTTGTGGCAATTGGCTGGCTGCTGTTCATAAGGTCACTATATCGCTTGGCAATATGGGCTGGTCAGGACTGCCTTGGTTATTCCAGGTTGGCGGAGGACGTCGAATGGTCAGTTGATTGTTGACCCGGCGACGCATTACTTATAATGGTTCAGGATCCTGTGGAGCAGAGGAGAGTTCATGGCTAGCACGCGCGACAATGGGACGCAGGCGCGCCCTCAGGTTCATGATGCGTTCGACAACCCTCCCAAGGGGCCGGTCGGCGTGCATCGCGGGCCTCGTTCCCTGTCGGTCAGGGCTCTGCCCTACCTGCTGGTAGTTGTCTTGGCAGTGCTGTGCGGTCTAGGTGTATGGGCTGCGGTCAGCGGCTCCCTGCCCTGGCAGCAGACGCACACTGAAGCCTCCAGGGTCATCAGCAGCCATCTGCCGAAGCGTTCAGCCTCCTCTTCGGCTTCAAGCAACACTACCGCTACCGATCAAGCCTCACAGGAACAAACTTCCGAGCCTTCCTCCCAGTCGCCTTCAGCAAGCGCTTCCAGCAGCAGCCCGGCTCCTGTGGTCAACCGGGGCACGCGGGTCACCGTCATCAATGGAACCAGGGTCACCGGCTATGCCGGCAAGAAGCGCCAAGTTTTGGTCAATGCCGGTTATACTGCGGTCACAGCGTCCAACCCCCAGGGTTCCCTGCCTGGCGTAAGCATGGTCCGTTACCGTGACGAGGCCGACAAGGCCACCGCTCAGGAGGTTGCCAGGCTGATGGGCATCACCCAGGTGGAGCAGTCCTCTGTGGCCTCCACTCCGGTGGAAGCCATCCTCATGCAGTGAGGTTCGGCAACCGGGCAGCGGAAGCAATATGACGGCAAAACATCGCGAATTTTGGCTCGGCGTTTTGCAATTGCCCCATAAGTAGGCCTAAACTGACCTTGCCGACCAGGCAGATGCGGTCAGTCTCGTATCTGTTGTGACGCGGCACCTATGTTAAGGAAGTTAGTTATGGCACAAGGCACTGTGAAATTCTTCAGCGCTGGCAAGGGTTACGGATTCATCAATCCCGACGATGGCGGCGAGGACGTGTTCGTGCACTACTCGGCCATTCAGTCCGATGGCTTTAAGACCCTTGATGAGGGAGATAAGGTCGAATATCAGGTGGAGCAGGGCCCCAAGGGTCTGCAGGCAACCAAGGTCACCAAACTCTGATTGTCGTCTTCTGTATTCGTCATGGTGGACCCCGGTCATTTCGGGGTCCTTTTTTATGGCTTTTTTGGCACGTCGCCTATACCCAGATACTGAGCCAGGACCGTGCAGGGTGTGGATTATCTGTCGGCGCAACCGATATGCCAGGGCAAATATGACGTACAGCCTGCAGCGTATTTTCCCCGTGGGTTGGCACTCGGCCCCATCGAGTGCTAATCTGCTGAATTAGCACTCGAGGTGTGGGAGTGATAACGCGACAGCTGACGGTCGGGTTCCGTTCCACGCTGACGGTGGGTCATGAAACCTCAAGCCATGACGGAGGAAGCAACAATGGCAAAAATTATCGAGTATGACGAGGAAGCTCGTCAGGGCATGCTTGCCGGCTTGGACAAGCTGGCCGACACAGTTAAGGTCACGCTGGGCCCCAAGGGCCGCAATGTCGTGCTGGACAAGTCCTATGGCGCGCCGACCATCACCAATGATGGCGTCTCCATCGCCAAGGAGATCGATCTGGAGGATCCTTACGAACGCATCGGCGCCGAGCTGGTCAAGGAAGTCGCCAAGAAGACTGATGACGTCGCCGGAGACGGCACCACCACCGCCACCGTGCTGGCCCAGGCCCTGGTGCATGAGGGTCTGAAGAACGTGGCTGCCGGGTCCAACCCCATCGCCCTGCGCCGCGGCATCGAGAAGGCTGCCGACGCCATCGTCAAGGAGCTCGTGGCTCAGTCCAAGGAAGTCGAGACCAAGGACCAGATTGCCGCCACCGCCACCATCTCTGCAGGCGACCCCGAGATCGGCAATGAGATCGCCGAGGCTCTGGACAAGGTCGGCCAGGACGGCGTGGTCACCGTCGAGGACAACAACCGCTTCGGACTGGACCTGGAGTTCACCGAAGGCATGCGTTTCGACAAGGGCTACATCGCTCCCTACTTCGTCACCAACAATGATGACCAGACCGCTGTTCTGGATGATCCTTACATTCTGCTGACCTCGGGCAAGGTCTCCAGCCAGCAGGACGTGGTCCACATCGCCGAGCTGGTCATGAAGACCGGCAAGCCCCTGCTGATCGTGGCCGAGGATGTGGACGGCGAGGCGCTGCCCACTCTGATCCTCAACAAGATCCGCGGCACCTTCAACTCCTGCGCCGTCAAGGCTCCCGGTTTCGGCGATCGCCGCAAGGCCATGCTGCAGGATATGGCCATTCTGACCGGCGCACAGGTTGTCTCCGATGAGCTCGGCCTCAAGCTGGACTCCATCGACATGAGCGTGCTGGGCACTGCCAAGAAGGTCATCGTCTCCAAGGATGAGACCACCATCGTCTCCGGTGGCGGTTCCAAGGACGAGGTATCCGCCCGCGTGGGCCAGATTCGTACCGAGATTGAGAACACCGATTCTGACTACGACCGTGAGAAGCTGCAGGAGCGGCTGGCCAAGCTGGCCGGCGGCGTGGCCGTCATCAAGGTCGGCGCAGCCACCGAGGTCGAGGCAAAGGAGCGCAAGCACCGCATCGAGGATGCTGTCCGTAACGCTAAGGCCGCCATCGAAGAGGGTCTGCTGCCTGGAGGCGGCGTGGCCCTGGTTCAGGCTGCTGCCAAGGCCGAGAAGGATGTCAAGCTGGACGGCGACGAATCCACCGGCGCCTCCATTGTCTTCCGCGCCATTGAGGCCCCCATCAAGCAGATTGCCGAGAACAGTGGCGTCTCCGGTGACGTGGTCATCAACAAGGTTCGTTCACTGCCTACAGGCCAGGGCTTCAACGCAGCCAACAACGAGTACCAGGACCTGCTGGAGGCCGGCGTGGCCGATCCCGTCAAGGTCACCCGTTCTGCCCTGCAGAACGCTGCCTCCATCGCTGGGCTCTTCCTGACCACCGAGGCTGTCGTGGCCAACAAGCCTGAGCCTCCGGCACCTGCTGCCGCTCAGCCTCAGGGTGATATGGGCTACTGATCCCTTGAGGTTCGGCCGGACTTTCGGCTGAACCGGGTGATCGCCAAGGACAGGGGCCTGCGCACCGGACAATGGTGCGCAGGCCCCTGTCTCTGTCATATTCGGCCTTTCCATATGATTGTCGGCTCTGGACTCGGTAAGCAATGAATATGCCTTGGTCGAACAGCATCGAGCTGCCTGCATGTATCTTAGCCAGGCATTCAGGCTCCGGCGAAGAGGCGGGTGGCCTGGGCCTCAGTGTCCGCGTAGAGCGCCGAGGCCTGGGTCAGGGCTGCCTGGATTCCTTCAAGCGCCTGCTCCATCTGGGCCTGCGAGGCGCGCCACTGCTGGGCCACCGTGGCGAATTGGCTGGCTGCCGAGCCCTGCCAGACGCTTTGGAGATTGTCCAGATTGGTGTACATTCCCGCCACGGCATCTCTGATGGCCCCTATCGAGCCGCTGACTGCGCCGGAGGCTGTCTGTATCTGATCCGAATCAACTTGGAACCGTGTCATGGTTGTCCTTTCCGTGAATGGCGGTGATGGTGGGGGAGTCCGACGCCGTCAACCGCTACTGTGGACACTATGACAGTGTTCATGCAGTCGCCCCGCGCGCAGACCCATGTGGTCGAACGAGCTCCCCTCCACAAGGCGGGTCCGTTCAGTCTCCCGGCCGTGAAGCGGGTTCTGGCCCTCCTGCTCTTGATGGTTTTGACGGTCGGAATCCTTGGACCGACCAGGGCTTTTGCCGATGAACCTCAGACAGGGGCCGGGACCATGACCGACACCATCACCGATCCGCAGAATCTGCTGGGTTCTGATGTAGGCTCCGTCAAGGATGCAATCGAGGAGACTTCACAGCAAACTGGAGTATCGGTCCGACTGCTCTACCTGCCGCATTTCTATGCGGGCGTTAAGCCGGAGACATGGGCATCCCGAGTGCTCGAATCGATGAAGCCCGCCCACGACACCGTTATGCTGGCCGTGGCCTCTCAGGACGGCAAATTGGTCGTGGCGGTCTCCAGCAACTCGCAGGCCTGGCTCAGGGATCAATCCAGTGTGGATCAGCTCTCGCAGGCTGCTCTGGAGCCGGTCACCAAGGGCCGGAATCCTGACTGGGTAGGCTCGGCCAAGGCTATGATGACTCAGGTAGAGACCCTGAAGCAAAACCAACGGCATCACCGAATCATGATCGTCGCTCTTTCGGTGACGGCTGTGGTCCTGGTCATTCTGGTCGTGGCCGTGGCGATCTGGTGGCGTCGCAGCAGCCGAACCGGGGCTCATCATCGCAAGTCCGGCTCAGCGAAGAAAGGACCAAAACCGGCAAAGACGGTCAGGGAACTTTCAGACAATACCCAGAATGAGGCGGCAAGCTGAAGCTATGAGCAAACCGACGCAAGCACAACTGGTCGTGGTTGACGACGAACCGTCCATCAGGGATCTGCTGGTGGCATCCCTGCACTTCGCGGGATTTGCTGTCGAGACCGCGGCATCCGGCTCCGAGGCCATTCAGGTCATTGAGCGCATCCAGCCAGATCTGATTGTCCTGGATGTCATGCTGCCTGACATCGATGGGTTCACGGTCACCTCACGCATCCGTCAGGAGGGAATCGATGCGCCGGTGCTCTTCCTGACCGCCAGGGATGACACTCAGGACAAGGTCATGGGGCTGACTGTGGGCGGCGACGATTACGTGACCAAGCCTTTTAGCCTGGAGGAGGTTGTGGCCAGGATCAAGGCCATACTGCGCAGGACCCGCGAGCACCAGGAGGACGATCCGATCATTCGCGTGGGCGATCTGGAGATCAACGAGGATTCCCACGACGTCACCAGGGCCGGCCGACCCATCGACCTGAGCCCGACCGAATACAAGCTGCTGCGCTACCTGATGGACAACGAGGGTCGTGTGCTCAGCAAGGCCCAGATCCTGGACCATGTCTGGCAGTACGACTGGGGCGGCGATGCGGCCATTGTTGAATCCTACATCTCCTACCTGCGCAAGAAGGTGGATGGCATCACCGTCGGTGACGGACACGGTGGTGAGCGCAAGGTCACTCCGCTGATCGAGACCAAGCGGGGCATCGGCTACATGATTCGGGCACCCAGGCAGAATGCATCGGATGGCGGCGATGGCGACTAGTCCCCAGGATCCGACCCTCAAGGCAGAACCATCGGCCGCTCCCGACCCGAGGGCGGCTGACAGGTCCAAGGTCTTCATGGGTTCGGGCTCTGGCAAGGCATCCGGCTCCAGCAAACCGAGGGGTCGCTCCATGCCTAGGTCGCCTCTGGCTGCTATCCCCCTAAGCACCAAACTTGTGGCCAGCATGCTCATCCTGCTCATCGTGGGCACGGTGGGCGTTTCTGTAGCCATCTGCCAGATGGCCGACGACTATCTGATGAAACGCACAGACTCGCAATTGATCCGCCAGGCCAACCTGGGCATTCGCAACGCCACGCTTCTCCGCCAGGAGGATCTGAGCAAGAACGGCCTGGGCCCAACCGATTACTTCCTGCAGATACGAGACAACGATCTGCACATCATTTCGGACGATCTGAATCCCATGCAGGTCAACGGGGTCATCTCCCGCCCACGGCTGCCAGCCGACGGCGGCATGGGCTCGATACCCATGGGCCAGCCGACCACGGTGCCGGCCTATGTGCGCGTCCCTCAGCAGGCCTCGCCCGACCGGGACACCATGAAGCGAGCGCGGGCCCCTTGGCGGGTGGTGGCCATGCAGTGGAAGCTGCATAACGAACTGGACGATTCTGAAATCAGCGGCGTGCTCTTCATCGGCCTGTCCATGAGCGACCAGGACGAAGCTGTGCATGATCTGACGGCTTTCTGCATGATCATCTCCGTCGTGGTGGTCCTTCTGGGCGGCGTCATCTCGGTCCTGCTGATCCAGTCCACCCTGGTTCCCCTCAAGCGCATCGAGAAGAGTGCTGCAAAAATAGCGGCTGGCGACCTTTCCCAACGCATTCCCAGCTTCCCGGAGAATACCGAGGTGGGTTCCCTGGCAGCATCCCTGAATGCCATGCTGACGCGAATCGAGCATTCCTTCGACGAGCAGCGCCAGACCACTGAGAAGATGAAACAGTTCGTTTCAGATGCCAGCCATGAGCTGCGCACCCCACTGGCCGCCATCCACGGCTACGCAGAGCTTTACAGGATGCAGCGCGACTGTCCAGGGGCTTTGGAGCGGGCTGACAAGTCCATTCAGCACATCGAGGACTCTTCCACCAGGATGACGGTCCTGGTCACGGATCTGCTTTCGCTTGCCCGCCTGGATGAGGGCAGGGGAATCGACCCGACCCTGGCGGTCGATTTGACTGGACTGGTGCGAGACGGGGTGGACGACCTGCATGCACTGGACCCCGGCAGGCAAATGGCTACAGGAAAGGTATGCCTGCATACCGAGGATCAGCCAGCCCCCCAGGAGGTCCCGGTCGCAGCCAACAAGGGTCTGCCAGGCCTCAAAGGGCGCAGCAAGGAGAAAATCACCGTGGGCGGGCACCTGGGTCCATCTGTCAGCCTGGACATTCAGGAGGGCCCCTTGCCCCCGGTGCAGGTGACTGGCGATCCTAGTCGTCTGCGTCAGGTGATTACCAATATCGTGGGCAATATCCACCGCTACACCCCATCTGATTCGCCGGTTCGAGTGGGATTGGGCCTGGTCAAGGCGACCATCGCTCCAGCGGATCTGACAAGGTTGGAGGCCGCTGAATCCTCTCTGGGACGATTGACTGAGGCGATCCAGGTGGCAGAGAACAGCCATGTGGGCACCGACTATGCCGTCATTCGCGTGGTCGACCACGGGCCGGGCGTCCCGGAGGAATCCAGGTCCAGGCTCTTCGAGCGCTTCTATACTGCCGACCCATCCAGGGCTCGGGAGAAGGGCGGCACGGGGCTGGGTCTGGCCATTGTGCAATCCATTGTCAAGGCCCATCAGGGGTTCATCTGCGCCTCGCAGACCCCGGGGGGCGGCTTGACCTTCACCATCGTCATACCCCAGGGCGTCAGGCGGGATCAGGGAGGCGTTGAGGATCAGGCTAATCCTGCCGCCAACCGTCCCGTACGCCTATGACAAGATGGGTCGTCCTGACTGTCCAGGTCAGGTAGACTGATTCCGTATATACCTGTTCAAGAAGCAACGTAAGGAAGTGGCAGAGCATGCCCAGCGGGAGAGTACGGTGGTATGACGCCAAGCGGGGGTTCGGGTTCATCACGGATGAACAGGGTGGGGATGTCTTCCTGCCATCATCAGCCCTGCCTGCTGGGGTATCCACCATACGCAAAGGATCCAGGGTGGAGTTCTCGGTGGCTGAGGGACGCAAGGGCCCCCAGGCCCTGGATCTGAAGCTGGTGGGGCCGACCCCCTCCATTCTGCGTGCCAAGCGACCTGATCCGGACGATATGGCTGCCATCGTGGAGGATCTGATCAAGCTGCTGGATTCGGCTGGCAATGGCCTGCGTCGGCACCACTATCCAGGTCGGGCCGAATCCGCCAAGCTGGCTACCCTCCTGAGGGCTGTGGCCGATGACTTTGACGTGCCGGACTGAGTGGACGGCGAGAAGAATCCGACAAGGATCGGTTGATCCGGTCCCACTGATGATGAAGGTGTGATAGATGGTTCAAGAGGACTTGGATCCTGAGGAACTGGCCAGGCGGGTAGCTCTAAGCGTGGCTGCCGACAGCGATGAGGTTGGTGGGCTGGTCGACCGCACCCTGATCGGGGATGGAGTCTGGGACTACCGGTTCGCCTCGGCTATCAAGGGCTACGAGGGCTGGCAGTGGTCGGTCACCCTTTACCGTGATGAGGATGCCGGTACCTGGACTGTGGATGAATCGTCTCTGGTGCCCACCGATGCGGCCCTGCAGCCCCCGGCTTGGGTTCCCTGGAAGGATCGCCTGCTGCCCTCGGATCTGAGCGTGACCGATGCCATGGGAACCGACCCCGCCGACCCCAGACTGACGGCCGGCTACAAGCCTGCGCAGGCTAGGCCTCAGAATTCTGAAGTGCAGCCGACCTCAGAGGACAATGAAGAGGGTCAGAAAGCATCTGCCCCGGTTGATGCTGACGGTGCGGTCTTCCGCCTGGCAGACCGCTCAGGTGACGAAAAAGACGTTCGCGAGCAGGAACCGGATGGTCAGGTTTCCTTCGGTGCACAGACATCTTCCGACGACCTGGATGAGGCCGTCGACCGCTTCGCTCTGACTCGTCGGCACTTGATGACCGCCGAGGCCAGGTCCGCCACAGCCAAGCGCTGGTACGAGGGGCAGCACGGTCCCAAGTCCCTGTCGACCCGAACGGCCAAGGGCAAGGCCTGCGAGACCTGCGGCTTCATGATTCCCCTGGCAGGTGATCTGGGGTCCATGTTCGGCGTCTGTGCCAATCGTTGGAGCCCGGACGATGGGCGTGTGGTCTCCCTGGATCATGGCTGCGGGGAGCATTCCGAGATCGAGCCCCAGGAGGAGTCCCATCTCTGGGTCCAGTCCCAGCCGGCCTATGACGATCTTCATATTGATGTGGTCAGGCAGAAGCCTCGCGAGGAGCGCCCTGAGGTGGAACTCATGGAGCAGATGCAGTCGGAAGACGGCTCAGAGGAGTGATTCCAAGGCCTCGTTGCGTTCAGAGCGCAATCCCCGGTGGGCCGAGAATAAACGTCACCGTAAATCTGTAGAGTGAATTACGGATCAAAGGGAAGGACAAGTATGTTCGAACGGTTTACCGACCGTGCGCGGCGGGTGATTGTGCTGGCGCAGGAAGAGGCCCGCACTCTGCAGCACAATTACATCGGCACCGAGCACCTCCTCCTGGGCCTGATCAGGGAAGGTGACGGTGTCGCCGCCAAGGCCCTGGCCTCCAAGGGCGTGGAACTGGATGCCACCCGCAAACAGGTAGAGGAGATGATCGGTAAGGGCAATGCGGTTCCCAATGGGCACATCCCATTTACGCCGCACGCCCGTCAGGTCCTGGAGCTGTCGTTGCGTGAGGCGCTTCAGCTGGGACACTCTTACATTGGCACTGAGCACATTCTGCTAGGACTCATCCGCGAGGGTGAAGGTGTCGGCACCCAGGTGCTGATCAAGATGGGCGTGGACCTGGGCGATCTGCGGACCGCCACTATTGACATGATTCGCGGCAGCCACGAGGGGGGCGATGCCGGCAAGGGCGATCTGGCCAACGCCGGTGGCGTTTCCAACAAGAGCGGACAGACCGGTTCAGCCATCCTGGACCAGTTCGGCAGGAACCTGACCCAGGAAGCCGCTGAAGGCAAGCTGGACCCGGTCATCGGCCGAGCCAACGAGATTGAGCGGGTCATGGTCGTTCTGTCCAGGAGGACCAAGAACAACCCTGTGCTGATCGGAGAGCCCGGTGTAGGTAAGACCGCCGTGGTCGAGGGTCTGGCGCAGAAGATCCACGAAGGCGATGTGCCCGAGACACTCAAGGGCAAGCAGGTCTACTCGCTGGATCTGGGCTCCATGGTGGCCGGTTCACGCTACCGGGGCGACTTCGAGGAGCGCCTGAAGAAGGTGCTCAAGGAGATCAAGACCCGGGGCGACATCATTCTCTTCATCGATGAGATCCATACCATCGTCGGCGCAGGTTCGGCTGACGGGGCTCTGGGAGCCTCTGACATGCTCAAGCCTCTGCTGGCCCGCGGCGAACTGCAGACAATCGGAGCAACCACTACCGACGAGTACCGCAAGTACATCGAAAAGGATGCAGCCCTGGAGCGGCGTTTCCAGCCGATCCAGGTTTCTGAGCCCACTATCGCCCAGACCATCGAGATCCTCAAGGGCCTGCGCGGCCGCTATGAGCATCATCACCACGTCACTATCACTGACAAGGCTCTGCAGTCGGCGGCCGAGCTCTCTGCGCGCTATATTCAGGACAGGAACCTGCCTGACAAGGCTATTGACCTGATCGATGAGGCCGGCGCTCGTCTGCGCATCAAGCGGCTGACTGCACCGCCGGAGCTCAAGGAGCTGGACGCCAAGGTGGATCGTATCTCCGCTCAGAAGGACCAGGCCATCAAGGACCAAGACTTCGAGAAGGCCGCTCAGCTGCGCGACAGCCAGGAGAAGCTGGAGGCCGAGCGCAAGGAGAAGGAGCAGGCCTGGCACGAGGGCGAGTCCGACGTCAAGATGGTTGTCGACGAGGATGTAATCGCTGAGGTGGTCTCCTCAACCACCGGCATCCCGGTCTTCAAGCTGACTCAGGCCGAGTCCAAGAAGCTCCTGGGTATGGAGAAGGAGCTGCACAAGCGGATTATCGGCCAGGATGAGGCTGTCTCCGCCCTGTCCCGCTCCATCCGTCGCACCCGAGTGGGTCTCAAGGATCCCAAGCGTCCCGCAGGTTCCTTCATCTTCGCTGGCCCCACCGGCGTGGGCAAGACCGAGCTGGCCAAGGCGCTGGCCCAGTTCCTCTTTGATGATGAGGATGCCCTGATCCGGGTGGATATGTCCGAGTTCTCGGAGAAATACTCCACTTCTCGTCTCTTCGGCGCACCTCCAGGGTACGTGGGATACGAAGAGGGTGGCGAGCTGACCGAGAAGGTCAGGCGCAAGCCGTTCTCCGTGGTCCTTTTCGACGAGATCGAGAAGGCTCATCCGGACATCTTCAACACCCTTCTGCAGGTGCTGGACGACGGTCATCTGACTGATGGACAGGGTCGTATGGTGGACTTCAAGAACACCATCATTATCCTGACCACCAACCTGGGAACCCGCGACATCGCCAAGGCGGCCAACACCGGCTTCAACGTGAGCGGCAACACCGAGACCTCCTATCAGCGGATGAAGGACCAGGTGACCAGCGAGCTCAAGCAGCAGTTCAGGCCCGAGTTCCTGAACCGCCTGGATGACATCATCGTCTTCCAGCAGCTGACTGAACCCCAGGTTCGTCAGATCGTCGATCTGGACATCACCCAGCTCAACGATCGTCTCTTCGAGCGTCACATGTCCCTGGACCTGACCGACAAGGCCAAGGACCTGTTGGCTGAAAAGGGCTTCGATCCGCTTCTGGGTGCCCGGCCTCTGCGCCGCGTCATACAGCGGGACATTGAGGATGCCGTCTCCGAGAAGATCCTCATGGGTGAGCTTACAGACAATGAGTCCGTTCAGGTTGATGCCGAAGGCGAGGGCATCCTGGGCGAGTTCACCTTCACCGGCAAGCCCTTTGAGGGACCCAGGCATGCGGCCAGCTCCGCTGATGGACAGGACCAGAAGCCCGAACTGGTTGGAGCTTCGGTCGGTTCTTCCGAGGCTGATGTTCCGCCAGTAGGCGAGGCTGACGGCCAGAGCCAGGATGGCCAGGGTCCTGAGCAGTCTGGCCAGAGTTCGCCTGCTGGTGACTGAGATACATGGTTAATGCCTGACGCGGCTGACTGAAGTGGGGCTGGAGCACTTGGATAGTGCTCCAGCCCCGCTTATTTGATGCTGCCGAGGATCGGTGCTGATCTCTGCAATATCGTTCGTGAAGCATCGCTTGAAATATATAGTGTCTGTTGGCAGAGTGAGCTCCGCATTCGCCTTGCCTTACGAGTCCGTCGAAGGGCTCGATCGTTTTCTTATATCAGCTTCGAGGCAGCGATGAAGTTGACAGCGACTGACCCCAGCGTTCCCAGGTCAGCCTTCCATTCACAACGGCTCGTTTGCTTAAGTAGTCAAGGACTCAGATGGTTGCGGGATGGAGCACTTAAGCCAGGCATGGACTAAGTGCTTGACGCGGCCCTGACTGCTCAGAACAGGGGATGTAGCAGCAGGGCCAGAAGGTAGAGGGACATGAGAGCGATGAACAGGATGTCCATCCTGCCCAGTCGCAGCAATCGGTAGTGGGTGCGTTCTTGACGGCTGCCCTCATAGCACCGGGCGTCCAATGCCCGGCTCAGGTTATCAGCGTGGCGCAGGGCTCCGGCGAAGACGGGGACTGTGATGGCTATGGCTGCATGCAGGCGTTGCGAGAGCGAGCCGGACTCGATGGATCCGCCGCGGGCGGCCTGGGCCTCAACGATGGCCTGAACTTCACGTCCCAAGGTGGGGATGAAACGCAGGGCCAATGAAAGGACCAGAGCAATCTCATTGGTGTGTATGCCCAGCTTTGACAGTGGGCTCAGCAGGGATTCACAGGCATCGGTCATCTGCGTCGGCGTGGTGGTCTCCACTAGGAGCGCTCCCAGAAAGATAATCAGCATAAAGCGGCAGGCATAGAGTACGGCCACCCAGATGCCGCCAGTGGTCAGCACGAATGGGCCCCAGGCAGCCAATTTCCGGCCGGTTTGCGTGACCAAAAGATTGAACAGGGCCAGCAGAAGCATGAGGGCCAGAAAGCCTTTGACCGAGTTCATGATGGAACGCAGTGGGGCCCGGGCGGCGGCAAAGAGACCCACAGTGACCACCAGCGCCAGAACAAGCTGCCTTGGCGTGGAGATAGCGAAGGCGGTGAACATGGCTAGGAGGAAGGTTGCCAGCTTGGCTCGCGGGTCAAGTCTTGCCAGCAAGGACAGGGGTTTCTGGTCGGTCTGAGTGCGATTGGTTTCCTTCTCCGCTGCTTCTGTTGCCAGCAGTTGATGGTAGCGCTTCACGACTTCAGCAGCAGGCCCATAGGCCAGTGTTTCTCCATGCTCCAGGAGCAGGGTCTGGTCGGCCAGGCCCAGGGCCTCACGATCGGCGTGCGTGCTCATGACGATGGTGACACCGCGCCGATGGAGCACTCGAAGCAGTGTCATGATGCGTGCGCAGGCCTGGGGGTCGAGACTGGCAGTGGCCTCGTCCAAAACCAGCAGTTGCGGGCTGCAGGCCACGACTCCGGCGATGGCCACCAGGCGCCGCTGGCCCCCCGAGAGGTCGAAGGGGGAGCGGTCGGCCAGATCACTGATGCCCAAGAGCTTCATGACTTCATCCACCCGATGCTGCACCTGTTCGGGCCCGTAGCCCAGGTTGTGTGGACCATAGGCGATGTCCTGGGCAACAGAATCCGCAAAAAGCTGATGTTCGGGGTATTGCATGACATAGCCGACCCGTTGGCGCAGCAGCTTCAGATTCTGGCGCCGCAGATGCCTGGCCTTGGGCCGGTCGGGTCCGGCCAGGGGCAGGCCGGCCACCTGGATGGACCCGCTGTCGGGAGTGGCCAGGGCGCAGATGAGCCTGGCCAGTGTGGACTTGCCGGATCCGTTACGCCCGATGATGGCCAGGGTCTGTCCTGCCGCCAACTCCAGACTCACATGGCTGAGCGCTTGGCCGTCGGCATCGGGAAAGCTGTAGGAGACGCCCGAGAGTTTGACCATAGTATCAGCCCGATCGCCGACCGTAGATTTCGTATCCGCATGTATCGTCGCGCTCTGGCTTGATCTATTCCGATCCGGTTCGCTGCCTGCCTGCTGGGCATCTTCGCGGGCAAGGACAGGCAGGTTTTGTCCGTCCAGAATCCGGACCGGGTTTCCTGAAGCCAGGATGTGCCCATGGTCAAGCACGAGGACCCGATCAGCATGCCTGGCCTGCTCGAGCAGGTGGGTGATGTGGACGACAGCTGTGCCCTGGGCCGTCAGCCGACGCAGAATTGATTGGATCTCCTGTCGACCGGCCGCGTCGAGCATGGCGCCAGGTTCGTCCAGCACCATCATGTTTGGATTCATGGCCAGGCTGCCGGCCAGGGCCAGTCGTTGCTGCTGCCCGCCAGACATGCGGGTGGGATTATCATTCATCCGCGTCTGCAGATCTACCTGCTTCAGGGCCGCTGGGACACAGGAAAGCATCTTTTGGCGGGGCATGCCCAGATTTTCGGGTCCAAAAGCCACATCGTCCTGGGCAACGGTGGTTACGATCTGGTCTTCAGGGTTCTGAAAGACCATGCCGATGCTCCGCCGTGCCTGTCGGTAGGCCTCAGTATCGATATGTCGGCCCTGACCCGGCGTATCGGAGCAGACGGATCGGCCCATAAGCTCGACCTGGCCGTGGTCAGGTGCCGTCGCACCCGAGAGGATGCTTCCCAGAGTGGATTTGCCGGAACCATTTGCTCCCAGGATGCACAGATGTTCGCCTGCACGCACTTCCATGGACAGGTGGTCCAAGGCCCAGGTCCGGCCTCCGTCATAGGAGAAAGAGACCTGGCTGAGCCGGGCGACGGTCGCCTTCGAATCCGCTGAATCCGGGACTGGGGATTGGTCCATGGATGCCGCCATGACGTTCCGAACCGCCGTGGCCTACTTGTTGATCAGTGTGGAGATGGGCTTGTAGAGCAGGAAGGTGACCACGCCGTGGATGGCGAACTTCATCAGGTTGAAGGGCAGGAGGATCGGCACGATCATGGCGACCACCTTGGCCATGGACATGTGTGCGTAGAAGGGTGTGATTACCACGTTGCACAGGATGGCTGCGATCACGCCCAGAATAGCGCCGGAGACGATCCCGATGACCGCTCCCTTACGGCTGTGCAACCTGCGGTAGATCAAGGCTGCCGGCACGCTCAGGGCCAAGGCCACGATCATCGAGATCAGAGCGCCGAAGGGGTTGGTGAACAGGTGAGGAACGAATCCCAGGATGGAGATGATGGCGGCAGCCGCTGGTCCGAAGGCGAAGCCACACACCAGGACGACGATGCCCGAGGGGTCGTATTTGAGCCAGGGGGCCGCAGGAAAGATCGGGAAGGAGAAGAAGCTTAGAACCATGGCCAGGGCTACGAAGAGCGCGTAGACTGCGATCCGCTTGGTAGACCAGCGTCCTGAACCGCCCGCTCCTGTGGAGTGGACATCATTGAAGCGCGTGTCCTTGTTTGCAACGGTGTGTGTATGAGAATTGGGCATGCGCATAGAGGGCCTCGTTTCTTCCATCCGGACTGTAACCGTTGGCTTCGGACTTCGACCGATATCCACCGCTTGCGCGGGTCGCGGGCTCCCGGTATTCAGCCGGATACCGCCAGTAAGGACTTTCACCTTCCCTGAAACTGATGATTTCAATATAGCTGTGCTCTTTGGAATGGTCAATTCCCTCTCGCCGCTGGTGCATTTTTAAGACACGTCAGGAAGGAAATAGAGCCGCTAAAAATCTAACAGTCAGAGAAGTGCAATGCGCCTGACAGTTCTGCCTGCTACTCGTCCTGACTTCCTGCTCGGAAGTACTCCATGGAGCCGACCGGGCCCGCCAGGCGGAATCCGTCATGCCCATAAATCACCTTGGTGACTGCCGTGTTGTCCATGCCGGGAATGGGGCAGTGGTCGTCGATGGCCACCAGGAACTGTTGCAGGCACATGCCCGAGGAGACCACCAGGACAGGTCCGCCGCCCTCTTCGATTGCGGACTGGGCGATGCGTGTCAGCACCGCGATCATCCTGCTGCGGACCTGGGCCGTGGCCTCAGCCCGATCCTGTTCCTCCAGTCCGGCAGACAGGACGTCCTGGGCATCCAGCCGGTGGAAGGTGTCCTGCATATGGACGGAGATGTTCCTGCCGTAGGCCGCCTTGGCCGTAGCGAAGTCCTTGAAACCCATGGCGGCGCAGACCTGGTCCAGAGTGGTACGCTCGTCCCGACCCTCGAAACTGCCGAAATTATCCTCGCGCAGGTCAGGGTCAACGCCCACGCGCAGGTCCCCATTGCCGGACATGTCGAGGGCCAGACGGGCCGTTTCATATTGTCTGCTCAGATTGCCGCTCCAGGCTGCCCGGAAACGAATGGGCCGCAGACCCCGGCCGAACTGGCGCACGTCCTCGCGGCCTAGCCTGGTCAGGGGGAAATCGGACCACCCCTGCATCAGGTGCATGACATTGGCCGTTGTTCTGCCGTGTCGGGTCAGGTAAAGGGTGGTCGAACCTGCTTCAGTGCTCGGTTCAGTGGCTGACTGTGATGATGCTCCATTGTCCATAGGTCATCACCCTACACGGCCCCCTTGCCTGATCACGGGGTACAGCCATGGTCAGGACCTGATAAAGCGGCCTTTGTCGCCCCAGGTCCATGTGCCGCCTCCGGCTCCGATCTGAAAGTTCATTTTGGCTATGCCCAGATCAACGGCGGAACCATAGGCGACCGAGGGGTCCAATGTGGCGATCGCATCGCCTGAGCCCTTGTCCCAAGCGAATAGCACTGGCTGCCCATTCATGGCTGAAGGAGCCTTGGCGGCGGCAGCCACGCCGGCCTTGAACCATTCCGGAGCATCTTGGCGATCCTGCGCGCTCATGGATGAAGTCAGCTCCTCGTAGCTCTTGGAGGTTCGATGCTCGCTCTGACGTCGGCAAAGCTTGTCGAAGTCCTGGTTGCCGTAGCCGACCTGGTCGGCCGGATAGCCGATGGTGACCACTAGATAGAGCGACTGGCCGGGGGTGATCCGGCAGTGGCGCTCGGCCGCCTGGCGGTCCCAGCTGCCCGACACCCATCCTGTCCCCAGTCCGTATAAGGTGGCGGCAAGAACTATGCGCTCGCCATAAAAGCCGGCTTTTTCCAGGCTCTTCTGATCATCTTTGGGTCCGACTAGGGCAAGGTAGTTGGCCGCATTGGCCAGGTGGCCGGAAGCGTTGTCGGCCGCGAAGGCGTCGGGTTTGCCCAGAACCAGCTGCATGTCCAGGCCGCTCAGCGTGTTCAGAGCGTTCAGAGTGCTGCCCAGCTGCCTGGCTAGTTCGGGATCGATGGGCTTGGGATCGTATTCTCTGGTGGTGATTCGCACGTTGACTGCGTCAATAAGCTGTGTATGTTCGGTCATAACCTCATTATTCCACCCAATTCTTTTCACTGCATGTAGTTGCACAAGGCCGGCGGAATGGTCTGCGCTTGGTCCGGCTTGTGCCGCTGCCGAGGGTTGCAGAGACATGGCTTGGGGTACAATCGCTACCGTGCCGGTTCGGACCCTCATCTTTGATCAGCTAAGGAGCAGCAATGATTGAAACAGCGCAGGCTTTTGGAGTGGATATTGGTGGATCCGGCATCAAGGCTGCCCCTGTTGACCTGACGATCGGCGATTTTGCAGAGCCGCGCAAGAAAATTCTGACCCCGGAGCACTCGACGCCGGAGGCTGTAGGAGTCGTGGTCAAAGAGCTCCTGGACCGCTTCGAAGTTTCCTCGGACGTACCTGTGGGCATCGCTTTTCCGGCACCTGTTAAGCCTGACAAGCCGCTTGATTTCATGGCCAACCTGGATCAAGCCTGGGTGGGAACCAATGTTCAGGAGGTCCTTTCCAAGGCCTGCGGCAGGCCCGTCAGCGTTGTCAACGACGCAGATGCGGCCGGCCTTGCCGAGGTACAGTACGGGGCGGCCAAGGGACAGAGGGGTCTGGTCATCGCCACTACGCTGGGTACCGGCATCGGCACGGCTCTGATCTACAACGGTGTTCTGATCCCCAACAGTGAGTTGGGCCACCTGACGCTGGACGGCAAGGACGCAGAGAAGTACGCGGCCTCTTCGGTGCGCGACCGCAAGAAGCTGAGCTATAAGAAGTGGGCCAACCGTCTGACCAAATACTACCGACTGCTTGAGCACTACTTCAATCCCGATTTCTTCGTCGTCGGCGGCGGTGTCAGTCGGATGAGCGAGAAGTTCCTGCCTCACATTGACATCAAGACTCCCATCGTGGCTGCCAAGCTGCGCAATCAGGCCGGCATTGTCGGCGCCGCCTATCTGGCTGACCTTCGGCAAAAGCGTCTGGGGTGAAGCAGGGCTTTTCTGCGACCAACTTGTTTGGGACGTTCCGGCCACTGCTGGATCGCATGAGGAGCTGAAGAATCGTGCATTTTTCTCACCGTACAGGGTCTGACCGCCTCAATCGCATTGCTCTGGCCGAGTCAGGAGCACGCTCCCAAGGGCTCAAGCTGGGCAGGCTGAATGATTCCAACCCCACCCGCTTCGGACTGGCCCCCTCGTTCCTGCCCCAAGTCTATGAGGCCGAACCGAGAGGACCTCGTGTGGCCCGCCAGGCCCTGGCTGAGTTTCTGACCAGGCGTCAGGAAGCGAATCAGAGCGTGGACGGTGCGGCGGTCGATCCTGATGACCTCTACCTGCTCTCCTCGACATCCCAGGCTTATTCCTGGCTGATGAAGCTTCTCTGCGATCCGGGTGATGCCATTCTGGAGCCCAGGCCTGGATATCCCCTGATCGAATCCATCGCCGGTCTGGAATGTGTCCGGACAATTCCATACCGCCTGGCCTACGACGGATCATGGGTCCTTGACCTGGCCACGGTCAGACAGGCTCTGGAAGGACCTGAGGGCGATTGTATCCGCGCTTTGGTCCTTATCAACCCCAACAATCCCACGGGTTCCTACATTCACCCGGAAGAACGCCGGTCGCTGCTGGAACTCTGCCAGCGGCAGGGGGTGGCTATCATAGCGGATGAGGTCTTCTTCGATTACCCGCTGGACCCCTTGCCGGGTCGTGCCCGGCTGGCTGGTGAGGATCGGGTGCTGACCTTCGCCTTGGACGGATTCTCGAAGAGCCTGGCAGCTCCCCATGCCAAGGTGGGCTGGATCCAGGTTTCCGGGCCGGCCGACCAGGTTGCCGAGGCCAAGCGCCATCTTGATCTGATTGCGGATGATTACCTGCCCATGAGTCTTCTGATCACCAGGGATATGGAGGCCATGCTCTCGGATATTCCTGGCCAGACCAGCCGAGTGGGTGAACGTGTCAGGGGCAATTTCGAAATCCTGAGACAGACACTGGTTCTAAAGGAGTCCTGCCTCTCTCTGCTCAGGCCTGAGGCTGGCTGGAACGTTCTTCTTCGCTTCCCTCAGGTCATCGACGAGGAGGAGCTGATCCTTCGCTTGATCGGGTCCTACGGGCTGACTGGCCAGCCCGGATACTTTTTCGACATGCCAGGGAATGGGTATCTGGCCCTGTCGCTCCTGCCTGAACCCTCGGAATTCCAGCGGAATGCTGACTCAGTCGTGTCAGCGATTGAAAAACAATTGTGACTGTGGCCCGTTTGCTGGCTGGTTTGCTCCGATAATAAGTTCTAAGTGACCATTCATCATGGAAGGGGGAGATTGGTTAGGCTCAATGATGAGCCACTGACTGCAGGGTTGCACAGGAAGGAAAGACGATAATGGGGAACGGAAATAAGGGTCAAAGGAGAAATCCAGCTGAGGGGGTTGGCGCTCGAGTCGGGGAAGACATCAAGGCCATGGCCTCCGCAGATGAGACCGGAGGCGCCGCAGCGGACCGGGGCATTGACGCGAGCCTGGCTCCGGACACGGGCAGAAGGCTCAACAATGCGGAGAAGGTCCGCTTTGCCATTGGCTTCGTCCTGGTATCCCTGCTCTGGGCTGCGCCCTTTACCATGGGATCCGGGGTCCTCCTGCCGCAGATTTTCAATTCCCTGCATGGGGTCAGCGCTGAAGCGGCTCTGGGGACAATGAATTCGATCGGCTGCGTGTTCGCCTTAGTGGCCAACGTTGTTTTCGGTGCTCTCTCAGACATGTCGAGGTTCCGAGTCGGCAAGCGCACCCCTTGGATCGTGTTGGGCGGAATTATCGGCGCCCTTGGTTTTCTGCTGGTTATCCAGTCCCATACACTTGCCATGATCATCCTCGGCTGGTGCATTGTGCAGGTGGGCATCAACTGCCTGATAGCCCCGGCCGTGGCAGTCCTTTCAGACAGGATTCCTGAGTCGACCAGGGGAACCTATTCGGCACTCTATGGCGCCAGCCAGGTCATCGGCCAGCAGCTGGGAACCATCATCGGCAGCTCCTTCATAGCCAGCATCCATACAGGCCTTGTAGTCGCCATGATCATCTTCCTCTTCTCTGGTATCCTCACTGTGTTGATCTGGCCCCGGGAGAAGTCGGCTGCCAACACGGTCGTGGAACGAACCTGGGCAGATGTCGGCCGGTCCTTCATACCGCCCACCAAAAATTGCCGCGACTTCTACCTGGCGCTTCTGGGCAGGTTCACTTTCGTCGTCGGATGCTTCATGATCCAGGGCTACCAGCTCTACATACTGCAAAAGTACTGTCACCTGAGCGATGCCCAGGCCGCATCCACACTCAAGATCATGGCCCTGATCTCAGTGGTGACCACCATCCTGGCCTCCGTGGTTTCGGGCCCGCTTTCGGACTTTCTGCACAGGAGAAAGGTGATTGTAGCCACTAGCTGTCTGATTCTCGCTATCGGCATACTCTTCCCATTCCTGATGCCAACTGCAACGGGTATGTACATTTATGCCGCCCTGGCTGGAATCGGCAATGGCTGCTACATGTCAGTCGATCAGGCGCTGAACGTCGATGTGCTGCCGAACGCCAAGGAGGCAGGCAAGGATCTGGGCATCCTCAACCTGGCCAATACGATCGGTCAGGTGATCGCTCCCGGGTGCACCACGCTGGTCATTGGACTCTTCGACGGCTACAGGATGATCTTCCCGGTCGCCATCGCCTGCCTGCTGGTGGGAACCGTATTCATCATGATGATTCGCAAGGTCAAGTGAGTCTGAAAACCTGTAATCCGGACCTGTGCTGAGCAGCGGCCCGGCCAACCAAACCCGAAAGGAAAAAAGACATGACAGAAGAATCGCGTACCAAAGCCAAGGATTTGGAACTGCAAGAGGAGGCCTCGCTGACCTCGGGATCCGACTCCTGGCACCTGCAGGGACTGACCGACAAGGGCTATGAAGGCTATATGATCACCGACGGTCCCTATGGCCTGCGCAAGGCCACTGGCTCCGACGTCTACGGATCGGTCCCGGCCACCTGCTTCCCCCCGACAGCGGGACTGGCCTCCTCCTGGAACCCTGATCTGACCTACCAGGTGGGCCAGGCCATGGGCGAGGAGTGCGTCCAGGAGAAGGTGGCCGTAATCCTGGGACCCGGTATCAATATCAAGCGCAGCCCGCTGGGCGGTCGTAATTTCGAGTTTTACTCGGAGGATCCTGTGCTGGCCGGGCATGAAGCCGCAGGTTTGGTCGAAGGGGTCCAGTCCAAGGGGGTGGGAACCTCTCTGAAGCACTTTGCAGCCAACAACCAGGAAACAGACCGGCTCAGGGTCAGCTCTGACGTGGACATGCGCACCCTGCGCGAGATCTATCTGCCGGCCTTCGAATATGTGGTCAGGAATGCCAAGCCATGGACCATCATGTGCGCCTACAACAAGCTCAACGGGGTCTTCAGCTCAGAGAACCGCTGGCTGCTGACGGACGTTCTGCGCGGTGAGTGGGGCTACCAGGGCATGGTCATGTCCGACTGGGGTGCCGTCCACAACAGGGTCAATGCCTTGCAGGCCGGGCTCAACCTGGAGATGCCGCCTTCCCGCACTGACGACCAGGTAGTCCAGGCCGTACAGGTTGGCAAGCTGGACAAGGAACAGCTGGACCGCATGGCCCAGGGGGTCCTGGACCTGATCGAAAAGGCCCGTCCGGCCATGTCCCGACAGGATTATCGCTACGACGTCCAGGAACACAACAACATGGCTCGTCGAGCGGCCCAGGAGTCCATCGTCCTCTTGCGCAACGAGGACCGGATCCTGCCCCTTGACCCGAAGGAGAAGATCGCCGTCATCGGTGAGTTCGCCCGGACTCCGCGCTACCAGGGCGGAGGCTCCTCGCACATCACACCCACCGAGGTCTCCTCGGTCCTGGGTGGCTTCAAAGAGGCTGGCATAAATGTGGACTTTGCTCCCGGGTTCACGTTGGACGAGAAGGAACAGGATCCTGCTCTGACCCAGCAGGCGCTTGAGGTAGCGCGCGGAGCCGACACCGTGGTGCTCTTCCTGGGATTGCCTGAATACGCCGAGTCCGAGGGCTTCGACCGCACCAGTATGGATCTTCCCGACAAGCAAGTGGCTCTGCTCAGGGCCGTGTCCGAGGTCAACGACCGGGTGGTTGCCGTCCTTTCCAACGGAGCAGTGGTGACGGTTGCCGATTGGATGGACAATACCAAGGGTCTGCTGGAAACCTGGTTGCTGGGCCAGGAGGGCGGACGCGCCGTGGTGGATGTGCTGACCGGTGCCGCTAACCCCTCGGGTCATCTGCCTGAAACCATTCCGGTCCGGCTGGAGGACAACCCCACCATTACCTCCTTCCCTGGCGAGGAGGGTCACTCCCGCTATGGCGAGGGCGTCTACGTGGGGTACCGCTACTACGATACTTTCCAGCGACCAGTGGCCTTCCCCTTCGGATTCGGGCTGTCCTATGCCGACTTTGCACTTAAACAGATTGCGGTGACCAAGACCGGAGCCAACTCGGCTCGGGTGGAGGTGACCGTGACCAACACCTCGCAGGCGGATGGCGCTCAGACCGTGCAGGTCTATGTGGCCCCCTGCTCCAGCCGGGTGAATCGGCCCAGCCATGAGCTCAAGGCCTTCACCAAGGTCTTCCTGAAAGCCGGACAGTCCAGCCGAGTGAGCATGGACCTGACTGAGCGCGACTTCGCCTACTGGTCAACGGTCATGGATGGCTGGCATGTGGAGGCGGGCACTTACCGCATCCAAGTGGGCACCTCCAGTCGCGATCTGGTTGCGGAGCAGGACCTGCAGGTGGATGGCGACGGCCGCTTTATTCCGTTGAACGCTGAATCGACCATGGCGGAGTGGCGCGAGAATTCGATCGGCGGGCCCATCCTGCGCGATCGTATCGAGCAGGATGGCATACCTCTGCCCGACGATCCCAATACAGCCCAGCTCTTTGACACCATGCCCCTGGCCTCGGTGATCACCCTGTCGGGCGGTGATGGCAATGGCATCGTGGCCGACATGGTCGACCGGTATCACCAGGCCCTCAAGCAGCAGGGTCTGGACTCCTGATACCGTAGTCGGCTGGGCTCAGGGTGCTAGGAACCAGACGGCTACGTTCATGGCCTGACTGGGGTCGAAGTGCTCCAGCAGGACTATGGCGTTGACCAAGGCCAGGACCAGACCAGCCAGGCACCCCAGTGTCAGCAGGCTCATGACGGCCGCTTCCGCTGCGGGGCGGCCGTCTTCATATGTCGAGGATGCGGCGGCCATGGCCACAACGGCGACCAGGCAGACCAACCAGGCGAAATCAATGGTGTAGCGCACCGAAAATCCACCCAGATAGGAGTCTGCAGCCATGACCAGGGCTGCCAGAGCCAGGGCCAAGACCAAGGCGGGCATCCATCCCCGACGCTGTAGCTCTTTTCGCACCCGGGGCAGAGCAAGAAGAGCAAGGGCCAGCGCGAGTGACGGGGTGGTGACCAGGAGCCCGCCCAGGCCAGGCTCGGTGAAGTGCCAGACCCGCATGGGAGCGGGGGAGAATTGCAAGTAGGGGAAGACCGGCAGGGTGGTCAAAGGTTGCAGCAGGTAGTAGCCAAAGATCTGAAGCAGGCCCTGGATGCCGGGATGGTAGTTGGTCAGGTCCAGGACGGTCATCTGATACCGGTTGCCGAAATCCAGCAGGGACCCGAAGCGCCAACGGTTGTACCAGAGCAGAGGGGCGGCGACCAGGAGGACCGGCAAGAGGCAGCAGGCCAGCAGGGACAGTGCCCGCCTCCGGGACATGCCAGCCGGATGGCGTCCACGCGTGAACAGGGCCTTGACGACAGTCCTTATCTCCTTGACAAACAGGGGCAGCGCCAGCAGGCCGGCAGCGAAGAAGGTGGGCCGACAGCCCAGGGTGGCGGCCACTGACAGCGATCCCAGAAAGAGCCGAGATTTGGACAGATGCCAGGGTTGGTCCCCGTCCTCCACGGTCCACATCCGTGTTGATCCACGCCCCGAACGCTCACCGGCGTTTGCAGCCTGTCGCTGAACCCGTCTGGCCCCCATCCAGAGCCAGAGCCCGGTCATGACCGCCAGCAGGGAGGCATCGAAAGGGATCGTATAGAAGTTGCGGCGGCACCAGAGGTAGACCATGCCGGATCCTCCCAGCATGGTTATAAGGGCCATGCCGACCACGGCCAGATTGACTCGTGGGAACCAGCGGGCCAGCAGGCGGATGGTAGCTAGGGCCGTCATGACGGTGGCCGTCGCGACCAGCAGGGCCGCAGCCGAACTGGTGGGCAGGGCATAGCCGCCCGGATGCACCAGGCTGGTTATCACTCGGTAGGGCAGGAAGAGCAGCAGCACCGGCAGGACACCGAAGTAGGAATACCAGTGGCCGCCCCGGTAGACGTAGTCCCAATATATGGGTTGCTGGTCCTGGGCCAGCAGCGCGTTACGGGTGGCTATGTCGAAGGGGTTGGCTGCCTTGGCCAGACCCGGCGCCTGGCCCAGATCCAGCCAGGGGCATCCATGCAGCAGGGCCTGAGCTACGTGGTCGTACTGGTTGAAGTCGTATACGTAGGCGTTCGGCTGGTGATAGGCCATGGGAGTGAAGGTGGACAGATCGTGCTGGATGTTCCAGCAGGACCAGGCTGCCAGCGGAGCCAGAATCATGGCCAGGGCCAGATGCTGACTCGCTGAGCTTGTATCCAGCCGGGTCCGCCAGAGGACCGAGCCGGGCAGGTAGCCCAGGATCAGCGCCGCAAAACAGGCCAGCATCAGTATCCGCGCCGGGTTGAGGTCCAGGGGGACCACCTTTGCCGGGGTCATTCCGCTCAGCTGCAGCCTGGACCCGATGGGCTCCTGTATCCATAGGCGCATGGCCTGGATCCGGGCGCCGTTGGGATTCCCTCTGACGCGCAGATAGTGGCTGCGGGTCTGACCGGGGCAGATCAGCCCTCGGGTGCCCTGGATCCAACCCCTGTCGCCGGCCAGGCGCAGGTCAAGACGTACATGGATCTGCGACAGGGATGGACCCTTGATGTCTTCTGCCAGATGGGCCTGAACGAAGGATGCCTGTCCATCGGCGACAGGGACATCCATCCAGGCCCTGGATGGATCGGTGACCTTTAGTCTTCCGCCCGGCAGTGTGGACAGCCCTGGTCCCAGCCGGTCCGGTCGGGACTGAGTGCTGTCCGTAGTCCTTGCCGAAGAGTTTGAGGAGGAAGCCGCCAGCGACTGCCAATGAGCCAGATTGAATACCCCCAGTTCGAGGACAAGCACAACGACAAGTGCTGCCAGGAGGCGGATGGTCGTGCCCCTGGCCGGGGTGGGGCGTCGCAGGACTGGCAGAATCATCACGGTTTTATTCTAACGGCGACATGTCGGGCTGGATTGGGACAATCGAAAGTATGTCCAAGAACGCGAAGAAGTCCCGGGGGTTCGGGGATCTGTCCGGCCTGGGCCGTTCCATTCTTTCCGCACTGGAGGGACTGGCAGGCTCCTCTCGGCCGACCACAGGGGGTCGCGGAGATCATCCCCTGAATTCTTCGGCGGCCGACATGATCAATCTGATCAACCGGACGGGGCGTCATCCTGATGATCGTCAGATGCGCGCTTTTCTGGCCTCCCACAGCCGTATTTTAGGTGTCGCTGTCAAGCGTCGGCTCTTCCCCCGCTTACAGGGCGTGCCCGAGGGACTGACGCTGGGCTGGGTCCAGTGGCCAGATGCGCCCGGCCGCGGCTTCGCGCTGGGAGTCTTCACCGATCGTCGTCACTTTGCTCAGATCGCTCTGGCCGACGATCATGGCCGGGTTTTCATCGGCGAGCAGAGCCGGATGGACTTGCAGAACATGGAGCCTGCCTTCTTGCTGGGCCGGGAAGAGGAGGTGACCCTGGCCGACGGTCGTCGGCTGGGCCGTGATCTAGGTCAGGATTCGGGGCCGGTCCGCGCCCTGCAGGGTGCTGTAGCAGGCAGAGACGATGCTGGCCACATGCGTTGGCTGGCCTCCTGGCTGCGAGCCGATGGCCGCTATTCACTCGAGCAGCTGCGTCCACTCCTGCCTCCTGAGATGCGCCAGGACCTGGAGTACCGGGATGCCGTAGCCATTGCCTTCTTCGCCGCCTGCCTGCTGCCGCGCATCCAGGGAACCTTCACTGGGTTCGGCTCGGGTAACATCTTCTACCGGCTCAACCGGGAGGCGCCCATGGGAGCCATCCGACGCAGCGTGGGCGACATGATCCAGGCGCGCTCCCACGGGCAGCGGGTCTCCGGCCTGGAGGATCTGTTCGCCGACCTGATGCGTGAGGCTGGGGCACTCTCGCCCGTCTCGGGTCTTGAGGCCGTTCATGGGGCCGAGCCCCTGCATCTGTATGCCTCCTCTTATTCAGGGGCTTACTTCCTGAGCTGGGACAACGGACTGGAGTTCACTGCCGCTCTGGCGGCCCTGCGCATCGAGGGCAATCTCAACAGGTTTGCCGCTGTCAGCGCCTGGCTGGAGCGCAATGCCCGGCTGGGAACGCTGCCCACTGAGGACTCGGTCAACCGTGTCCAGGCAACCCGGCTGGACCAGGCCCTTTTGGATGATCCTGCCATTGTCGCCCTGATGCGCCCGGGGGACTATCCGATTCGTTTCGACCCCCTGGAGGACGACGGGCGGACTGCTATCAACGCCATGGTTGATAAGGCTGCGGCCACCGCCGTCATGGTCCGACAACAAGCTCCCCAGGCTCTGCCGGTGCGAGCGGACGGCCAGGGCCAGGAGCCGGTGCGATCCGAGTGGGTTTACCGGCAGACGCTGTCCATGCTGGTGCGATCCCTCCGACTGCCCTTCCGTTTCGATGTAGAGTTCAGGTCAAACCTCGCCCAAGGACAGGTGGCCCTGGCCTTCACCGCGGCAGGACGCACCATGATGCCCTCCAGCCGTTATGAAGACCAGTCAAGGGCCTGGCGGGATCTGAACGACGGTGAGCGTTCCGCCATGAGTGCTGACTACAACCTGCGCGTCGGGCTGATGATGGCTGCCCTGGCCTTTGGGGTGGATCCGTCCGTGCGCGAGGTCAGCCTTCAGATTGACTCCATCGGTCTGGAAGAGGCAGTCGACCAGCAAAACTCGGCCATCAGGACCATGATGGGACAGGCCCTGGAGGCTTTTGAGCGCATGCGTTCCGGCGAGGTAGCCCCCACTGGGTCCAAGGCTGATCCCAAGGATGGCGATGTGCATGGCGATCCCGCCAAGCCCATTGCCTCCCGGATGGCTCCTGAGCAACAAGAGGGAAGTGAAGAGGACAAGGCCGAGGATCAGGGCGAAAAGGAATCCGTAGACCGAGAGTTCAAGGATCTTATGCAGGGCGTGGACCTTGACTCTGCCGCCTTTGCAGCGCCGTCATCAACCAATGGGTCCGATTCGGATGAGTCGACCGCCGATGATACAACGAACGACGATGTCTCGGGCGAAGACGCCTCTGCTGATCAGACTGACGACGGATCCCAGAATCCGCTCAGCGCCTTGCAGAGCAATCCGACCATTCGAAACCTGGTCTCGGTGGTCTTCAGCAGGGAACTCTTCCTCTCCCGCATCCGTTCGCAGGGTCTGAAGGATCCATGTGCCATCTACCGCTTCTTCGATGCGGCCATGCAGGTGGATTCTCAAGGCGGGCTCAAGCCCACTGAGGCTGTCTTCGACATGCGCGATGACCGCTTCAGCCCGCATGGCAGCCAGGAGGAGCCCGAGTTTTCCGAGGTGACCTTTGCCGACAAGTCCGCCAAAGCCCTGGGCGCGCATAAGGCCGTGGACCTTTCAATCCAACGGGCCGACCTGCTGCAGAGGGCTGTAGGCGGCTTCCACCAGCTGGCTTCAAACCGGACCATGACATCAGCAGCCAAGGCCCAGGAGGCTACAAGCATCATCCAGAGTATTGGCGACCCGGAGCTGGAACAGCTGGCCCCACAGGTCGCCAGCGCCATGATCGACGGCACCCCTGTTCCCGACTTTGACTTCTCCTTGTCCTCCCAGCTGGACAAGGTGCGCGTCAGGGCCCGCGATCTGCTCTTCTCCGGCGGCGCAGCCCAGGGCATACAGGTTGAGCAAGACGCTATCGCCCATCTGGATGCCGTCTTTGCGGCCGAGGACCAGGTGCCCCGCTACTTCAATTCCTATGCCGAGCGGGTGGTCTATAACCGCCTCTTCGCTACACCGGGGGAGCGGACCCTGCTCATCCCTGACAACCTCTTCTACGCCCACCTGGAAATAGCCGACTTGCTGGCACAGCTCAAGGAGGACCAGGCAGCCCTCAAGCATCTGAACGCCATGGTGGCCTATGCGCCCGCCTACCCGCTCTCCCACCTGAAGCTGGCGGTCATGCTGGCCAACCGCGAGGACTGGGATTCGGCCCGGGCTGCCACCCTGAACGCCTTGCGGGTGGCCCTGGACCGGGACGATGCCTCCTTCGCCTACTACCGCCTGGCTTATGCCTCATGGATGCGCGACGAATTCGACGTAGCTGCAGCGGCCTACCTGATGAGCGAGCACATCAGTCCCGACCGGATACCAGCCCTCAAGAACGAACTGTCTGAGCTGCAGGCCAGGGCCCGCTCCCAATGCGTGGTCCTGCCCGAAGATCACAGGCAGGCACGCCGGGTGCTGGCTGAACACGGTCTGCCGGTCTGGCCTCACACCGAGGTGGCTTCGATAGTTCGCCAGGCAGCACGCATCTGTGTGGACGGCGGGCTCTTCGTCCCGGCCCGAACATTGTCAATGGCGGCCGCAAGGATGAACGACGACGATAATGAAGGTGTTGATGTGGTACAGGCACAGTTCATGAGGTCGCTCAATGCATGACAAAACAGCTCGGGAAGATATCCAGCAATCCAGTGACGAGGGCGGGAATGCCGATTCCAGGCCCAGGCCGGGCACTGACCGATGGATAGCCTCTCTTCAACCAGACGATGCTGATGCCATGCGACTGGGGGAGCTGGACTTTGAATCCTTGGGAGCCCAGCAGGCCCAGCGCCTCTGGTCTAGGCTGGCCGCCTGGGTGGAGTCCGACCAGGTCGCCTACTATATAGACAATGCGCCGGTCTCCTCCGACGCGGCCTATGACGCCAGGATGCGCTGCCTGCAGGAGCTGGAGTCCCGCTTCCCCAGCCTGGACACTCCCCAGTCGCCGACGCACCGGGTCGGAGGGACTTTCTCCAACGACTTCGCCTCCGTCCGCCACCCCTCCCAGATGCTCAGCCTGGATGACGTCTTCAGCGTCGCCGAGCTGCGCCAGTGGTATGACGGGCTGCGCAGCGAGCTCGACTGGCCGCAGGACAAGGCCCTGCCCATGACCAGCGAGGTCAAGATCGACGGCCTGGCCCTCAACCTCCTCTACCGCAACGGGGTCCTGGAGCAGGGCCTGACCAGGGGGGACGGGGTGACCGGTGAGGACATTACCCTCAACGTCAGGACTATTTCGAGCATTCCGCAGAACCTGTCCGGGCCGGCCCGCGACATCCCCGAATTCGTGGAGGTCCGCGGCGAGGTCTTCATGCGGTTCGACGACTTCAACGCCTTGAACGAGCAACAGGAGCAGGAGGGCAAGGCGCCCTTCGCCAACCCCCGCAACGCCGCCGCCGGATCCCTGAGGCAGAAGGATCCGCGCATCACTGCCAGCCGCCGTCTGAGCTTCTACGCCCATGGCCTTGGCTCTCTGAGGTGGGGGCCAGCCCATCCCAAGGGGACTCATGACGAGGTCATCGACCAGTCCCAGGCCTACGACCTCTATAAGCAGTGGGGGATTCCGGTCTCCCCCCACAACCGGGTCGTCACGTCCTTCGACCAGATCCTGGACATGATCGACTATTACGGCCAGCACCGCAACGACATCGAGCACGCCTTGGACGGCATCGTGGTCAAGCTGCAGGACCGGGATCTTCAGCGCAGGCTGGGCGCCACCTCCCGTGCCCCCCGCTGGGCCGTGGCCTACAAGTACCCTCCGGAGGAGGTCAATACCCGGCTTCTGGACATCACCGTCCAGGTGGGCCGAACCGGGCGGATTACCCCGGTGGCGGTTCTCACCCCGGTCACCGTGGCCGGTTCCACGGTCTCCAGGACCACCCTCCACAACGCTTCCGAGGTCAAGCGCAAGGGCATTCTGATCGGGGACACGGTCGTGGTCCGCAAGGCGGGCGATGTGATTCCCGAGCTGGTCGGACCGGTCGTCGAGGCCAGGAAGGGGCGCGAGAAGGACCTGAGACCCTTCGTCATGCCCGAGATCTGCCCCAGCTGTGGCGCCCGTCTGGCTCCGGCCAAGGAGGGCGATGTGGACATCCGCTGCCCCAATGTGGAGTCCTGCCCGGCCCAGCTGACTGAGCGGATCATCCACATGGCTTCGCGCAAAGCCCTGGATATCGAACATCTGGGGGAGCAGAGCGCCATAGCCTTGACCAATCCCGATGAGAACCGGCCCGATTCCGTTGAGGTCTATGCTCCTGGCCTGCGTGCGGTTCTGGTTGACCAAGGCGGCCAGGCAGCCCCCTACCAGCCGGATCCGGATCTGAAGCTTCCGCCTCGGCAGGATCCTGTCCTGACCAGCGAGGCAGGCCTCTTCGACCTGAAGGCGGAGGATCTGCGCCAGGTTTATGTCTGGCGCGAGGTCCCCCTGATGGAGCAGGCGGAAGTCGAAGGTCGGCAGGGACGAGCTGCGATCAAGCGCCGGACTGGCGGCAGCGGCCTGTGGTACCGTGTGCCTGCCTTCTACAACCTGCCCAAAGGCGATCAGGCAGGCCACGGCGAACGGGCCATGAACAGCCATGAGACCCAGGCTCAGGAGGCTGCACTGGGCAGTGCTGATGCCCAACCCTCCAGGAACACCCTGCAGATGCTCGAAGAGATCGACAAGGCCAGGCATGCCGACCTGTGGAGGGTTCTGGTGGCCCTATCCATCCGGCACCTGGGACCGACCTCGGCCCGGGCCATAGCCACCCGCTTCCCGTCTCTCGAGGCGGTGGAGGAGGCCAGCGTGGAGGACTTGTCCGAGCTGGACGGCGTGGGCCCCGAGATCGCGCACTCCATCCACGACTGGTTCCAGGGCGCCCGACAGCCCAACGACTGGCGCGGGCGCATCCTGGATTCCTGGCAGGCCGCCGGGGTGGGTGCTCACGTCGAACGCAGCACCAAGCCGCAGACCCTGAAAGGCATGACCGTGGTGGTCACCGGCAGCCTGGAGGACTTCTCCAGGGACTCTGCCAAGGAGGCCATCGTGGAGCGCGGCGGCAAGGCCTCCGGATCCGTCAGTAAAAGGACCACCTATGTGGTTGTGGGTGCCAACCCGGGCTCCAAGGCTGACAAGGCTGAGAGTCTGGGCCTGCCGATCCTGGACGAGGCGGGCTTCCATCGCTTGCTTGATACCGGCGATCCCAACCCAGCACAAGGCTGATTGTGACATTCGCAATATCCGACCAGCCGCGCCCTGGCAGCGGATGGCTGGGCGCGATATGGTGACGGCATGGAACAAGCAGAGCATGGCAAGGAAGGGACCCAGAATCTAGAGGAACTGCCTCGAAGAATCAAGGGGGAGGTCTATGAGCGGCTCAGTCGGGTCATCGATCCGGAACTGGGCCGATCCATTACTGATCTGGGCATGATCACCGACATCATTGTCGAGCCAGCCAGGGATGCCCAAGCCGACTACGAGGTGACCGTGCGGGTGGAGCTGACCATCAAGGGATGCCCGTTGTCGACCACTATTACCAACCAGATCAATGGAACCGTGACCTCATATCCGCGAGCCCGGCTGCGCCCGCATATCGATGTCTCCTCGATGAGCCGGGAGAAGCTGGGCAACCTGGTAGCCGACCTCAAGGCGGCCCGGCGCAGCAATCCCTTTTCCAAGCCTGGCGTGGGCACCCGCATCTTTGCCATCGCCTCGGGCAAGGGCGGCGTGGGCAAGTCCTCGGTGACCGTCAATCTTGCTGCCACCTTGGCTGCCCTGGGCTATGACACGGCCGCTATTGACGCGGACATCTACGGATTCTCCCTGCCTGGGCTCTTCGGCGTGCGCAATCGGCCTACCAATCTGCATGGCATGTTGATGCCGGTCACCGCCTGGGGGGTCAAGCTGATCTCCATCGGCATGTTCGCCGGGTCGGACCGGGCCATCCTCTGGAGGGGTCCGCGCCTGCAGCGCTCGCTGGAACAGTTCCTCTCTGATGTCTGGTGGGGCGACCCCGATGTGCTTCTGCTGGATCTAGCCCCAGGCACCGGAGACATGGCCCTGTCCGTGGCCCAGGCCCTGCCCAACAGCCGGCTGATCGTGGTCACCACCCCCCAGCCATCGGCCTCGCAGGTGGCTGTTCGCTCAGGTCTGGTGGCCCTGCAGCTGCCCACTAAAGTCCAGGGTGTGATCGAAAACATGTCCTGGTACGAGCACAATGGCGAACGGCTTCGCATCTTCGGTCAGGGAGGCGGCCAGCGTGTGGCCGACCAGCTGACCCGTGACCTGGGATATCAGGTGCCCCTGCTGGAGCAGCTGCCCCTGCAGACCGACCTGCGCGAGTCTGGAGAGTCCGGTCGACCGGCTGTACTCAGACCGGATGGATCCCTGGATGACTCTCCGCTGACCAAACGGTTTGTGGACCTGGCCAAGACCTTGATGGCGGGTTCGGAGCCTGGCGATGCCCGTCGGGCTGCCGGCGAAGACTGACTTTAAATGAGGACTGGCAACTGCGGATCTGCCTTCTTGGACGCCTTTCGAATCTGCCCCTTTCGAAGTTTTGCCCGGCGTCGTGCCTTGCCTGAGATTAGATGGCGGCCGGGCTCTTCTGGCTGGTGATCTGCCGCGATGGGATGGCCAGGAACCAGGGCACTGCCAGCACGACCAGGCCAATGGCACACATGGCCAGGAAGGGGATGACCTCATGTCCGGCCAGGATGTAGGAGGCGAACATGGGTCCTACGATGTAGCCCAGGGAGGCAGCTGTGTTGAGCAGGCCGAACATGCGTCCGCTAAATGATGGTCCGGCTAGCTCGGCGGCCACCACCGGCTGGGAGATGCCCATCATGACCTCGCCCAGTCCGAAAATGGTGATGCCCAGGGAGGCTATGCTCAGGGCGCCGGGGGTGGAATCCAGGCGCAGGCCAAGGACGATGATCACCCAGGCTGCAGCCCAGAAGACCGGCACGGTGCGCAGCAGGCGCACGTGGTTGGCGTTCTTGAGCCGGGGCAGCAGCACGATATTCATGATGACCACTGAGAAAGTGTTGACCACGTCCACCACTGAAAGGGACCAGCGGGGGATGTGCGGATCCGAAATCAGGGTGGTGACCAGACCGGCGTCAAACTGAGAGTAGCCGAAAAGGTCCATGAAGAAGGTGCCTAGGGTCAGCAGGGCCATGGAGGCCAGCACCCTGGTCAGTGAGCTAGTTCGCCCTCCGAAGGTGCCGTTGATGGCCATGCTTTCTTTGTTGTCCGGCTGCTTAGCCTGCAGAGCGCCCGTGGCCCCTGCGGATTCCTGGACGGCCTCCCGCTCTGCCTTGGCCTTGAGTTCAGCCGTCAGCCGACGCAGCCGCCAGTGGCGTTCGATGACCAGCAGGGACAGGCTGAGCAGGACGAATCCCAGAGCCCTGCCGCCGAAGCCAATGCGGTAAAGGAAGTCCTGGCCGCCGGCGGCCAGCAGTCCGCCCACGGCCGCTCCAAGGCCGATGCCCAGGTTGAGCTCGGCCTGGTTTATTCCGTAGACGATCCGGTGTTGCTCCCGGGTGGAGATCTGCGTCAGAATGCTTGCCCAGGAGGTCTGCATACCCATCCCCAGGCCCGAGACGAAGGCTCCCGCCACTGCTGCCCGGTAGTTGTGGGCCACGGTGAAGATCAGGGGGCCGATGACCGAAAAGATCATGGCCGTATGCATGGCCAGCCAGGAGGAGCGGCGATCAGAGACCCATCCGATGATGGGATTGGAAATAAGGGATCCCACCGAGCTGATAGTTACCAGGAGGGCGGCCTCGCTCATGGTGGCGCCCAAGGAATGGGTGGCAAAGAGCAGCTCGATGGGCATGACCAGGCCGATGCCGAAGTTGCACATGAGGTCCACGATGAGCATGGCTCGCAGATATACGGGCAACTCCATGAACTCACGCAGCCAGCGCATCGGTCTACACCTCCATCGGATCCGTTTTTCATACCTGCCTTTCATTCTGGCCTGACCGCTGCCGGAAGGCCGGGGCTGGCGTGTTGCCATCGATTGGCGGATGCCGATGGTCGTGATAATACAAACAGGCCTGGCCTTTCAGCAGGAAGGATCAGGCCCTATGCGACCTGGCTGGTCAGCCAGCCTTAGTCGGCATGAGAACTCAGATGTGGAAGTAGAGCTCGTACTCCAGAGGGGTGGGGGCCAGACGGGTCTGGTCCAACTCGCCGCGCTTCAAGTCCAGCCAGGTCTGGATAAGGTCGTCGGTGAAGACATCGCCCTCGCTGAGGAAGTCATGGTCCTCCTCCAAGGCATTCAGCGCCTCCTCCAGGGAGCCGGGCACCTGCTTGATCTGGGCGTGCTCCTCCGGAGGCAGCTCATAGAGGTCCTTGTCGATCGGGGCCGGAGGCTCGGTGTGGTTGAGGATGCCGTCCAGTCCTGCCATCAACTGGGCCGAGAAGGCCAGGAAGGGGTTGCAGGAGGGGTCGGGGGCGCGGAACTCGATCCGCTTGGCAGCCGGCGAGGTGCCGGCCAGAGGGATGCGGATGGCCGCCGAACGGTTCCGCGCCGAGTAGACCAGGTTGACCGGGGCCTCGTAGCCGGGCACCAGCCGCTTGTAGGAGTTGGTGGAGGGGTTGGTGAAGGCCAGAACGGACGAGGCATGCTCGATCAGGCCGCCCACGTACCAGCGGGCGATGTCGGAGAGTCCGCCATAGCCATTCTCGTCATAGAAGAGGGGCTTGCCATCCTTCCAGAGGGACTGATGGCAGTGCATGCCAGTCCCGTTGTCACCGGCGATGGGCTTGGGCATGAAGGTGGCCGCCTTGCCGGCCAGGGCAGCGGTTTCGTGAACCACGTACTTGTACTTCATCAGGTCGTCGCCAGCGTGCAGCAGGGTGTTGAAGCGATAGTTGATCTCCTGCTGGCCGGCGCCGCCCACCTCGTGATGGGAGCGCTCCAGGATCAGGCCCACCTTCTGCAGGTTGGCCACCATGTCGTCGCGCAGGTCCTGGTAGTGATCGATGGGTGGCACGGGGAAGTAGCCCCTCTTGACCCGGTTCTTGAAACCGATGTTGTCGGAGCCGTCTTCCTCGACATCCACGCCCGAGTTCCAAGGGGCCTCGATGGAGTCGACCTCGTAGAAGGAGCGCTGCATGCTGTTCTCGAAGCGGACCTTGTCGAAGATGAAGAACTCAGCCTCAGGAGCAAAGGATGCCGTGTCGGCGATGCCGGTGGAGCGAAGATAGGCCTCAGCCTTGGAGGCGATCTGCCGGGGGTCGCGCGAGTATGGTTCGTCGGTCACCGGGTCCACGATGGAGAAAGCCACGTTCAAAGTGCGGTGGCGGCGGAATGGATCCAGATAGGCTGTTTCAGGGTCTGGAATCAGCTTCATATCGGATTCGTTGATGGCTTGGAATCCTTGGACGGAGGAGCCGTCGAAGGCCATGCCGTCAGTGAAAGCGTCTTTCAGGAATTCACTGGCGGGCACGGTGAAGTGCTGTTGTACCCCGATCAGGTCCGTGAACCTGACTGAGACATATTCCACGCCCTCCTGGTTGATCAGAGCTTCGCAATCGGCCTTTGATTTCAGTTCTTTCACTGAACTGCTCCTTTCCTGAAAACCATAACATCCAGTCTAGGGGACCGGTTTTTCGGCAATGCGCCGTTGAGGTTACAGGGGTGTTTCATGCGAAGGTCCCAGCGCCTCCTTGGAGGAGATGCCGGGACCTTCGCAACAGTCAGCGCCCACGCATGGCCTTGCGGCTGACGCGTATCTTGGTCGGATCGATGCCCTTGGGCATCCCCAGTGCATTCTGCCGCTTTTGCAGGGTGACCAGCCTGTCGTTCAGGGTCTCCAGCTCGGTGGCGGTCAGCTTGATCTTCTTTTTGACCACGGTGCGCTGGAGCTTGTTCAGCGGAACCTGGTCGGGGCCGTGACCCACGCTGATCCGGTAGATCGGGATGGCGGACCCGCGGGTGATGCGGCGGATCTTCTCCTCCTCGCGGTTCATGGCCTTGTTGACGCGGTTGTAGTCGCCCTCGGCTATCAGATAGACCCCGGTGCGGCCGGTGCCCCTCCAGACGGCATCCTTGGTCTTGGCATCAATCCAGACGGGTTCCTGGGGGAAGGAGAAGCCTGCCTTGGAGATGCTGCTCAGCACGGCGGCGGCAGCGCCAGGACGGCCCTCCATCTTAGCGTAGCCTACCCGGTCAGAGCGCCTTGTCAGGGTCATGGTGGCCAGAAGCAGGCCGACCATGATGCCCAGGAGCACGGTAAGAATCCAGGACAGCCAGCCAAAGTGAACCAGCAGACAGATCACCACTGCTATCAGTGTGGGCACCAGAATGGCCGCGGCCAGCAGCCAGGGAAGGGCCTTGTCCTCTTCGTAAGTGAATCGGTAGATCTTGACGATCTGGCTGATCGTGCTGGTCTTCTTTTTTGCTTTTTTGCCCTTGGTGTCCTCTGTAGCCATGCCATCCTCACTTGGAAACGTTCGCTGGTTGACCAGTCTACCGCATGCCTACAGCATATTCAGAGGTCTGCCATCAGCCTTAAGCAGGGCCTCTCCAATGGCTTCGGAGAACGTGGGATGTGGGTGAATAAGCCCGGCCGCCCGGTGCAAGGGGATCTGGTTGCCCACCAGCTGCTGGGCTTCAGCGATGTTCTCGGATGCCTGGGGGGAGACCACCTCCAGACCGACCACCATCTGCTTCTCCAGATCAGTGGCTTGGCAGGCCGTGATCAGGCTGAGGGTGCCCTGCAGGCCGCTCATGCGCATGCGCGAGTTGGCCATCATGGGGTAGATGGTCTCCTTGACCTGGTTCAGCGATGGATCCTCCTCGGCCTCCTGGCGGCTGAAGCCCACAGCTGCTGCCTGGGGGGAGGAGAAGACCACGCGGGGAATGGTGGCCTCGTTGACGGGTTCAGGATCCAGGCCAGAGGCGGCATCGGCCAGGGTTATGCCCTGCTGGAAGGCCCTGTGGGCCAGATGGTGACCTGGGGTGATGTCACCCAGGGCCCAGACACGGTCACGGCTGGTGCGCCCCTGGGAGTCAGTCAGAACCTGGCCATGCTCGTCCAGGTCGATGCCCAGCTCTTTCATATGCTTGGGGCTGGTATTGGGATCTCTGCCGATGGCCACCAGTACCAGATCGGTCTCGATCGCTCCCGCATGGCCCTTGTCGTCGGACGGCTGGTAGTCGACCTGAATGCCCCCGTCTGCGGGCAGACGGTGCCCTCCCGAGCAGCGGGCATGGGTGATGATCTGAATCCCCTGACGCTCCAGCTCCCGGGTCATGATCTGGCCTGTTCGCCGACCCCAGTGGGAGAGCACCCGGTCATGTCTGATCATCAGGGTCACCTGGCAGCCGGCTTGGTTCCAGATAGTGGCGAATTCCAGGGCCACCGCACCTGAACCGATAATCAGCGCCCGGTGGGGGAAGGGCTTGAGTGCTAGAGCCCGGTCGGTGTCGATGACAAGATCATCGAAGGGGAGTTCTTCCAGGGCTCTGGCATGAGACCCAGTGGCCAGGATCGTGTCGCAGGTAGTCAGGCGGGTTCGATTGCCGTCAGCAGCGGCCACCTCCACCAGGCCGTCACCGACAATGGTGCCGTGGCCGTGCACCACGGTGATGCCACGCTGCTTGAGCAGGTTTGACAGACCGCCGGTCATGGCATCGACCATCCGGTCCTGATAGTCCTGAAGCTTCTGATAATCGATGTTGGCCGACTCGATATTGATCCCCATGGCTGCCCCAAGGCTAGCCTGTTCCAGAACCTGGGTGGCTGTCAGCAGGGCCTTGGTAGGGATGCATCCGCGGTTCAGGCAGACGCCGCCAACGACAGGGTCCTGCTCAACCAAGGCCACACGTCCGCCCAGCTCTGCCGTGCGAAGGGCCGTGGCATAGCCGCCTGGGCCGGATCCGATGATGATGGTGTCGTACTGGCGGCTGTCGGCATCCCATGGGTCAAGAGACTTTGTAGCGGGTTGGTTGATCGATTGCTGCATAACAATACATGCTAGCCGTACCGGCTGGGAGAATGAAGACGATTGGCATAATGCGGAGTGAATACGGAGACCGCCCGGAACCCTAGGGGCACCGGGCGGGTTAACCGACCCGCCGGCCGGCGTGCAAGGACGATTGCTCGTCAGTCGGGCCAGTGCCCCCGCTTGCTCTGTTTAGGCTTGGGAACCCGCCAGCGCCGGACCATCATGGCCCGTTGCCAGGCGTAGGAGGCCGATCGTGAACCCTTGGCCACCGAGCGTTCGCCGAACTTGCCGATCAGCAGGCCCTTGAGCTTGCGCCACATCAGCCAGGTGTCGATCAGGGCCACGATCAGGTAGCCATAGAGAAGGACGGTCACCACCATGGTGAAGGCAGCATAATGCTGCGGACCCACGAACATGCCCATCAGGGTGGCCACGAACATAAGAATGATGGCCGGGAAGATCCATTCCAGCAGATTGAAGCGGGCATCCACATAGTCGCGGATGTAGATTCTCCAAGGCAGGCGCTCCGATTTGGGCATGTGGTTGATATCGCCGGTCCTCATGGCCTCGTACTGAGCATCCTCACGGGCTCGGATCCGGGCCTTGGCAGCCTTGCGCGAGGCCTTGCGGTCCTTGGGGACCAGCGGGCGCAGGTTCCTGGCCTCGGCCTGCTTGCGCTTGGGTGTAGGGCGTCCCTTGCCCCGTACCTCTTCAGCGGAGGCCGTCTGGTCCACCTCCGCCTCTTTGTCCCGTCGATCCTTGCGTGAGAAGGGGTTCCATGTCATGCGAACAGGTTACGGTGACGCCTAGACTCGCAAGCACTGATTCACAAGCAATTATAGGAGGTAATGATGGCGGAACTGGGCCTGGAGACGATCCGTACCCGTGTGCAAGACGATAGGAGCCGGATCGTCGATCTGCTCAAGGGCAAGATCGCTTTGGCTTCGGTTTCGGCCAAGGGAATCACCGGGGATCACATGCGGCGCTCGGCCGACTATGTGGCCGGACAGCTTAGGCAGGTGGGTGTGGATGCCCGCGTAGTTCAGGCCACCAACCCTGACGGGACTCCGGGCGCCTTTGAGGTCATCGGATCCCGGCAGGTGGACGATAAGGCTCCGACCGTCCTGCTCTACGCCCATCATGATGTGCAGCCGGTGCCCGATTCCTCCCAGTGGTCCACTGACCCCTTTACCGGCGTGGAAAAGGAGGGGCGGCTCTACGGACGCGGATCAGCCGACGACGGCGGTGGCATTGCCATCCACTCGGGTGCTCTGCATGCCTTGGACAAGGACCTGCGCGTCAATGTCAAGGTCTTCATCGAGGGGGAGGAGGAGATGGGCTCGCGCAGCTTTATTCCGTTCCTCCAGGCTCATCGGGATGACTTCGCCTCGGATCTGATCATCGTGGCCGATTCGGGCAACTGGTCGGCAGACACTCCAAGCCTGACCACATCTCTGCGGGGGAATGCAGACCTGGATGTCACGGTCACAGTTCTGGAGCATCCAGTCCACTCCGGGCAGTTCGGCGGGCCTATCCTAGATGCCAATACCCTGGCTGCCATGCTGATTGCCTCCATGTATGACGACCAGGGTCAGCTGGCGGTGCCCGGCCTGGAGGGCGGACAGCCCATCGGCGGTCTGCAGCGTGACCTGGACCAGGCCCAGCTGCGTGCGGATGCCGGTGTTGTGGACTCCTACCGACTGGCCGGAACCGACTCCCTGGCCTCCAGGCTCTGGACCAAGCCGGCGGCGGCGGTGATCGGCTTCGATGCCCATCCAGTAAAAGGCTCCTTCAACGTGTTGGCCGACAAGACCCGCTTCCGCATTTCGCTGCGTACCGCGCCCACCCAGCGGCCTGAGCAGGCCGCGCAGGCCCTGGCCGATTTTTTGATTGCTCATGCCCCTCATGGGGCCAGGGTAGAGGTCGCCCCCAGCGACATGGGCATGGGATGGGCCATGGATGCCGACAGCCCGGTGGTTCGGCAGGCTGAGGAGTCCATGCGGCAGGCCTTCGGGCGTGACCCGGTCAACAAGGGCGAGGGCGGATCCATCCCCTTCATCCCCGAGCTCAAGCGGCTCTTCCCTGAGGCCCAGGTCCTGGTGACCGGCCCTGAGGATCCCCAGTCCAACGCGCACAGTCCGAACGAGTCCATTTCCCTGCAGGGGCTGGTCGACAACATCATCACCGAGGCCCTCCTGCTGGATTCCCTTGACCATCGTATGTTCTAGAATGCCAAGTGACACGGGGGCCGTATGCTCAAGGGCGTGCGGCTGAGAGGAGGCTCAGCCTCAACCGGACGAACGTTTACCGGGTAATGCCGGCGCACGGATGTCACTGGACCCGTGCCTGAACGGGATGGCGCTCATAGGGGGCGCCCCGAGGAAAGGCACAAGATCATGACTGATGGTCATTTCATGAACAATACTGTTTCCGGACCGGAGCCGGAGTCTGACAGGACTCCCTCCCAAGTCAGGATCCCCTCCAGACGGTGGAGGGTGGTGGATATCGCTGTTGCCTCGGTCATCGGGGTGGCTTCCGCCGTCATCTACTGGGTGGTCGCCATGGTGACTACCATTCCCTGGTCCTTCCTGGACGGGGTTGTGCCTGGTCTGGGCGGTATTCTCAACGGCCTCTACCTATTCGCCGGGCCCTTGGCATCGGTCATCGTACGCAAGCCAGGTGCAGCCGTCTATGCCGAGCTGGTCGCCGCCATCCTGGAGTCGCTGCTGGGCAGCCTTTGGGTGCCTGTGGAGACCATACTGATCGGTCTGCTTCAGGGCTTCATGGCTGAGCTGGTCTTCATGCTGCTGCGTTACCGGCGTTGGAACATGTCCACGGTGGCACTGTCGGGCGCTGCCGCTGGTTTCGGCTGCTGGCTGTACTCCTTCTGCACGCACCTGCAGGCCATCAACCTGACCGGCCCCTATGGGGTGATTTATCTGATAGCCACCCTGATTTCCGGCGCGCTGATCGCCGGAGTGCTGGTCTGGTACCTCTACAAGGCCATCGCCGCAACCGGGGCCCTGGACCGCTTCGCCTCCGGCCGCGATATCCGCACGGCCGGGAAGTAGAGGTCCGGGCGTGGACCAGAGCATCCAGGACAATCCCTACCGACCAGCAGCTTTGGAACTGCGCGGCTGGGGTTATCGGCATGCCTACCGGAACCACTTCGCCGTCAGGGATCTGTCCCTGAGCATTCCTGCAGGTCAGCGCGTGCTGCTGCTGGGAGCTTCCGGCATTGGCAAATCGACCATCCTCGAGGGTGTGGCCGGGTTGCTGGGCGATCATGTCCCGCAGAGCGGCCAGGACCAGGTTGAGGACGATGAGGGCGGAGTGACCCAGGGCCAGGTCCTGATTGACGGCAATCCCGCTGTCTCCAGCCGGGGGCGTGTGGGCCTGGTCCTGCAGGATCCGGATGCTCAGGCCATCTTTCAGCGGCTGGGCGACAATGTGGCCTTCGGACCTGAGAACATGGGGCTGCCCCGCGAGGAGATTTGGCCACGGGTGCGAAAGGCCATGGCCGAGGTGGGTTTGGCTGACATGCAGCTGACCCGGTCCACCATGCATCTGAGCGGAGGGCAGATGCAGCGTCTGGCCCTGGCGGGTGCTCTGGCCATGCAGCCTGGGCTGCTCCTGTTAGACGAGCCCACGGCCAACCTGGATCCGGTCGGTGTCGAGCAGATTGTCGATGCCGTCAGGAGGGTCCTGGACCGGCAAGGCTCCACCATGGTTCTGGTCGAGCACCGGGCAGGGCCTTGGATGGATATGATCGACCGGATCATCGTGCTTGGGCTGGGCGAAGTTGAAGACAATACCGTCGGATCGGGTGCTGCGGTCTATCGCAAGACTGTGATCATGGCAGACGGCAGCCCCCAGGAGGTCTTCACTGATCCTGCGCTGGACCTGGCCTCCCTGGGCATCTGGGTTCCCAAAGCCCACAGGAGCGCCAGGGATTCGCTCCCCGAACTTGGACGGGCCCGGACCCGGTCAGGGCAATCTGGCCCCGGCCAGGATGGCCATCCCGTCCTACTGACCGCCCAGGATCTGGCGGTGGGCCGTCAGGGGAAGGCAGTGGCCGAGCATATCGATCTGGAATTCAGGGCCGGACAGATCACCGCTCTGGTCGGGGCCAACGGGGCCGGCAAGTCCACGCTGGCCATGACCCTGGCTGGCCTGCTGAAGCCGGCGGCCGGTTCGGTCCTTGCCCAGGATCGCCTGCTTCGGGGACCCCAGGGGCAGATGCCTGCTGAGCCCGAGCCCATTCGATGGACCTCATCCCAGCTGGCGGCGCGTATCGCCTATGTTTTTCAGAATCCCGAACATCAGTTCGCCCGGGGCACGGTACTGGATGAGGTCAAACTGGCCCCCCTCCGCACCGGCATGAGCGAGGACGGGGCCAAGGCCCGCGCCCAGGAACTGTTGGGCCGATTCAGGCTGAGGCAGTACGCGCGTGCCAACCCTTACACGCTCTCGGGCGGCGAAAAGCGGCGGCTCACTGTGGCCTCAGCCCTTGCCGCTGCACCCCAGGTGCTGATTCTTGACGAGCCCACCTTCGGTCAGGACAGGAACACCTGGGTCAGCATGGCTCAGCTGATTGCAGACATGCGCGACCAGGGAGCCTGCATCATCCTAGTCACCCACGACCGGGAACTGGTTCAGGCCCTGGATGCCCGCCTTGTGGAGATGATGCCTCCGGGAGCCCAGAAGGCCGTCTGGCCTGCAGTGGGGTCATCGCAGACTTATCAGAAGACCATTGCAGCCAAGTTGACCGTCACGCCCATGGATCATCGGGACGAACCGGTCAAGCCGGCCAGCCGGTCGCCATACATAGCCTCCATCAATCCTGCCTTCCGTCTGATGGGGGCCTTTCTGGCGGCTCTGCCCCTGCTGATCAGCTTGGACCCGGTCTCGGCCACGACGGCCCTGATCCTGGAGTTCCTGCTGCTGGGTACTGCAGGCTTCACGCCCCTGCGTGTGGTCAGATCCACCTGGCCCATCTTCCTGGGGGCGCCAGGTTCGGCCCTGGCGATCATCCTCTATGGCAAGAGCGGCGGCGCCACCTTCTGGCAGTGGGGGATGATCCACATTACCCAGCGCTCGCTTGACTTGGCCCTGGCCACTGCTCTGCGAATCCTGGCCATCGGGATCCCCGCCATCATCACCGTACTGGGAATAGACGCCACCGACCTGGCAGATGCCTTTAGCCAGGTGCTCCACTTGCCCGATCGCTTCGTCTACGGGGGGCTGGCCGGCATGCGGCTCTTCACTGTTCTCAAAGATGATTGGTCGGCTCTGACCGCCTCGCGCCGCAGCCGTGGACTGGGCGATGAGAACCGCTTCAAGGCCTTTATGCCACAAGCCTTCGCACTGCTGGTCCTGTCCATCAGGCGTTCGACGACCTTGGCCACGGCCATGGAGGCCAGGGGCTTCGGCGGCAGCACACCACGCACCCATGCCCGGGTCTCCCAGGTCAGACCATGTGATGTGGGCTTCCTGCTCATCTGCTTGGCTGTGCCTGCCATTTCCTTGACCGTGGCTGCGCTGACCGGCTCCATTGCCTTCTTCGGCAACTGACCATCAGGGTTTTTACGCAGCAGACCCAGATATGGAGGGACCCCGGGTCCTTCCACCTCCCGCAGAGAGGAAAGGAACGGGGTCCGCCTGTGGTTGGAAGCGCTGGCCTCTTACCTGGCCAGTGTTGTGTTGATGTTGCGCACCTCGTCGAAGCGCTTGGAGGCGTCCTCCCAATTGACGATGTGCCACCAAGCCTTGACGTAGCTGGCCCGGTCGTTCAGGTACTCCAAATAGTAGGCGTGCTCCCAGAGGTCCAGCAGGACCAACGGGAAGATGGTGACGGGCAGGTTGCCCTGGTGGTCGTACATCTGCAGGGTGACCAGGCGCTCGCCCAGGGTATCCCAGGCCAGGACGGCCCAGCCGGAGCCCTGGATGCCTGCGCACATGGACTCGAAGTAGGTCTGGAAGCCCTGGAAGGACCCGAACTGGTCCTCGATGGCGGCCTTGAGCTCGCCAGTGGGCTCCTGGCCATCTGCCGGGGCCATGTTCTTCCAGAAGATGGAGTGGTTCTTGTGTCCGGCCAGGTTGAAGGCCAGGTTCTTCTCCAGCAGGTTGGACTGAGCAACGTCGCCGGACTCGGCCGCGTCGTGGATCTGCTCCAGGGCCTTGTTGGCACCGTTCACATAAGCCTGATGGTGCTTGTCATGGTGCAGCTCCATGATCTTGCCGGACACGTACGGCTCCAGCGCCGAGTAGTCGTAGGGCAGATCGGGAAGTGTGTATACGGGCATATCGTCTCCTCACAATGATTCTGGCCAAGCCAGATGGGCGATGGTCGGTCTGCGCCATACCAACGACGGACGCGGCCGACCGGACCGGTTCTTTCACCCTAGCCCCTTGTCCGGCGAGCACAAGGGGTAAGGGCTTTTCTTTCAGTGAACTTTCCCACAGACATAGGCCCATCAGGCTCCGACTGCCGTGCTTTCGACTGGCCAGGGCTAGAGTTGTGCCCATGCCCTTTGATGACTCCTTTCTTGACAATCCCCGTACCCAACGAATTCGCCGCTTGGCTGAACTGCAGGATCGACGTGCCCGGCAGCGTCATAGCCGCTTCCTGATAGAGGGGCCGCAGAGCGTGCGCGAGGCGATCCGCTGGCGTCCCGACCTGCTGACTGATCTCTATATTCAGGCGGATGAGTCCTCTGCAGCTCAGGGCGGTCATCCGCGGCCGCTCAACGAGACCGTAGGCGCCATCCTGGAGCAGGCCAGGGAGCTGCCCGACTGCTACGGACACTTCGTCTCCGCTCGGGTCATGCGTGCCATTAGCGGCAATACCCAGGGAATTCTGGCCCAGGCGCGCACGGACGGATTTCTGGTCCAGCCGACGGACCTTGACAATTCCCTGAGCCGGACGGGGGAGGGGCCCGACCTGGTGGCAGCCTTCTGGCAGATTCGTGATCCAGGCAACGCTGGAACCGTCATCCGCACCGCCGATGCTGCCGGTTGCAGGGCGGTCATCCTTGTGGACCAGTGCGTAGAAACTACCAATCCCAAGGTCATTCGATCCACAGCCGGATCGGCCTTTCACATACCCCTGATGACCATGGGCACCGATGACTTCCTGGCCCTGTGCAGACGGCAGGGCCGGGCCATGGTGGCGGCCGATGTCTATGGCACACCGGACAAACCTGTCCGCTCCCTCACTGAATTGATGGCGGGCGGCACCATGGCCAAGTCAGACTCGGCGGGTCAGCCCATGGCCCTGCTCTTCGGGAATGAGGCGCGCGGGTTGCCCAATGAGCTGCTGCAGGCCATGGATCAGATCGTCCGCATCCCTATATATGGGCGGGCTGAATCGCTCAATCTGGCTACCTCGGCGGCGGTGCTGCTCTATGCCATGGCCATGTCGAGTCGTATTGAAAGAATGTGAAGGCGTCAACGACCGGGATTTCCGCTGATTTGCGGCCCGGACACGGCATTGGCAACAGTGGAAAGGTCCATGGTGGCACAGGTAGAATTCGACCCCGCGGCGATGACCGACGAGGTCAACGAGGGCATCGGCAGGATTCGCGAGGCCTCCGATCTGGAGGGGCTTCAGGCGATTAAGGCCAGGTATGCGGGGACAGGTTCAGCCCTGGCCGGGGCCGGCCGGCTCATCGGATCCCTGCCGGCAGGTCAGAAGAAAACCGCTGGCCGCCTGGTGGGCAAGCTCAAGGCTGATTTCGGCCGTGCCTACGGGCTCAAGGAGAGGCAGCTGCGCCAGGAGGAGGAGTCCCGCCGCCTGGCTGCCGAGCAGGTGGATATGACCCTGCCGGTCAACCGCCGTCCCCAGGGCGCTCGGCATCCACTGTCCAAGCTCATGGAGGATGTAGAGGATTTCTTCGTCTCCATGGGTTGGAGCATCGCCCAGGGTCCCGAGCTGGAAGCCGAGTGGTACAACTTCGATGCCCTCAACTTCGGCCCGGACCATCCTGCCCGTCAGATGCAGGACACCTTCTACGTCCAGGGCAGCCAGGCCAGGGATGCCGCCGGTTTCGTCGGGTCCAACATGGTCATGCGCACCCATACCTCACCCGATCAGGCCCGCTCTTTGATAACCCGTGGTGTGCCGCTCTACGTGGCCTGCACGGGCAGGGTCTTTCGCACCGACGATCTGGATGCCACCCACACCCCGGTTTTCCACCAGTGTGAGGCCATCGCCGTCGACGAGCATTTGACCATGGCCGACCTCAAGGGGACCCTGGACAAGCTCGCTGTGGCCATGTTCGGTCCCGAGGCCCGGACCAGACTGCGGCCCTCATACTTCCCCTTCACCGAGCCCAGCGCCGAGATGGACCTCTGGTTCCCAGACAAGAAGGGTGGCCCCGGATGGATCGAATGGGGAGGCTGCGGCATGGTCAACCCCAACGTTCTGAGGTCGGCCGGCTTGGACCCGCAGCGCTACTCAGGCTTCGCCTTCGGTGTGGGCATGGAGCGTACCCTGCTCCTGCGTCACGACATCAATGACATGCACGACCTGGTCGAAGGCGACGTGCGGTTCAGCCAGCAGTTCGAGATGGGGGAGTGACCGTCAGATGCCAATGGTAGATATCGACTGGCTCAAGGAGCATGTGCAGGTCCCTGAGGATCTGACCTATGAACAGCTGGCCAAGGACCTGGTCCGGGTCGGTCTGGAGGAAGAGGACATCCACCAGTCTACGGTGACCGGCCCCATCGTGGTCGGCTATGTGGTGGATGCCGAGCCTGAGCCTCAGAAGAACGGCAAGACCATCAACTGGTGCCATGTGGATGTAGGCGAGCAGTACAACGCCGTGGATGAACATGGTCGCAAGGTGCCCCGGGGCATCGTCTGCGGGGCACCCAACATGGCTGCGGGCGAGAAGGTGGTGGTGACCCTGCCGGGGGCTGTCCTGCCTGGAGACTTCCACATCGAACCGCGCAAGACCTATGGCCATATCTCTGACGGCATGTGCGCTTCAGAGCGCGAGCTGGGGCTGGGTTCGGACCATCAGGGCATCATCCTGCTGCGAAACTACGGGTTCACCCCCGAGCAGTACGAGCAGCTCAAGCCAGGGGACGATGCCATGGCCCTATTGCATATGAACAGGCCTGTCCTGGAAATTAATATCACCCCCGACCGGGGCTACGCCTTCTCCTACCGGGGAGTTGCCCGGGAATACCACCACTCTACGGGCGCTGAGTACACGGATCCGGTGATCGAGCTTAACAAGACCGTGCCGGCCCCCGCAGCCCAGGAGGATCAGGCTCCACTGGCCGTGCATATTGAGGATGACAACCCCATTCATGGTCAGCCCGGTTGCGACCGGTATTATCTGCGGGCCCTGACCGGATGCGACCCCAAGGCGGCGACTCCCAGTTGGATGCGCCGTCGGCTGGTTCGAGCCGGCATGCGTTCCATCAGCTTGCCGGTGGACATCACCAACTACGTCATGTTGGATCTGGGCCAGCCTCTGCACGCCTACGACCTGGATAAGCTCAGTGGGCCCATCGTCGTCCGCAGGGCCAGGCAGGGTGAGCACCTGACCACTCTGGATGGCAAGGACCGCGAGCTCAGCATCGAAGATCTGCTCATCACCGACTCGCCCGAGGGACAAGAAGGATCCCGCATCCTGGGATTGGCCGGAGTCATGGGCGGTCTATATGGGGAGGTGACGGATAAGACACGGAACATCCTGATCGAGTCCGCCCACTTCGACCAAGTGACCATTGCCCGAACCGCCCGTCGCCACAAGCTGCCTTCGGAGGCCTCCAAGCGCTTTGAGCGCGGGGTTGATCCGCAGATGCAGCCGGCCGCTGCAGCCATGGCTGCCGACCTGTTGCATCGCCTTGCCGGTGGCCGGGATCTGGATGCTCCGCTGGATATGGACCAGACCAAGCCCATGCCGGTCATCGACTTTGCCGTCAGCGAGGTGGCTCGTCTGACCGGTCTGGAGGTGGAGCCCCAACGCATCGTGGCCATTCTGCGCGACATTGGCTGCACGGTCCAGGGCGATCCTCAAGACCGGCTGTCGGTGACTCCGCCAACCTGGAGGCCCGACCTGGGCGAGAGCTGCGATCTGGTCGAGGAAGTCGCCCGCTTGGTGGGCTACGACCGCATCCCTGTCACCGTGCCATCACCCAAGGTGTCCGGGGCGGTTGGCCTGACCGATCGCCAGCAGCGTCGCCGTTGGGTGGCCGACACCCTGGCCGAATATGGGCTGACCGAGGTTCTGGACTACCCGTTCGTCGGCGACAATGATTTCAAGGCCTTCGGCATGGACCTTGACGGGGCCCATGTCAACAGCGTGGAGCTGGCCAACCCCATGGCCGCTGACAGGCCCTATCTAAGGCAGAGCCTGCTGCTGCCGCTGGCCAACACCGTGGAGCGCAACCTGCGACGCGGCAACACGGATGTGCGCCTCTTCGAGATCGGCTATGTCTTCCGCCGCGACCCCGAGGCTCCTGCGGTGCCCACCCTTCCGGGCGGCGTTCGGCCCAGCGACGAGGATCTGGCCCGCCTGGACCAGGGTCTGCCGGAACAGCGGTTGCATGTGGCGGCCCTGCTGACCGGCCGTGCCCAGGAGGACGGCTGGCTCAAGGACAGCAGGGATGTGGACTGGACAGATGCAGTCGAATCGGCTCGTCGGGTCCTGGACAGGCTGGGGGCACATTATCGGCTGGATCAGCCCCCGGCCGGGCAGGTACCCGACCAGTGGCATCCGGGACGTACCGCCAGGCTGGTCCTTAACGACGGCTCGCTTGTTGGCATGGTGGGTGAGCTGCATCCTCGGGTCGATCAGGCTCTGGGCTTCCCTGTCCACTCGGCCGCCTTCGAGCTGAGTCTGGACATGGTGCTGGACCATCTGGATTACACTCCCCTGCAGGCCAAGCCGGTCTCGACCTTCCCGCCGGTCCGTCAGGATCTGGCTTTCACCGTGCCGGACACGGTCTCGGCCGCCGACCTGACTTCCGCCATCAGAGAAGCGGCTGGGTCTAGTCTTGAATCCATCGAGCTGTTCGACGTTTTCACTGGAGATCAGATCGGTGAGCATGCAAAATCGCTGGCTTTCGCAGTCACTTTCCGCGCCCCGGACCGTACTTTGACGTCCGAGGACAGCGAATCCCTGCGCCAGGCCATCGTTGACAAGACTGCGGGTCTGGGCGCCGTACTGCGCGCCTGACCCGGCATCAAGGGGACCGAGGGATATGACGGATTCTCAAGGACAGGACACAGCCGGTGGACCTGAACGCCAGGATCATGAAGGGGGCGACCAGCCCTTGTACGGCGCGCGCGCCGATCGTTATCCAGGATGGAATCCGTATATATACGGTCGCCCAGACCCTGAGCCCAAGGCCAAGGAATCAGATTCGTTCCGAGGCAACCCCGCCAACAGACCTATGGTAGGGCAGCAGGCCCCCGGACGCAGCAGGAATCCTGGGAGTTCTCAGGCCCGTCCCGGCACGCCAGGATGGCCTGCCCAGGGTATGCCCGATTTGAACGATCCCTCCCAAAATCCGGTCTACGGCCACTGGGATCCCTGCGCCATCATTGCCTTCTTCATGGCGCTGTTCCTCCCCATGCCTGTGATTCCAGCTCTGCTCGGCGGCATTTCCATGTATCGGACGCGTCGCCTGCATATGAAGGGCTATGGGCTGGCCATGGCTGCCCTGATCATCAATCTGCTCTTCACCCTGGCCTGGATCTGGCTGTTGGCCAACGGCATTTCCCTGAATGACTTCTACCAGCAGATGATGCCGTCGCCCTCAACGGGTGGCGGCGGCTCTGGCGGAGACGGCGTCAGCGCCTGAACTCTCAAGGTGCGGGTGTCGCCAGTGTCAGCAGATGTTTCGGCACTTGTGCAGGTTCATGACCTGCGGGCTATGAGCAAGAAGCTGTGAAAGAGCGCCAGGAAGGACCTGGTGGTTATAGGCCTGGCGGTACCATTGGTTGAAGTGGTGATGCCACTTCTTGGAAGTAAGCATTGGCGTCAATGAGTATTCATGCCTGCCAGTGGGGAGAGATTCATTCGAATGGTACGGGATGTCAATATTGTCGTATTCGATGGATTCGAACCACTGGATGTCTTCGGGCCCTTTGATGTTTTCACCCATACAGATGCTGTCGGCGTGCGGATATTTTCCCTGGATGGCCCTGGCGCGACAGTCAGCGAGGGCGGCGCCAGGGTCGAGGCCCTGGGGCCAGAGGAGATCGATCCCAAGGGGGTTCTGCTTATACCCGGCGGATCCGGTACGCGCGCCCTGGTTGGGGATGGCCGCTGGCTAAGCAGTCTGCGGAGGCTGGTTGCGCAGTCTTCACAGGTGCTGACGGTCTGCACGGGTTCGGCTCTGCTGGCTGCTGCCGGTGCTCTGGATGGTCGGCGGGCTACCTCCAACGATCTGGCTTTTGACTGGGTAGTCGGCACGGGTGAGAGAGTGGATTGGATCAAAGAGGCCCGTTGGGTGGTCGATGGAAAGTTCCGCACCTCTTCGGGCATCTCGGCTGGCATCGATATGGCCTTGGACTATGTTGAAGACACTTGCGGGCCCGAGGCCGCGGACAAGGTCAGCACCCAGATGGAATACATCCGCAACCGTGAGTCCGGTTACGACCCCTTTGCGCGGAGGAAAGCATAACGACACGCCGGATTGCATAATTATGCATTTTATCGCATGACTATTTATGATGGTACCCGGTGGAAGGAGCGTTCATGCACCAATATACAGTGGCCGTGGTGGGAGCCTCCGGGTATGCCGGTTCGGAAATGATCCGACTCATGGTCGCTCACCCCGCCTTCCGGGTATGCACGGTCACTGGGCGCGGTTCAGCGGGTCGACTGCTGGGGGAGTTCTCGCCCAATCTTCCGAATTCGCTGGCCTCGCTAAAAATCCAGGCCACGGATCCCAAGACCCTGGCTGGTCATGATCTGGTGGTGCTGGCTCTGCCCCATGGCGCCTCTGGTCCTCTGGCAGAGCAGCTGGATCCGAAATCCATGCTGGTCGATCTAGGTGCCGACCATCGGCTGGACGATCCAGCCGACTGGCAGGACTACTACGGCGGACACTTTTTCTCTCCCTGGACCTACGGAATGCCGGAGCTGCTGACGGCTGAAGGCGTTCGTCAGCGTGAACTGCTCAAGCATGCCCGCCGCATAGCTGGTCCGGGTTGCAACGTAACCGCAGTCACCCTGGCTTTCCAGCCGGCCCTGGCCGCCGGATTGGTGCAGACCGATGACCTGGTGGCCGACCTTGCTGTGGCCTACTCGGGTGCCGGTCGCTCCAGCGGCAGGTTGGACCTGCTCGCAGCCCAGGCCATCAACTCAGCCCATCCCTATTCGGTCGGCGGCACCCACAGGCACATCCCCGAGATCCTGCAGAACCTGCGCAAGGCAGAAGCTTCCAATCCGGATCTGGTTGGAGATCATCAACCGATTCGCTTGGGGCTGACCCCCATCCTGGTTCCCATGTCACGCGGGATCCTTGCCGTGGTTTCGGCCAAGCTGAATGCGCGTGGACGTGCCTTAGGCACGGAGGGCATTCGTGCCGTCTGGGAAAAGATCTACGCCAAGGAGCCGTTCGTTGATCTGCTGCCCCAAGGCAGGCTCCCCTCCACGGCTGACGTGTACGGTTCGAACCTGGCCCAGATCCAGGTTCTCACAGATGAGCGCGCCGACCGTCTCTATGCTTTCGCAGCCATCGACAACCTGACCCGGGGCACCGCCGGCCAGTCCCTTCAGGCCGTCAACCTGGCCTTGGGGCTGCCCGAGGAAACCGGTCTGACAACCATAGGAGTGGCACCATGAGCATCACCTACGCTGCGGGCTTCCAGACAGGCACCGCCATCGCCCATCGTCCGGGAGGCTCACGCCGCCGCAACTTGGCCTTGGTTGTCAACAAGGGGCCCATGGACACTGCTGTAGGCGTCTTCACCCCCAACCGTTTCCGGGCCGCTCCGGTCATCTGGACCAGCAAGATTTTGGAAGAGGGTCGGGCAGGAGCCGTGGTCATCAACTCGGGCAATGCCAACGCCTGCACGGGTTCCGAGGGCCTGGACCAGGCCAAGGCCATGGCTGAGCGAACAGGCGAGAATCTGGGCCTGCCAGCCGAACAGGTTGCCGTCTGTTCCACAGGGATTATCGGCCACCTGCTGCACCTGGATCCCATACTGGCCGGCATCGACCAGGCGGCCCAGGAGCTGTCGACCAGCCAGGAGGCTGGCGAAGCGGCAGCCAAGGCCATATTGACCACCGACACCTGTACCAAGACCGTGGCCTTGGACGGGTCCGGCTGGCGGCTGGGCGGCATGGTCAAGGGCTCAGGGATGATCGCCCCGCAGCTGGCCACCATGATCTGTCTGATCACCACAGATGCCATTGTGGAGCCTGAACAGGCCCTCCGCGCTTTGTCTGAAGCCTGCCGGCTCAGCTTCAACCGGATTGATGTGGACGGTTGCATGTCCACCAATGACACGGTCCTGCTCATGGCCTCAGGCGCATCTGGCGTTCGGCCTGATCCCAATCAGTTCCAAGAGTTGCTCAGCCAAGCCTGCGGTGAGCTGTCCCGCCGCATTGTGGCCGACGGCGAGGGCAGCCGCCACCGTATCCGCATCCAGGTGGACGGCGCCGAGAGCGAGGACGCGGCCCTGGCCTGTGCACGGGCTGTCTCCAGCTCCACTCTGCTCAAGTGTGCCGTGGCTGGCGAGGATCCCAACTGGGGTCGCGTGGTGGCATCCCTGGGCACTGTGCCGGCTTCGACGGCGGCCTATGACCCGGACCGTGTGGATGTCAGCTTCAATGGAGTCAAAGTCTGCCAAGGAGGCAGTCCCGGCCAGGACCCCTCCCTGGTCGACCTGCATGTTTCTGAGGTCCATATCGATATTGATCTTGGCCAAGGCGATCGCCAGGCCGCGGTTTGGACTGATGATTTGACCCACGAATATGTGACCATCAACGCCGACTACCACACCTGATCCGGCATGTGCGCACGAGCGTGAGGCACCGGAGGCAGAAGCGGCAATGAGGAAAGGGAAAAGGATGGCAGACGGCGAGCAGGAGGCAGAAGCAGAACGGTTCTTGGACGATGTCAGCAAAGCCCAAGTGCTGATCGAGGCCCTGCCCTGGCTGGAGGAGTTTGCAGGTCAGCGGATCGTGGTCAAATACGGCGGCCATGCCATGGTTGATGACCACCTGCGCCAGTGCTTTGCTCAGGACATGGTCTTCCTGCGGCAGGTTGGCATGCACCCGGTGGTTGTCCATGGGGGAGGCCCCCAGATCTCTGACATGCTTCAGGCCCTGGGTATCCCCTCGGTGTTCCGCGGTGGTCTTCGGGTGACCACGCCGGAAATCATGAAGGTGGTCCGCATGGTCCTGACCGGTCAGGTGGGCAGGGATTTGGTCGGTGCCATCAATGCCCATGGTCCCATGGCCGTCGGTCTGTCTGGAGAAGATGCCGGTCTGTTCAGCGCTGCCCGTCGTACCGCTATGGTGGATGGTCACCCGGTGGACTTGGGCCTGGTGGGCGAAGTCGTGGCTGTGGATGCTTCGGCCGTGGAGGATCTGATTGATGCTGGGCGGATTCCTGTGGTCTCCTCTGTGGCCCCGGACGAGCAGGACGCCACCCAGGTGCTCAACGTGAATGCCGACGCCGCCGCCTCTGCCCTGGCTGCGGCCTTGGGCGCCAGAAAACTGGTCATTCTTACCGATGTCGAGGGACTCTATGCCAACTGGCCTCAGACCGATTCCCTGGTTTCCAGCATTGGCGTGGATCGTTTGGATGGTCTGCTCGGAGACATGAAGGCGGGGATGCGTCCCAAGATGGAGGCCTGCCTGCAGGCTGTGCGTGCCGGAGTCAGCCAGGCCCACATCATTGACGGGCGACAGCCGCACTCCATGCTCACCGAAATCTTCACCCAAAACGGGATCGGCACCGTGGTTGTGCCGGGTCATGAAATGGTCATGAGGAGGAGCCATGAACAAGGCTGATCAACATTGCGCCAACGTCGCGGAGCCAGCCGAAACGGTAGAGGGTCCCCGGAGTCGCCAATGGGCCGATCGCTATGACCATGTCCACATGCAGGTCTTCGGAAGGCCGGGCAGGGTCATGGACCACGGCCAAGGCGCATGGATATGGGACATCGACGGCAACCGCTATCTGGACATGTTGGCAGGGATCGCGGTCAACGCCCTGGGCTATGCCCATCCGGCCTGGAACAAGACCCTGGCCCAGCAGGCCGGCAAGATGGCCCATATCAGCAACTTCTTCGCCTCCCGGCCTCAGATTGAACTGGCCGAGCGGCTGCTGGGGCTGGCCCAGGCCCCGGATGGTTCACGCGTCTTCTTCTGCAACTCCGGAACCGAGGCCAATGAGGCGGCCATCAAGCTGGCCCGGCTGCATGGCACTCGCATGGGCGGCCATCCCGGGCGGATCCTGGCCCTGACCCACAGTTTTCACGGTCGCAGCATGGGCTCCCTGAGCCTGACCTGGAAGCCTGCCATCCGCGAGCCCTTCCAGCCTCTGGTGCCGGGTATGGGCTTCCTGCCCTCCGGCGACCCCGAAGCCCTGGAGGAGGCCTTCTCCGGAGAAGAGGCTTCCGACCAGCCGGTGGCCGCTGTCATACTGGAACTCATCCAGGGTGAGGCTGGCGTGCTGCCGCTGGAGCCCGACTATGTGCAAAAGGTGCGTGAGCTCTGCAGCCGGCATGGTGCATTGATGATTCTTGACGAGGTGCAGACCGGCATGGGCAGAACCGGCTACTGGTTCGCCTTCCAGGATCAGAGCCTGTCCGGCGGTGCCTGCCCTGATGTGCTCACCTTTGCCAAGGGGGTGGCCGGCGGCTTTCCCATGGGCGGGATGATCACCTTCGGTTCCGGGCCCTCTGGTCTGCTGACCCCTGGCACGCACGGTTCCACCTTCGGCGGCAATCCCCTGGGATCGGCCCTGGCGCTGACCACCCTGGAGACCATCCAGCAGGAGGGCCTGTTGGAACGGGCGGAGCAGATGGGCAAGAGGCTGCGCGATGGCATAGCCGCCTGCGGCAACCCCCTCTTCACTTCGGTCAGAGGCAGGGGTCTGCTGGATGCCGTCCAGCTGAGCTCCCCCTGTGCCAGCAAGGTGGCTGCCTGGTGCCTGGACCATGGGCTGATAGTCAATCCCGTGGCCCCTGATGCCCTGCGCCTGGCGCCGCCGCTGATCATCCAGGCCGATCAGATCGATCTGGCTGTCGACATTCTCTCCAAGATCCCGATCCGTCTCGGGGACATGGATCCGTCGCAGAGTAATCGGTGATTTGCAGCATTCAGAGACAATCGTGATGACACGGTAAGGGAGGCAGAGATGAACAGCGGTTTGCGGCACATGCTTCGTGACGACGACCTCAACCACGAGGAGCAGCTGGAGGTGCTTCGGCTGGGCATGGCCTTCAGGGCCAATCCCTATTTGTCCAGGCCGTTCCAGGGTCCTCAAGCCGTGGCGATCATCTTCGACAAGCCCAGCACGCGCACCAGAACCAGTTTCTGCGTAGGCGTGGCCCAGCTGGGCGGCTACCCCATGGTCATCGACAGTCCTGGTTCGCAGCTGGGCCGTGGCGAGCCCGTGGCGGACACCGCCAAGGTGCTGACGCGGATGACATCCGCCATAGTCTGGCGCACCTTCGGACAGGATCGGGTGGAGACCATGGCCGCCCATGCCAATGTGCCCGTCATCAACGCGCTGACAGACTCCTTCCACCCCTGCCAGGTCCTGGCCGACTTCCTGACCCTGGCCCAGCACCGTGGCGGGGTCGACGCCCTGGCTGGCATGACCATCGCGTATTTGGGCGACGCAGCCAACAACATGGCCAACTCCTATCTGCTGGGCGGGGCGGTGGCCGGCATGAACGTGCGGATTGCCGGCCCCCACGGCTTCCTGCCAGATCCGAGCCTGGTGGAACAGGCGCGGACACTGGCCGCTGAAAACGGAGGATCCATTCTGGTAACCACGGATCCGGTCCAGGCCGTGGAGGATGCTGAATGCGTCTTCACCGACACCTGGGTCTCCATGGGCGAAGAGGACCAGTATGCCATCCGCTCCCGTCCCTTCCTGCCCTATCAGGTCAACGCCCGACTTATGGCCCATGCCCGCCCGGATGCCCTCTTCCAGCACTGCCTGCCCGCCTACAGGGGCCGGGAGGTGACGGCCGAGGTCATCGATGGCCCCCAGTCCGTGGTCTGGGACGAGGCTGAAAACCGGTTGCATGCCCAGAAGGCACTGATGACCTGGCTGGTGGCCCGCTCCCGGGGCGACGAATCCCTCCTGCAGGGGGTGTGCTGATGCGGCCGACGACCAAGGTGGCCCGGCTGGACGCCATCCGCCAGGCCCTGAACCGACATCGGGTCAACTCCCAGCAGCAGCTGTCGTCCCTCTTGGCCGAGCAGGGCATCGAGGTGACCCAGGCCACACTGAGCCGGGACCTGGACGACCTGCACGCCACCAAGCTGCGTTATGCAGACGGGAGCATGGCCTATTGGATTCCCGCCACCACCGATCAGCAGGCCATGGAGGCCGCTGCAGCCGAGGGGCCTGAGGTCGAGGGGGAGAACAAGACCGATGCCTACCTGGCCAAGATCCTGACCGGGCTGATCACCTCGGTGGCCCGTGCCCGCAACCTGCTGGTGGTCAGAACCCCGGCCGGCGCCGCCCAGTATGCGGCTTCCGCCCTGGACCGCCAGCCCATCAAGGGCATCCTGGGCACCATAGCCGGGGACGACACGATTCTGATCATCGCAGCCGACGATGAGGCGGCATCATCCCGGGCCGACTGGCTCATGACCATCGTCTCCGGCCAGGAGGATGCCAGGGCCCGATGATCGCAGAAGGCACGAACTGAATATCTGCAAATGTGAAATTAGAAGGAAAGAGGATCGCCATGACCGAAAACAATCGCATCGTGCTGGCCTACTCGGGCGGCCTGGACACCTCGGTGTCCATTCCCTACCTCAAGGAGCGCACCGGCAAGGATGTGGTGGCCGTCTCCCTGGATGTGGGCCAGGGCGGCGAGCGTCTGCAGACCATCCGCCAGCGGGCCCTGGACTGCGGGGCCGTCGAGTCCGTCGTGGTGGATGCCCGGGACGAGTTCGCCAGGGATTATTGCATGCTGGCGCTCAAGGCCAATGCCATGTACGAGGGCGTCTACCCGCTGGTCTCGGCCATCTCCAGGCCGCTGATCACCAAGCATCTGGTCCAGGCGGCCCACCAGTACGGTGCCGATACCATAGCCCACGGCTGCACCGGCAAGGGCAACGACCAGGTCCGTTTCGAGGTCTCCATCATGTCCATCGACCCCTCGCTGAAGGCCATCAGCCCCATCCGCGACCTGGGATTGATGCGCGATGTGGAGATCGCCTACGCCAAGGAGCACCACCTGCCCATCGAACAGACCGAGGAGAGCCCCTATTCCATCGACCAGAATGTCTGGGGACGGGCCATCGAGACCGGGTACCTGGAGGATCCCTGGAATGGACCCACCAAGGATGTCTACTCCTACACCGATGATCCGGCCTTCCCACCGGTCGAGGACGAGGTGACCATCGACTTCGAACAGGGCATCCCCGTGCGCATCGACGGCAGGGCCGTCACCCCTCTGGAGGCCATCGAGGAGATGAACCGCCGGGCCGGGGCCCAGGGGATCGGACGTGTGGATCTGATCGAGGACAGGCTGGTGGGCATCAAGTCCCGCGAGCTCTATGAGGCACCTGGGGCCGTGGCTCTGATCACCGCCCACCAGGAGCTGGAGAATTGCTGCCTGGAGCGCGAACAGCACCGGATCAAGCGCGACATCGACAAGCGCTGGGGCGAGCTGGTCTACGACGCCCAGTGGTACTCGCCTGCCGTCCGTTCACTGAACGCCTTCATTGAAGAGACCCAACGCTATGTCTCCGGTCGCATCCGCATGGTCATGCACGGGGGACGGGCCGTGGTCACCGGCCGGCACTCCGACAGTTCCCTCTACGACTACAGCCTGGCCACCTATGAGTCCGGCGACAGCTTCGACCAGAACGCCTCAAACGGGTTCATCGCCATCTACGGCCTGGCAGACAAGGTGGCCGCCGCCCGTGACATGCGCTTCGGCAACGGCATCGCACAGGACGGACAAGAACAGGACGGACAAGAGCAGTGAGCAGCGGCGACAAGCCCATGGCCCTCTGGGGCGGGCGTTTCAGCAGTGGGCCCTCGCCGGCCCTGGTCGAGCTCAGCCGATCCACCCAGTTCGACTGGCGGCTGGCCGACGACGACCTGGCTGGTTCCCGAGCCCACGCACGGGCCCTCAACCGTGCTGGACTGCTGGATGATGGCGAGCTGGCACGTATGGAGCAGGCTCTGGATGAACTCCAGGACCAGGTGGACTCCGGCGCTTTCGCCCCTGAGCCTGGCGACGAGGATGAGGCCACGGCCCTGGAGCGCGGCCTCATTGACATAGCGGGGGACCAGCTGGGCGGCAAGCTGCGGGCCGGGCGCTCGCGCAACGATCAGATCGCCACCCTCATTCGGATCTGGCTTCGTCGCCACGCCCGGGTGCTGGCCAAGGACCTGCTGAGCACGGCCCAGGCTCTGATGGATCAGGCTCAGGCTGCGGGAACTACGGTCATGCCCGGCCGCACCCATATGCAGCACGCCCAACCCGTCCTGCTGGCCCACCAACTCATGGCCCATGTCTGGCCTCTTGTCCGTGACCTGGAACGCCTGAGGGACTGGGATAAGCGTGTCGATGCCAGCCCATATGGATCTGGCGCGCTCGCCGGCACCACCCTGGGTCTGGACCCCCTGCCGGTGGCCCGGGATCTGGGCTTCAGCCGGGTCTGCGCCAACTCCATCGACGGGACCGCCGCCAGGGATGTGGTGGCCGAGTTCGCCTTCGTCGCTGCCATGATCGGCGTGGACCTGTCCAGGCTGGCTGAGGAGATCATCATCTGGAACACCCAGGAGTTCGCCTTCGTTCGCCTGCACGACGGCTATTCGACCGGTTCCTCCATCATGCCTCAGAAGAAGAATCCGGACGTGGCTGAGCTGGCTCGTGGCAAGGCCGGTCGGTTGGTCGGTGATCTGGCTGGCCTGCTGACCACCCTCAAGGGGTTGCCGACGGCCTATGCGCGCGATCTGCAGGAGGACAAGGAGGTGGTCTTCGACCAGGTGGACACCCTGGAAGTCCTGCTTCCCGCCTTTGCCGGCATGGTCGCCACCTTGACCTTCAACAAGGACCGCCTGGAGGAGCAGGCCCCCACAGGATTCGCCCTGGCCACCGACCTGGCCGAGTGGCTGGTCAGGCAGGGTGTGCCCTTCCGGCATGCCCACGAACTCTCCGGGGCCTGCGTCAAGCTGGCCGAGGGTCGTGGTTGTGAGCTGGCTGACCTGGATGACGACGATTTCGTCAAGGTCTTCGCTGACTGGGTGCCCGCAGATCGGGCTCCAGAGGTTCGCTCGGTCCTGACCGCCGGGGGAGCCGTGCGCGCTCGCCGGGGCCAGGGAGGCACTGCACCGGAGAGGGTCAAGGAGCAGATGGACCAGGCTGCACGTGCGCTGGAAGAACTGAAGACCTTCGCCGACTCGCAGTCTGATGGGCCTGCCTACCGTCCTCCCAGGTGATCTTTCTGGTCTGCGTCGGACCGATGGCCGCGCTAGAATGCCCAACGGCAATCCCTCAAGGTGAACGGCAAACAGCGAAAGGCGGCGGCGATCATGAATCCGGTGGCACTGGTCCAGGCTTGGTGGGCCAAACAGCACATCACTCTGGCCAAGGAGCCCCCCGGTTCCCGCCAGGGGCTGTGCTCGCCTCCGGACCAAGGCCGCGACCTAGAGCCGCTGACCATGCTGGTGGTGGGCGACTCCATGGCGGTCGGCTGCGGGGTGAAGGACCAGAGCCAGGGCTTTGTTCCTGACATAGCCGCCTGCCTGGCCACCCGGCTGGGGCGTCCGGTATCCTGGTCGACCCAGGGTCGGCTGGGGGCCACCATCCGCAGGGTGCGCTACCGGTTCCTGCCCGCCCTGCAGGACCATCCCGATCTGCTGGTCCTGTGTGCAGGATCCAACGACATCATGGCCAATCGCACCGATGAGCAGTGGCGGGATGACCTAGCTGCCAGCATTGAGCTGGCCAAAAACAAGGGTCGCCAGGTGCTGGTCCTGAGCTCCGGTCAACTTTATCGGGATCCTGCCCTGGGCCGGGCACTCAGGGCCGAGGTGGAGCGTAGGATAGCCCGCCAGACTCAGACCAGTCGTCAGGTCTGTCAAGATGCCTCGGTGCCCTTCGTGGATGCCACCCGCGACGATGTCGGCACCGATCGACCCGACTTCTGGGGCATCGATCACTTTCATCCGGGGGTTGAAGGTTACCGGCGCATGGCCGCCTGCGTGGTCGACCACATCCCTCAAGACCTGATCAATCAGTTGTCTGTGTCTGCGCGTTCCTGACTTAGACGCGGTGGTTTTGCTGAGAGGATTCAGCCGGCCGCCCCGTCTTGGCAAAAGCGGCCAGCGGTTAATCACCAATCCGCAGTGGTCGATTCACAGTGATTATCCGGTTTCGCCCCCTGGGGATTCCTGCTTGGTGAGGCCTTGTCTGCGGCGGTCCGGGGCTCTGCCGTGTCGGTATCTGTTGCAAGAATAGTAGGGTTTAGCATACATTCATCAAGTATTCGATAGGGAGTAGCCTCTCATGTCGCAGGTCACCGATTTCAGGCAGGCGGGTTTCGACTCGCTTTTCGACGAACTCAAGTGGCGCGGTCTCATTGCCCAGTGCACGGACGAGTCCGAGCTCAGGAAGGTGCTGTCCGACCCCTCGGTGACCTATTATTGCGGATTCGACCCCACAGCTCCCTCTCTGCACGTGGGCAATCTGGTCCAGTTGCTCAACATGCGCCACCTGCAGGCGGCCGGTCTGCATCCCATCGCCGTTGTGGGCGGGGCCACGGGGCTTATCGGCGACCCTCGGCAGTCGGGTGAGCGCACCCTGAATCCCAAGCAGACCGTGGCCGAATGGACCGAGCGCCTGCGTGGACAGATCGGACGCTTCCTGGACACCGAGGGGGACAACCCCGTCCGGTTCGTCAATAATTATGAGTGGACCGGGTCCATGAGCACCATCGACTTCCTGCGCGATGTGGGCAAGAACTTCCGCATGGGCACCATGCTGGCCAAGGACACGGTGGCCCGCCGTCTGAATTCCGACGAGGGCATCTCCTTTACCGAGTTCAGCTACCAGGTGCTCCAGGGCAACGACTTCCTGGAGCTCTTCGACCGCTACGGATGCAGTCTGCAGCTGGGCGGCAGCGACCAGTGGGGGAACCTGACCAGCGGTCTGGACCTGATCCGCAAGGTGCGCAATGCCTCTGTCAACGTTATGACCAGCCCGTTGATCACGGACTCCCAGGGCAAGAAGTTCGGCAAGTCCGAGGGCAACGCGGTCTGGCTGGATCCCACCATGTTCAGCCCCTACCGCTTCTACCAGTTCTGGTTCAACCAGCCTGACGACCAGGTGGTCAAGTTGCTGAAGACCTTCACCTTCCTGCCCAAGGCCGAGATCGAGCGTCTTGAGGAGCGGACCGCCCAGGATCCTGGCGCTCGCGAGGCCCAGAAGGTCCTGGCCTGGCAGGTGACCTCCTATGTGCACGGCGAGCATGCCGCCCAGGGGGCCATTGATGCCTCGGGTGCCCTCTTCGGTCGTGGCAAGACCCTGGAGGAGCTGGACGAGGATGTGATGGATTCCGCGCTGGACGGTCTCAAGGTCGATGATGGTCAAGGCGGACGAGCCCTGCCTACAGCCAGCGAGGGTCAACGTCTGGTTGAGGCCGGAGTCGCGGCCGGGCTCTTCCGTTCGGTCTCCGAGGCTCGTAAGACTGTGGCCTCGGGCGGTTTCTACCTGAATAACCAGCGGGTCGAGGATCCGGATCAGGTTTTGGAGAACAAGGACTTTCTGCATGGGCGCTTCGCCCTGGTTCGCAGAGGAAAGAAGGCCCTGGGCGCACTTGAGCGCCGGGCCGGCAAGTAGGAACGTAGGAATTAAGGATACTGATGGCAGAAGAACACAATCATTCCCGGGGCGATCGCGGACGGGGCCGGGGCGGTTCGCGCCCAGGCGGCTTCCGGTCGGGCGGCCATCGCTCTTCGGGCTTCCACAAGGGCGGTTCTCACTCGGGCGGGTACCGCTCCGGAGGATATCGTTCAGGAGGTCACCGTTCCGGCAACTTCCACAACCATGACGGCGAAGGCGGCGAGGAGCGTCGTTCCGAGAACAGGAATGGCCAGAGGCCCTTCCGCGGGCGAGGGCACGACCGGTTCGACCGTGACAATCGCGGATACAGGCATGACCGTCAGGATGGTCACGGCGGCTTCCGCAGGGATTCCGACCGGGATCGCCATGGCCGTCGGCAGGATGGAGACCGTCCACGTCGTGACTTCCATGCCAATGGGCATGGCGGATACGGGCATCGTGATCATGACAACGACCGCGGTCGGTCGGGATATGGCGAACGTCGTTCCGGACGTGGCTACCAGCGGCATGACCGTGACCGTGATCGTGGTCAGGGCTTCCACGGTGACCGCCGTCAGGGTGACGACCGTAGGTTTGGTCGTCGACAGGATGAGCGGTCCGGCGGGGATCGTCCATGGAACAACCGCTCCCGGGATGACCGTCCACGTCAGGACCGTTCGCGTGGGAATCGTTCCTATGGCAATCGCTCCTATGGCGACCGTTCCCGTGACGACCATCGTCAAGGCGGCTATCGGGGCGACCGTTCCCATGGCGACAGGTACCAGGGCCAGCATGGTCACGATGACCGTCGTCGTGATGATCGCCGCGGAGTCTATCAGCGTGACCGTCAGAATGGCTATGACCGCGGTCGCCGCAACTCAGACGGCACCATCTCCTACCCCTCGCAGAACCCCTACACGGATCGTCGGCCTGGCGAGCCCAAGATGCCCAAGGGCCTGGAATGGTCCATGCTCTCCAAGGATGACCGTCTGCGCCTGCGCGGACTGAGCAAGGAGCACGCGGAGAACATCGGCCTGCACATTCTGGCCGCCTACGCGCTGGAGGAGACCGATCCCCAGGGGGCTCTGGCTCATGCCAAGTGGGCTGCCCGGCAGGCCTCGCGGATCGATCTTGCTCGTGAGACGCTGGCCCTGGTGGCTTACCGTCAGGGCGACTACAAGCTGGCCTTGAAGGAGTTCCGCACCGCACACCGCATGAACGGCTATTCTGATTACCTGCCCTTCATCGCCGACTGCGAGCGGGGTCTGGGCAATCCCCGCAAGGCCATTGAGGAGGCCACCTCCGAGGAGGGCAGTCAGCTGCAGGGCGAGTCCAAGGCGGAGATGTTCCTGGTCTATGCCGGAGCTTTGGGCGATTTGGGCCTGTGGGACAAGGCCATCGAGACTGTTCAGGCCCTGGTCAAGGCCCGTGGGCTCAGCGGCGATTATCGGATGCGCGCTGTGCAGGCCGAGCAGAACTTCCTCGAACAGGCTGGACGCAGCCAGGAGGCCCTGGAGCTGGAACCCCTGCTGGATCGGCTGGAAGCGGAGTATGCCGACGAGGATGAGGACGAGGACGGCCAGAATGGCGGACAGTCCGAGGAAATCCTGATTGACTACGACCTGGAGCACCTGGATCCGGCCATGATGGAGGATCTCTCCATTGACCCGGATGGCGGCGAGGATGACTCGGATGAGGCTGAAGTTGAGACTGAGGCCGCTGAGTCTGATGTCACTGATGCATCCGATCAGGGTGCCGATGACAGCCTGGTTGAGGAATCTCCAGAATCAGTTGCTTCGGACGATTCAGCGGACTCAACTGACACTGGTGACTCATCCGATTCGACTGATACATCTGATTCGACTGATACATCCGACGCGGTTGATTCGACTGGTTCGTCCGACTCAACTGCTTCATCTGAAGTGTCGGAATCTGAAGTGCCGGAATCGTCAGATACTGTGAAGCAACCCGGGGGGGAGTCCTCTCGCCTTGATGCAGAAACTTCGGACGATGGGTCTCAAAGTGACCAGAACGGTAGCGAAGCTGACGTGGCTGTCGCCGATAAATCTGCTGCTGACAACGGTGACGCGACTGTCCAGGCTGCAGGATCCGAGGCAGGCACTATCGATCATGAAACTGAACAGGCCAAGGATGAGCAGGTCAATGAGTCCGATACGTCTGATGAAGCTAGGACTGAATAGTGACCGTATTCCTCAAAGGAACTGGCGACGCTCCGGCAAAGACCTATCATCTGGCACTGCTTGACCTGGATGGGGTGGTCTACCGGGGTGCTGACCCTGTTGAGCATGCGGCCGAGGGCATCGACCGCGCTCAGACGCTCGGCATGCGCATGGCCTACACCACCAACAATGCATCCCGGTTTCCCCATGTAGTGGCCGATCAGCTGCGCGGGTTCGGTCTGACCCTGGACGATGGCCAGGTCATCACCTCGGCCGTAGTCGCCGCACGAATGCTACGCCGACACCTGCAGGAGGGAGCCAGGGTGCTCGTCATTGGATCCGATCATCTACGTGATCAGATCCGCCTTAACGGAATGGTGCCGGTAAACAAGGCCGCAGATAAGCCAGAGGCCGTCATTCAGGCCTGGTATCCCGAGCTGAGCTGGCAGGACCTGGCCCAGGCCGCCTTTGCCATCGAAAACGGTGCACGCTACTTCACTACCAACAAGGATCAGACCCTGCCCCGCGAAGGTGGCATGGCGCCCGGGAATGGGGCTATGCTCCAACCGGTGATTCTGGCTACTGGCAAGCAGCCGGAGGACTCGGCCGGCAAGCCGGAATCGGCCATGTACGACGAGGCACGGCAGCTGTTGACCGACAGCCAGGAGAAGAGCTTGGACATCGGCCGGTGCCTGCCTGTGGGCGATCGTCTGGACACCGACATCGAGGCAGCCAACCGGGGCGGGTACGACTCAATGCTCGTCCTGACGGGTGTGGCCCGAACACCTGCCATTCTGACTGCACCGGCCAAGTTGCGGCCTACCTATCTGGCTGAAGACCTGCGCGGCCTGACTGCACCACAACCCCAGCCCAGTAAGGAGGCCGACCAGACCTGGCACTGCGGCGGCCAAACCGCAAAGGTGGATGATGACGGGCATGTGACTCTGCATGCTCTTGATGGTGGCGGCGACCCCCTGTCCGATCTGGATGCTGTGCGGGCCTGCGCCTGTGCGCTCTGGGAGTACCAGGATCGTGGCGGAGACATGGACGCGCTGGATCTGCCCGCCTTCGTCGTCGGGGCATAGCGGCCATGTCGGAAGAGGTCGACTCCGGACAGCCGGGAGCGAGTGGACCATCCCAGGAGTCCAATCACTACGGGCCACCTGCCCAGTCTGGCCAGACCGGGCAGCCTGTAGAGTCTGGGCGTTCTGGACGGTCCTCTCAGGCGGATGATGAGGATACGACTGCCTCAGCACCCGAAGAGCCCATGGATAAGCAGGCCATGGCACCTCTTTTGGAGCGTTTCCCTGATTTGGCTCAATTGGACGATCTGGACGATGCCCAACAGGTCGAGCTGCTCGGCAAGGTGCTGGCCGGGCTCCAGCACGACCTGAACCGGGAGGGCAAGTGAACGTTGAGGACACGGTCGTCAGCGCTGCGGACGGTCGTCGAAGGACTGTGGCTCACACCCGCGACCGGCTTGACCGTATCCTGTCTGCACAGGGGCTGACGGATTCACGTGCCAGAGCCCAGGTGTTGATTCGGCAGGGCCGGGTTACGGTCAACGATCATCTGGCATCAAAGCCTGCTCAGAGCGTCCAGCCAGGCGATGTGATTCTTCTGGATCCGGGCGATGACTATGCCTCCCGGGGAGCGCTGAAACTGGAGGGCGCCCTGACGACTTTTGCGGCGCAGGGGATGCCCGGTCCGCAGGACAGGCTCTGTCTCGATATCGGGGCTTCCACGGGCGGTTTCACTGACGTTCTGCTCAGGCACGGGGCAAGGCGAGTTATCGCCCTTGATGTGGGCCACGGACAGTTGCTGGAACGGATTGCCGCTGATCCTAGGGTGATTGACAGGAGCGGTGTCAACATACGCGAAGTCCAGCCGGGAGATCTGCCGTATCATCCGGAATATGTGGTTTCGGATGTGTCTTTCATCTCGCTGACCTATGTCATTCCCGTCCTACCTGCCTTGCTGGCACCTGCTGCCAACTGTCTGCTGCTGGTCAAGCCCCAGTTCGAGGTGGGACGCAGCCTGCTGGGCCATCATGGCATTGTGACTGACGAGGACCGCAGGCAGGAGGCGTTGGAGCGGGTCTTGGCCTGTGCACGTGAGCATGGATTTGCTGTCCGTGCTACCATGCCATCTCCCATAACGGGAGCCCATGGCAATGTGGAATATCTGCTCTGGCTGTCTTGGTCACAGTCGGTCTGAAGGCTGTGGCTTCCCGCTTTCCACGCGACACACCAGACTGGACAGAATCCACAACTGCGGTAATATAAATGAGTTGTCAAAAACGAGTTCCTCGTCAAGATGACTTGCGCCAGTAGCCCAACGGATTAGAGCAGCTGACTACGGATCAGCAGGTTGCAGGTTCGAATCCTGTCTGGCGCACAAGAAACCCTTGGAAACATTAGCTTCCAAGGGTTATTTAATATCAGGATCACTCCCTTTCAGACACGATTAGACACGACGGGCGAAAATGCTTTAGTTCAGTTGCCTGTCTCGCTGCTGTTCCATGATCTCGGCCACTTCATCCAGATGGTCAGGCCAGAGCGACGTATACACATTCAGGGTTATGCTGGCGTCCGCATGACCCAAGGCGTTCTGGACCGTTTTCACGTCTGCCCCTGCAGCGATGGATAGAGATGCGAAAGTGTGGCGGAGACTATGTATTGTGAGCCCAGGTATCTCAAGTCCGCTCCCGGCCACCGCTTTCACCCAGATGCGGTTATACCAGTTCTTTATGTTGATGTGTTCTTCGTGTTTGGTTCGGAAAACGAAGGCTTCGGGGGCTGCCCTGAACAAGGAAAAAGGGAATCGCTACCCGCCTGCGTCCCCATGTTTTGGAATCCTAGGACCTGTCTGCCTTTGTTGTCTTCCACTCAGGTTCATAGAACGCTGACCCGCCGCTTCTTGAAGTCTAGATCTGAGTCTTTCAGTGCTGTTGCTTCGCAGATCCACAGACTTACGTATGCGAGGAATCGAACCAAGGTATCCGACATAGGTAGATCGATCTTGTCTGCTTCCTCTGCCAGGTCTTCAGCTTCTACATATGTCAGATACACCGTTTCATCTGTGATCTGTTTGCGTGGGAGTTTGATTCCCGACAGTGGGTCGATAGTAAGCCACAGGTGTTTAGTAGCCACCTCTCATATTGGAACAAGCTACCAAAAGTAACTTACACTATGTTGTGAATGCTAGAGGACAGTGGCTTGGATTTGCGGTTTGTCCTGAACTTGCAAGGTACTTCGCCTTTGTCGGAATCATCGTTCCAGGTATTTATGTCCGTCTCCGTTATTGCGTTCAGTTGCACGTCGCCTCATCGTGGAAGCACATATGTCTTTAGTTCGGAACGGTATCAATTGATACTTGATGTTTTCAGCCCATATTTCAAACTCTGGCAGTCCTCAACTACCTCTCTAAAATCTGTTGTCTAAGTGCGTCCGGTATGTACTTACTGCCTCTAAGATCCCCTTCCCCCGCCGCCCGGCTGCATCTCTGTATGATTCCGTCATATCCAGCTTGAGGAATGCTTTGCTGCGACTGATATTGGTTCCGCTTGAGTCGGGGGAGTACTTAATTGACCTTCTACCTGAGGCACCTGTCATAGAAGCTTGTTCGCCACCGTTCCGGCACGTTTGCGCTTGGCCCGGTGCTTGGCTGAGTTCAAGGAAGACCGCGGCAAAGTAATGCGTGACCAGCCTGCACCCCGGCCGGCCCATGGTCTACGACCACATACTCGTGGAACGCGCCCGCGCCATGCCGGCCGCGAGGAGTATAAGGCGAGGTGTCTGTGTGCAGGCCATGCGGATGCCTCACCTTATACATAATTTCAGCGGCGTGCAGGCCATGCCAGCCGCGCCAGGGTCCAGGGAGACCGGCGCGGGAACATGAACATCGACTCATCAACCAGCATGAGCATGGCCGCCGCATACCCGGACAGGTTCCCGACGCGCCATGCGGAACAGGAACACCACCATGACGGACAACGCCAACATCATCACCACCGGCACCGGCAAGGAAGGCCTGTGGCCCGGCTCCACCTTCTACCCGGCCAAGACCATCGCGCCCGACGCGCTCATCTTCAGCCAGACCAGCGTCGGCGGCACCATCAGCGGCGACGGGCCCGTGGCCCGCATCCCCTACATCAAGGACGGGCTGGACGCGGCCATCGTCGCCGAAGGCACCAGGATCACGGAAACCGACCCCGACCTGAGCGAAATGTACGTGCACACCCACAAGATCGCCATCCTCACCCCATCAGCAACGAAGCCGCCGACTACACGCAGACCACCAGCCTCATCCAGGCCGGCATGGTCAAGGCCATCACCGACAAGGCTGACAGGCTCCTCCTGCAGGGCGACGAAGCCGGCATCAAAGGCCTGGCCCTGACCCCCGACATGATCGACGCGGGAGACATCAACGCCGCCACAGGGCTCAACCCCCTCCTGAACGCCATCGGCAAGGTCGGCGACAACGGAGGCAGCCCCACCGGCATCATCATGGGCTACAGCACCTGGGCCAGCCTGCTCAAGCTCACCGACAGGAACGACCGGCCCCTCATCGCCACCGACATGGCCAACAGCCCCACGCCAGCCATCTACGGGATCCTCATCATCCTGAACATGCAGACCTCAGCAGACACCATCCTGCTCAACGACAGCAGCCGGGTCCTCAGCGCCGCCAGCCAAGCCGCCGTCGCCACCAGCGATCAGGCATACGTCGCCAACGACTCCATGGCCATCCGCGTCACCATGCGCCTAGGATTCGGCGTCCTCCGCCCCAACCGGCTCGCCCGACTCACCGTCAACAAGACACCAGCCAAACAGTAAAACAACACACCAAACAGAAGAATCAGCAAGCAACCACGCCCAAACCCCGGGCACAGGTCAGAGCCAATGCAGGCGGCAAATGCCACCGTAACACAGTGGTTTACAGTAAGGGCCAGGCAGAGATGCCCGGTCCTTTATTGTTTGTATTTGATTTGTTCAAAGAGTCGATCCAGTTCCTTAAAAGATTCCTCCAGGTCATAATTAAAAACCTTGTCTTCATCGCATGAATACCCGTATATGGTAAGTAGCCTGATCAGATATCGGCCCTTAATTGCAACCAGGGACGGAGAGAAGTTGTTGCTGGGCATGTAGAAATCGCCGGCCACATCCACAAGCCGTAAAGCGATTCCAAAAGCCTTGTCGACTATGGCCTTGCGTTCATTTATTACGCCTTGGCGGATATTGTAAACAGCCAAGAATAAAGCCACCGCTGTAGCAACCGCAGTGGCTATGGCGCTGCATGCATCCCAGTTAATGTTCATGGCACAAGATATAGCACTTGCCCGCAGGTTTTCCCCTTTCTTCCCGACTGCGGGCATCATCCTTGCCTGGCCACGCCACAATCCCAACCTTTGGATGCGAGCCAGGCAAGGCCCTTCCTGCGTCTACTTATCAGGTGTAAGCCCGTGCTCCTTAGCGCACTCCGCGCATACCGGTGCCGACCCGACAGGGGTATCAGGGTTGTGCTTGACCGGCTTGCCGCAGAATACACAATGATCGCCAAGCTGACTCGAGTAAGCCTGTGTGGCGACCTGGCCGATCTGGTCTATGCTGTGCTGATTCAGCGACACCTTGACCTTGTTCATATAATCACCTCCCTTCATACGACCCAACCTACCCACCAAGGAGCAGCCATGCCAACCAAGCGCAGCAGATGGCAGACCTCACGCAGGCATGACCGGCTGCCCCATGACTGGCAGCTGATCAGAGCCGAAGTCAAAGCCCGAGCGAACGGCAGATGCCAAGCCACGCATCATGCCAGAGGCTGCAACGGCATCGGAACCGACTGCGACCACATCATCCCGGGCGACGATAACAGACTGGACAATTTGCAATGGCTTTCGAACGCTTGCCACAAAGCCAAGACAGCAAGAGAGACAGCGGCGCGCAATTCATAGTATCGTGAAACCAGTCTTCATCCCGTCGAAAAAAATTCGGGATTGGTCCCTCCCGAGGTGGGGGGTACCTCCCCGGAAACCGTGGATTAACTGCCGGATAGCACCTCCGATTATGCGTGCGTCCTTCCGTTCGTTTTTCGCCAGAATTCCTGACTTCCGAGTATCTGGCGTTCGTCGTTTTGTGGCCTGTTTCTGTGGCTTGCGGGGCATCCTGGGAATGTGCCAGGCTCTGCATTCCGTGACAGGAACCATGTTTTTACCGTTGTCACGTAATAACTTGAATGCCTGATATTGCTTAGTTTTCTTGTTTTCAGAGTAATGTCACGATATAATTAAAGCATGACACGATGCGAGTTCTGCGGCAAGCCCCTGCCTGAGCATGTGGGGAGGGGTCGCCGGCGCAGGTTCTGCTCGGACGCCTGCCGTCAGCGGGCCCACCGGGCGGGCAGGACGATGCCGGTGTCCCCGGATATGGCCATGGCCGACCGGTGGCTGCGCTGGCAACTGGTCCACAGAGGCGACGGAACCAGCAAGAGGCCGATCCGCTTCGACGGAGCCCCGGCATCCAGCACCGACCCGGCAACCTGGACCAGCCTGCCCATGGCCGAACAGTCCACGGCGGGGGACGGCCTGGGCTTCGCCCTGGGCGGCGGGTTCGCTTGCATCGATCTGGATCACTGCTACGACTCCCGGGGGCACCTGGCCGACTGGGCCAAGATGCTGCTCGCGCCCGTGGCCGGCAGGACCTGGGTCGAGATCAGCCCCTCCGGACAGGGCCTGCACATCTGGGGCAGGTGCGCCGAACGCAAGGGCGTCAAGGTGCGCGGCCTGATGGACACGGAAGCCTACTCGCAAGGCCGGTACATGACCTACACGGGCCACGCCTGGCGAAACAGCCCGGCCAGGCTCGCGGATCTTACTTTCCTCTTCGAGGTAATCAAGCGCATAAGTGCCTAAGCAAAAGTGAACCCGACGCAAAGAACCCAACGGCAGCAGAACGCAGCCCACAGCCATAAGCCATCCACCGACCCTAACCCAGAGGTAGGGTCAACCCCCTAGATTCAATTTAGGTCGATGACGTAAGCCGGCCATACCCCACAGGGACAAGGAAAGAAACATCCAGACACGATTCAGACACGATGAACGTCGTTTTTCTCCCAATTTCAGCCTAGCTTTATCTGTATTGATCGGCTCAATTTCCCTTCTGCTATATAGCTTTAGGTAGTTCGGCACAGTATGGGGTATTTGCTCTCAGTACATCAGCAGGTTGCAGGTTCGAATCCTGTCTGGCGCACCACACGAAAGCCTTACAGCCGCAATTGCTGCGTTTTTATAGTTTTGGGAATTGCTTGAGGCAAGATTTTGTGTCTCATTTGAGTGACAAAGGTATTCACAGGGCAAAGCTCTGCTGAACCGGGGCCCTACGACTGGTTCCTCAGATGTTTAGCAGTCGGTGTTTTGTATCTGTGTATTCTTCGTCATCCAGGGCGCCTGACTCGTGGAGGCTTGCAAGATGGGCAAACTGGTCGAATACTGATGATATAGCTGTGTCGTCACTCTCCTGAGTCTCTGGAACCTGGGATGCATAGCCACATGCTGGCGGGCAATGGAGTTGATTGCAGTAACAAATTTGCTTGATGTTGAAACAGAGGCATTGTCTATCTGCACAGACCATTGGAAGTCGAGGCCATCGACGATAACGGAATGATTGCCTGGCTCAATTTTCTTAGCCGTCAACGTAAGCCTCCACTGCCATGGTACGAGTTGCGTTCATCTCTCTCCCCCCCCCCCCCCTAGACTTATCTGCACCGTGAAAAGAGGCGTAAACGCCACACAACAGTCTATCAACGGCCTCGTCGTTTATTCGACCGCCGTACAGCACCAGCCAGGTCCTGCCCTTGCCTGAGATTATGGGATAACCTCATCAGTTTTTAATTCATCCATAATTCCGGCTTTTACGGTGTGCAACTTTTGACGGCTCGGGCAGAGGATTCGGGTTCTGGAAAGCAAGGCATGGAAAGTTTCGACGAAACGCTTTGTAGGGTGGGTATGGGGTTATTTTCCGAGAGTTTGGCATTATTAGATAGGGATTCGTCTGCGAGTTGCACGCTTAGGGCGATATACCATCCAGACCGCCTGGACTGATATCTTGCAGCGTGCAGACATTCCAGTGGAATGTGAATTTTCGACCTAGAATACTGATCATTCACCACAGGGTTGGCAGTCTTCCGAGCTAATGCTGATTTACTGTGAAGCGCGCTTTGTTCGCTTTGACTGACAACGTCTATTCGTGTACCGCGGTATTGTCTGTGTAGCATATTGGTCCCCTGTGTCTCTATTCTCAGGAGTCTTTGGTGATTATCGGTCGGCTACCAGCTATTCTAGAGCTGTATAGCTAATCGAGAGGTTACTGAATTTCGGGTGCAGCGAGAGCAATATATGACTGAGTTGCGAAAGATGTAGTTTTAGGGCAGATTTGACAGTCGATGTTGCATATTTCGTAGGCATGACCCCCCCCCCCCTACTGGTCTTAGGTCATGTATTATGAATACAGTTAGTTTTAGTCTAGGAGTCGGCAAAGATGTCCGGCCATTCTAAATTCTTGGAGCCAGTGATTGCTCTTGTTGGTGTCAATCTTTGTTGACACAAATTAGATAGGAAGGAAGCCTATCGCATGAGTGATTTGCTTTTATACTGTCTTTATAAGGTCGAGACTGGAAAATGGTAAGGTCATGTGTACAGGTCAACTTGCTGGACAGAGCTGGAAGATTTCATATATGCATAGATAATTGAGTTGATGACACAGTAATGGGAAGAGCATCTGCTTTTATTAACCCGGAAGACTTGCAGCTGATAACTGACGAGGAGGATTTAAAAGGGACTCCTTGTTTTTGCGTATAAGCTTGCCAGAAAATCGGTAAGGTACTTGTCGCCAGCATCACTTTTGGTCATTATGGCGACAAGGACTGGTTATACGCGACAGATTCGGCGAGCCAGAAAATATAAGTAAGAAAGCCGCGTCGAGTCTATATGAAGTACGTATGTCTTTCCCTGAACCCAAACAAAATGAGCCCGATAAAAATGTTTGCTACATGGCTTGCACGGTGAATGGTAGATCTGCGCAGGGTGAAAACCTTTTACAATATATCTCGTACAAATATCACCTATCAATATCGAAAGTTTCGAAAGACGATCATTCTGAAACAGTAGCGAACGGGGAATGGTATAGATTTTCTACCACTCCGGTTATTTATCGGAATAGGTCCGATAGCATTTCGGCATCTGCTAAGCCTCAGAAAATCGAGCTTGGAATGCATTCGTTGTCTGGTTTCGGCTCACGAGAGAATTAGAAGTTAACGCTGACCGTGTCTAGCGTTAGTGCAGCATGGCGAATATGAATCAATAAAGTGCTCAAAAGTGGATTAAAGCCGTGCAAAAAAATTGAGTCTCAGTCGGCTGCAAGGCGTTCAGGATGTGGCTGCGATGATACCTATGGACAGCTTGTAATTGTCTAAGAAGATGATAAATAACGGTGGAATTACTTACGAGGAAAATGGCAAAATCAAGACGGTGACTGCAGAAACCGTAGATTAGCTGTTCACTTATCCCATGTCAGATGGGTCGGCTAAAAAGACTTATAAAAGGATGCCGGGAATAACCCGAGGTTGATTGCTGCCGACGATGGCAAGTATAATCTTCCTGCCTTTAATGTCGATTGTAATCTTTCTACGACACAAGTCTATCGCTAATAAGTTGTTATTAAATAGCTCCGTTGAGGAAGGAGTTCCATGGAAATTTCAATGGTTCCAATGTCGATAAACCGCAGACAGTGGAAATCGCTACATTTCTATACTCCCGATCCTAAAGAAAGTTAGTCGATTCTGAAGAGAATACACTTGCCCATAAAGGTACGACGTTCTATTTTGAAGATATTTGTTGTCTATATAGTGCCGCTGTCGGCAGGAATAGCTGCGCATCTGTTAAGACTCCATTTTGATTTTTGCGATACCTTGATTGCTGTGATGGGGATTTTGGCAGGTGCACTGATCACTACGTTCAGTCAGCTTGCAAACTGGAGACAAATCTTTAAAGCGGATAAGGGATTGAGAACTTCAACTGAGAGGTGGTTGTTTGATTCTTCTATAGCACATATTCTCGCGGGGGCATATAGCGCTGTTCTTGTTTCAGTAATAACTCTGATAGTAATGGTTGTTCAGCTGCCAGGGTCACCATACCTATCGCCATGGATTCATCGAGTTGGAAGCGTTGTAATCGTGCTTTTAAGCGTACATGTGGCTGTAAGTATTTTGATGGCATTGCGAAATTTGTATCCAGCACATGCGAGAATCAACGATGTTATCCCATTGCTCAACGAGCAAGATAATTTTGTTAAGATAAGCGCAAAACTGATTGTGCGCTGATCGAACAAAGCAAAAATAATATATTGACTTGAAAGGTTCTTTGCAGATAATTTGAGCCTGGTTGTATTTTCAACCCAGCCTGGCTGCATCACAAGCTCAACATTTAGACACGAGTCAGGCCACGCGTCCACATCTGCCTTTGAGTGCCAATTCAAGTGAATGCAGCAGAATTGCAGAGTTCCGGCAAGCACAAGCGATTGCTGCGCGACTGGCAGCGGATTAGAGCCAGAGTTATGGACAGGGCAGACGGCAAATGCCAAGCTAAGCATCATGTGGACGGCTCAAATGGTATCAGCACGGACTGCGTCCACTGAGCAACTGCCTAAAACTGTAGATTGCGTAAGTAGCTAAGGTCCGTGTGACACTGCTTGCAAATTCCCTACTCTTTCGCCCTCGTTTCATGAAATTATCTAAATACTCAATCAGTACGCTGCAAGAACTATTTTTTTGCCCAAAGGTTTTTGCACTCGTCGCATGCAATGAATACGAATCTAATGCTCCGTCGAACATCAGATGAACGTAAAACAATATATGTTATTATTTTAAAATATAGTGTGAGTGGCTGGTATAGCGGTTCAGGTCATTGACATAAGATAGCGTGCATGAGCGGCTCATGCTCTTACACTTCAGGAATGTAAATAGCAAGTACATCTTTTCCTATTTTGGCAGTCTATTATTCCTGACTAGCCAGGTCTTTCTTTTTGGTATGTCTAAAGTCTGACTAATCTGCTCTGTGCCAGTGGAGCGATTGTGGTTGAAGAGATTCTCATATTGCACCTAATAATCCGTATAATTGTTGTATCGCGCTACAGCTCGCTGGGCATTTACAAACCTTAAGTAGAGCATATGAACTGTTCAATATAGGGCTAAGTCGATCCCATTTCTCCCATCTAGGGAGAATTTTAATAATTTAAATATTATCGAAATACAACTTGCTGATAGACTGCTTGTTACCACGTGCAGAGTCTTTCACGCTTTGTCATTGGATTGTGTATGAGACTGAATCTGACAAATCAAAATTGCACGTCAACCTTTACGGGAGAAAATGCAACTATTGTTTTTACTATGCTATTATATTCAGGAAGGGTTCTGTTTTGTTGATACTCGATGTATAAAAGAATTGGACTTTACATGGTAATTTCACAATCAGACACACTGCTGCTGCGTGATGATGTTATGTTTTCTCGCACTGAAAAAGGGGTACTCTTTGTTCTTGGTCAAAATCGAGCCAAGTTTGAAATTAGAGGCATTGGTCAATACCAACTTTTTCGCGCCTTAGTGCCATTCTTGAGAGGAAATAATAACATTTCCACAATTCTTAGTTTTGTAAACAAAAAAATCAAAGTATAGTTCTACGACTACTGACATCACTTATAGAACGTGATTGCATCGTTCTTATAAAGGATTTTAATACAAAGAGTATCCCATCGCGTATTCGTCAGAATTATGCAAATCAAATTCGGCTTGCAGCACATTTTTGCGATACGCCATATAGAGTTTTTAACAACTTGACACGACAGCGTATTGTAGTAGATAGTGAATCACCTTTTGCACAATTTGTGTCTAAGTCGCTAGTGCAAAATGGGATAGGATCTTTGGGGTATGTAAAGCGTATAAGCAATCCCGCAGATAGGACTTGCATAGGTCAGGGTGATTCAGACACTAGTATTTATATTTTTCAATATAAGATAGAGAATCTTTGCTTGGTTTCTGAGTTTATAGACGCACTGCCCGAAACGATTCTAGTTATACCAATACTCACTTTGATTGACAAGATAATTATCGGTCCTATAATGCGGTCTTCAACTTCATGTCACCTTAAAGATGCGATACTCAGCGTTGCCAACAATACAGAAAACACTGAGATTTCAAGATATATAAATGACTCCAGTCGTGAAGATAAAGACGAATCTATCCCGCCTGGAATATGGCACATAGCTGGAATAGTGGCCTCATTTGATTTATTCAAACTCTTTGTTGATCCCACTCTTTCGGAAACCAATGACGGTATTATTGTGGTAGATGCAAGTACTGGTGAAGCTATTGGACACAAAATTGCTTGGATTTGTGACCCGCACGCTGGGAATGATGCTGAAAAAGGAAAATTATTAATACGCAGCACGCAAGATAGTGATCAACTGCACTACCGTGCGAAAGAACTTAGCGTAAGAGTGACTGGTATTGTGGATCCGTTCTCCGGGCTGCTGCAATCTTTCTCCGACGACGATATAAACCAGACTTATTTACAAATCAGCAAAGTTAAATATCGGTTAAACGGTCAAATCACTTATGCATATGGGTGGAGTGTAGAATCTCTAGCCGAGGCGAGAGCCAATGCTGCGTTTAATGCTTTAAGCTTAAAACTGCATGAGAAGCCTTATGAAGAAACGTACCAACATACGATGTGTCGTCGGGATGTAGATGGTCATTATCGTTCTGGGGGCGTGTTTCCTAGTAACCAAAGACAGTTAACAATCGGACTGGGTTACACTGAGAAAGATGCCTTTCGCGATGCTCTTTATAGGTATTTTCGTTCTCTTATTAAGATGAGTGATTTTAAATTTGCTCCGATGAATATAGAACTTGAGGAGCCCTTTAAAGCAGTATTTGAACAATACTGTAAAATGCATAAAAAATCAATTCAAAGAGTCTATATGCAGGAAGTGGTGCCTCAAGTTTGGTGCTCACTGTTAAATATAAACAACACAATTGTCGGTGTAGGGCAAACTAAAATCGAATCGTTAGAAGATTGCCTAGAGCGTTATATTGCATACAATTCTGGTGTAATCCCACGTGATTGTAAGGCTTCTACTCAAATACAAAAAAATAAAGTTAATAATACTCTTAGCAATGTATTCATGTCTGCTGATTTGAATTTATATTCCTTAAATAAGGTTGGGATTAAAGCCTGTGCTATAGCACCGTTGACAGAAGAGAGAATGTGATTAAGGTGTTTAAACAACTGACGGCACACGAATGGGATGAACTACCAAATGAAAGGGTAGCTGAGGAATACAGTAAATTAATATATCATCGCGCAGAGATAACTATGCCCAAGAATGGGTATAGTATGCCATCGGGTTTACTCGCGCCATTAAATCAAAAGAACTATATCGGGTGCAAACAATATCCCCTGCAGCCTACAGATCATTTAACCAATATATCTGGATGTGTAGATCCTGAAATCTGTATAGATTACAGTTTACACAACACGATCGGAATTCAAGGGTTCCATTTGGATATTGTGCCATACCGTTCAAAGGATAATCTAAGATATGCTTCACAATATCTTGACGAACGTGGAATGGCCTCCGGTGGGGGAAGATATCCCCTGACAATCTATCGCGCCACACGCGGGAGTAAGCAACTTCCAGCCGGTTTGTATATATACCTTCCTCGACAGGATACTTGGGGTTGTTTAGGCATGGGAGATTATTCCTTCGTAATTATGCAAGAAATTGAAGACAAACTTCCAATATTCGATGATGTATTGGTCGTTGCCATCAATTATTGGATTTCCTCGTATAAGTATGTGGATTTTAGCTATCTCGTTTCAACCATGGATGTCGGAACTTTTCTCGCGAGTTTTGTCGACTCCATGGACGCTGTAAGATGCCCTTTTCATATTGCTTTTAATGTTAGCGAGTGGTCTATTGCTCAGCTTTTGCATCTTAACCCTTTAGAAGAAGGCATCTATGCTCTAATTGGAATAGGTTTGGAGAGTGATTCAAAATCTAAGCTTTGTCCGACCAATTGGTGTCGAATTGAGTCATGGCAAAGGGGCCAAAAGACTGTTCTATTTAACACAATAAAAGCGATGCAGCGTGCAGCTGTCTGTGAAGAAAAGCAGACACAAAAACTAACACAGTCGTTGGAGTTTTCAGGGATTTCATGGATTTCTGATTTTTCGGCTAACAAGCTAACCGCGATTTTAAAAAAACGCGAGACTTCTTTCGGCCGTTTTACTGGTGAAAGTATGAAATATGACGACTTAATTGGAATATTGACCTCAGCAGTACGCGGACAGGAAAAATTATTAAAAATGGGTTTCTCCAATCCTGTGGAAATGCATATTTTATCAGTGAATATTAATGGTCTAGATAAAGGTGTGTATCGATTAGATTCTCGATTTAACTGCACAGAAATCAGTACTATTTCCCATCATGAGCTGTCTAATATACTTCTGGGGCAGAATTATGACTTGGAGCGGATTGATTCTATGATTACAATCTCAAGCTCACTCATAAATTATTCTAAGCATCACGGAGTTCAAGGTTTTAGAGAGATAGCAATTCAATGCGCAGCGCTTAGTCAAATTATCCATACAAAGGCGACAGACTTAGGAATTTCAGCAGGAACGTTGCTAGGATTTAATGCAGTAAAGTTGAAAACGATTTTAGCTCTTGACGATGGCAAAGAACCGATAATAATTATACTGTTGGGCCATGATGCGGAAACGGGAAGATTTACTGCCATTAATTTTACAGGAATGGGTGAATGATATGTCCTTCATTTATGAAAAAAATGGCCAAATCCGCATCGGAGGTTTACCTATAAGCATTGTTGATGAACTGTCAAGCGACCAGCTAACGTTACTATCGAACAGGCAACTTAAGCTGGATGAGCGTGTCTCACAGGCTTCTGAAGAACTCGTATGCTCTTTACAGGCAGAAATCTCAGTTGCAAAAGGTGACCATCGAAAGCAATTAATAAAATTAAAAAGACAAGTCAATAAAGGCATCGGACACCAGCATACAGAGCTACTCACTGAGAATCTTGGTATTCTGAATAAATCTACTCAAATAAAAGTTGTTAGCTTGTTAGAAGCTATAAATGCTTCAAAAGATCAAGAAAAAAATGCTGTCTCAGCGTTTGATACTGAAGCTCATCGTGAAGAAAGAGTGGCCATAAAATTACTTGATAAATACCCCAGCATATACGATGCAGTGATTATGTCGTCGCCTACGCTTTATTACGGTGTAGAAAGACTAAAGCAAAAGATGGTGAACGGTATTGAATTTAAAGCTAGGGACAGAAGAGCATCCAGTGACTTAATCAAGTATCTGGTTAGGGCGGCTACTAAAACAAGCCCATTTTCTTGGCTTACACCCGTCGGTTTCGTTGAGTTTTATGAAGGTAAGAGCAATGATTCAAAAAAACCTATCGTTCTATTTCCGAACCAAATATGTACGTATGTGCTCGTGTTCTAGACTCAATTAAGGAGAATCTGGACTTTATCGATGCATTCCCTGTTAGATTAGCTGATGGTGTTAATATTACAGAGGGTAGTTATTTACAGATTTGGAGATCTCGCTGGAGATTTTTTGACTCGTTAAAACGAGTCGACTCAGTTTTGAATGAAGAATCCTTATTGCAATTTCCGCTTTCTGCCATGAGGAGACAAATTTATTTAATTCTAAACGATCAATCGATGACTGTCCATGAGCTCTTGAACAAATTATCCTCACAGATGGACTCCAAGACTGCTAGGGATGTCCTATTGCGTTGCCTACACCTAGGTTTGCTAGAGCTAGATGGTATGGTTTACAGCAATTTTGACGGATATGGCAGATTACCGGCCATCAGATATTTAATGTGTAGCTCACAGAAGAACGCACGAATGCTTGGCCAACAGCTCAACGAGTATATGCAGATTGCGAATCAATTTAGCAAAGTTCATGGTCAACAAAGGCTTAAGAGTATGAAAGAAATTGCCTCAAAAGTAGAGCAACTATATACTTCTGCGTGTCATGGTGCCAAACTGCCCCGTTCTGTTGTGCATGAAGATGTTGCAGTATTCAGTGAAGGTCATTCGATTCAAAAAACACTTCCCAAATTAAGCTCACATCAATGTCAATTGTTGGAAAAGTTCGTTCGCATTATGGATACGACTCAGCCCGTAAGAGATGTGATGGGTGGTGTATTAAAAGAAATGTCTAATGATAACTTAGTCAATGCAGCAAGCTTCATACATGATTTTCAAACTGAATATTATGACCCATTTTTGCGAGTTAATATTAGATCAATATCTGATAATCAACTTGCTCAGTCTCAGTGGTTACAACCTGGATCTGCTTGGCAGCGAGTCAAAGATTCCAGACGTTTTTGCGATCAAGTAAAAGAGGCATCTCTGAACAGCTCAAATAGAGATGTTCTAGACATAGCTTTGTTGCTGCAAAGATTTAACGAAAGTCATAAGCCACCCACCTATCGTTTTTCTCACTTATCATTTTTTGCGCAGAAGGTCAATTGTGAAGATCGAGGATTACTAATTAATAGAATTTATGGCGCACCTGGTTTTGATCTGTCCCGATTTGATCACCTTTTTGAGCACGATCTAATGGAAGAAAAACAACAATTGTACGAATTAGCTAAAAAAAATGATGTTACATTAGTGGAGCTATCCTCAGGTTCGAATGTATCAAACTTGAACATTCACTCCCCTATATTTCCTGATAGAATCTACCTTCCGGGGGAAAAAGGGCACGAATCCACTGTTGGCAGACAATTAGACTTGCGTTCCCTATCAGTTTGTTGGAGTCATGAGCAAAATCATATTTCTCTCGTCACACCTTCGGATGAAGAATTGTACCCATGCTACACTGGGTATTTGATTTTATCCGCCTGTCCTGAAACAACAAGAATTCTTGATCTTATAGCACCTCCTCATACAGCTCAGACGGATTTTATACAATATTTGAATTTAAAACCAGTTCATGGAAAAGCAGTAAAAATCCCACGTATAACAATAGGAGATGTCGCGTTGTCAAGAAAATCTTGGCTTATCTATTTTAATGACTTTCTTGAAGAAGACGATCTTACGGGTACTTATTCTGCCTTATTTAAGTTTCTGACAAAACACGGATTACCTGACTCGTTCTTTATTAAGGTAGTTAATCATCAAGGAGAGGCAGGTAAGCCGATTTATGTTACGATGCATAGTATTTATACCGTTGATTATTTGATGCGTTCGCTGCAGTCTGACTCAGAATATTTGATATTGCAAGAAATATATCCGTCTCTTTCAATGAATGTTGGTAAACAAAATTACTCTAGAATCGAAGAATTCATCTTTGGGATAAGTCATACTTTTAGAAAGGTCTGAGATGAATATAAGACAAAATAATGAGTGGCTAGCATATCATATTTTTTATGGAATGGATGCTCGATATATTCTCAAAGAATGTGTGTTCCATTTAATTGATGATTTAGTCAAGAAAAAAATGATTTCTTCTTGGTTTTTTATTAATTATTGGCTGGAAGGTGCACATGTAAGACTAAGGGTGAAATCAAGAAACCCGGAGTTTGACGATCAAATACACGATTTTCTAATTCGTGAGATATCGAATTTTATGAAGCAACATCCTTCTCTTCACCCGACTCCTGAACTTGCCGATCCAGCATATTATCGAAAAGCCTTCAACAATGAGTATCCTCCTGAGGAGTATGCCAAATGGACTGATGAAAATGGTAAACCTCGATTTCGTCCCGATAATTCTATATTCAAATATACTTATGAACCTGAATATGGACGTTATGGTGGCATCGAAGGTATGACTATGTCCGAGCAACATTTTCATGACTCCTCATGTCTTGTGAGATCATTAATCGAAACTGGTAATTTAGGGACCAGATCTATAAGGCTAGGGCTTAGTGCACAGATTATGGCCGTAACCGTGTCTTGTTTATTTGAATCCTTTCAAGAAGTACTTAATTTTCTGCTTAGCTATCACAATCACTGGGTTCATTCGTTTCAATTAACGCCAGGGTACGTATCTGGTTCAGGGAGGCTGAGTATAAAACCAACAGTTGAACAAGTAAAAAATCAAATTGTTCCTTACGTTGATGCTTGCCTTGAGAATGAAATAAATGAATTACCAGGATTTCTATCAAAATTGGCTGTTAAGTGTCAAGGTCTTAAAGAGCAGATTTATCAGCTGCAAGATAGAGGAAGCTTGAGTTTTTTGGTGAATGGTTCTCTCGTGCTACCATCATCAAGGGTTAATGCTGTTGCCACTTTGGCAAGGTCGTATCTCCATATGACAAATAATCGTATGCTTGTCGATATACGTGAAGAAGCATATTTGTCCTTTGTTTTGTATGAAGCAATAAAATGATGAGTTTGACTGAGGGGACAAAGTGGTTCTGCAAAAGGAATCAAACCGTACATAAGTTGTTTTCTTCTGACGGTTTCATATATCAAATTCAATGTGATAATTTTTTTCTCGGAGTGTCAGAGATTGAGTACAAAATTTTAGAATTGCTTAATAAACAAGGATTATCGATCGAAGATATATCCAAGTACCTTGGAAAACCGGTGAGCCAGTCAAGAATCATAATACAGAGTCTGGCAAAGAAGGGACTTGTTACAACTGTTCAGAGTTCATCAAGAAGTGATATATCGAAGGTCACTAATAAGTCGTTTGGTAAAAAGATTGAATACAATACACACCCATTTTCTTATATTGTATTGGCCTCAGCAATGATTGGCATGGTCTTTTTTTCGTTATTATTGATTTTGTTTTGGGCTCGAAACATAAATCTGTATTATAATAAGCTAACTAGACTTAAGCTTGCAATAACAGCAGGCTTCTGCCTTTTATGGCTGTTATTGACACTTCTTGTACATGAATGTATGCATCTGACTATTTATAATTTCTTTGTTCGCGTCCGATCCTTTAGGCACGTAGAAGGGCATATCAGCATTTTTCCTAAGCCTTATTCACTGCTACCAGCAATCAAAATGCTGGATCGTGGAGAACAAATCATGATTTATGCTGCAGGACCATTGAGTCTTTACTGTATGAACGACATTCTTATTATTTTGGGATTTTTTTTGAATAGCACACCGCAGTGGTTTATATCCATATGTGTAGTTACATCTATATATGTATCGATGTGGAATACGATTCCCTGTAAGGGATCTGATGCTTTGCGCATAATAGAAATCTATACAGATACTAAAAATATACCTTCAATTTTGACTCAGAAGAGGCTGAGGATACTACTTCGGGCTAGGGGTTCAAAAAGAATGCAAAAAATTATTTGGCTTTATCCCCTTATTTATTGTCTCAACATTTGTTATTACACATTATTGATGATGTTAATAGTATTTGGCACAAAATGGTTTATAATATAGAATATGGAAGAGGATACAGTAATCAGAGTAAAATCTCTGTCTAAAGGTTATAAATCGAAGACGGTTTTGACCGATTTGTCTTTTTCTATTAAGAAAGGTGATTTCTATGGTATTCTAGGCAAAAATGGAGCTGGTAAAACCACTTTGATTGAATGCCTATATGGCGCATTAAAACCAGATAAAGGAAAAATATCAGTTTTAGGCATGTCACCTTTTCCACGTAACCGCAAGTTACTCGCGGAAATCGGTATTCAAGAGCAAAGAGGCGCTTTCATATACAGAGCTACTGCTAGAGAGCACTTGGAAACTCTGGCAAGAATCTATAATTGTGATTTAAAGCGCGTAGACATGCTAATTAATCGTATGGGGTTGAAAGACGTTCAAGATCAAAGGGCACGTTTGCTCTCGGGTGGTCAGCAGCAGAAAATTGCTTTAGCAGCGGCAGTCCTTAATCATCCTAAAATTCTGTTTTTAGATGAGCCCACAGCTGCACTTGATGTCGAAGCGCGCATAGATTTTTTGCAGCAATTGCGATCGCTACAAGAAGAGAATACCACTATCGTATATACGACACATTATCTAGAGGAAGCGCAAAACCTTTGCAATATGGTGAATATCATTCAAAATGGTTCGACTGTCTTTGAAGGCACACCTAAGGAGTTAATAGAAATAACGAGAAGTCAGACAGTATTGTCATTACCATATAGGGAAACAGACTTTGCCTTTATAACCAAGTGTAAAAGCGTCGAGACAGTTTCACGGCAAAACGGTTTTGCGTTGATATACACAGTTAATGAAGGAGCAACATTGCAAGAGCTCGCTTCTTACGGAGTCGATTTGACTGGGTTAGTATCACATCCTGCCGAACTACAAGATGCATTTGTGAAAATATCGAATTCCAAATCTGGAGAGAACTTATGAACTCATTTCGAGCGCTTACGCCAGCATTATTTAGGGCGTTTTATCGAGATAGGATAAATCTATGTATCTCCGTGTTTCTGCCACTTGTTCTGTTATTAGTTCTAGATCACCAAGTGCCTAACTCGGCTAACCAGGGTATAATACGAACTTCATTGTTTTCAGTAGTTATTTGCTTTAGCACTTGTTTTATCGGGGCGTTCAATTCCACGATGAATTTTACTATTTGGCGTGAAAATGGGATGATGCGAGTTTTAAGGAATTCGCCTATATCGAGCTTGTCAGTAGTTTTGTCCGCTTTGTGTGTATCTTTATTGCTATCGATTGTACAATATCTTTTAATAATTGCTGTCTTATATACTCCTGTAGTAAGTATAAAACCTGCAGGTCCGTGGATATTCACCTTGCTGCCCATATGTTTTGGTGTTTCAATATTCTTTGAACTCGGTTCTATTATTCCTATATGGGTGCACTCAATCCCTGCTGCAATCGCCATTTCAAGTATTGTTGTTGTATTGTTCGTGTATTGTTCTGGCACTTTTTTTCCGTCATCCTTCCTCCCTGCCTGGGTTAACTCGGTTGCTCCTTATACTCCTTTCCGTGCTCTTGTTGACAGTGTGCAGTATCTAACTTTTGGTATTGGAGATGCCAATACTTTTTTGAAAGGAGGATTAGTTATTGTATGTTGGTTCACTCCACTAAGTCTTCTTCTTCCTAGAGCACTTGACTTAGATAAGTGAAAAACTATTGAACCATATGTATAAACAGCCCTATATGTGAGGTAAATTATGTTAAGTTTACAAGAACAATCAGGACAGGCCTTAAAAGCCCTTCGCGATATTCAAGCGTCAAGCTTTGAGGTTGAGGATTTCATAGATCCTAATGACGATGTAGCGAATTTCACCTTTAACATGTGTTCTTCAACATCGTCCTGTTCGTCATCCTGCTGCTCATCATCTTCTTCGTGAACAGTTAGAGCATAGATAAGTAAGAATTTATTTGTCTGCAGGTGTTCTGCTGATTCAAACCTGAATAGCAGGACACCTGTGTTTTCTTTGAATACCGGTTACTTTACTTGCAGGCACAAAATGGACACTGATTATTCTATTGTCACTAAGACGTATAGTAGAGCTCTGAATCTTCTCGTTATCGCGGGCGTACAATTAACGGATAGTGAAGCTGCATTATACACTAAGGTCCAACGAGGATCGCGCTTTCGTGTTGATGGTCCTGCATTCAGTCAATGGGAATCAGTCTCTGACATGGAAGATGATACATTCCTCTGGGCTGGATTGTGCGATGCATTACAGCACGCTGCTAGAGAAGTTATCAAAAACGATTCATGTTGGGCTTGGAGTGTAGATTTGCTCTCTGGAAATATAAGCCAGGGTTTATTTATCCGTGAAAGCAAAAAGCAGCAGGAAATCTCGAAGAGAATAGATTTATCAGATACCAATTTGCCTATTAAATCTTTAAGATTACCGGATGATATTCTAATTAATCCGACCACAGGGCTACTCACTGATTATTGGTACGAAAAACCAGAATATTCCTCACTACCAATGCTATTAGGTAGCACATACATTTCAACTAATACCAGATCTTTTGAAGTTTCATGGTCAGGGCAAGAATTATCGAGAGATATGGTCAAACGTAAAGGCATCCTCGAGGGACTAGAACGTTATTCTAATTGTATCCCTTCAAACGAACTACAGATAGCTCACTTTGCTGCTCAGAACCATAAGGATTGTCTAAGACCTGACGATGCTGGCAAGTTCCATCTTTCTCCTTCTGCCTATCAGTTTGTGCCTTTTGAGAATCAAGAGGAAATAGATTGGATAAAAGCCATAGACATCATAGATTTTAAAGAATGCTGGGTACCGGAAGAGTTAGTATTTTTTGGAGAAAGCGGAAAACATGTTTGGTCAAGAAATTCATCATCTGGTGGTGCTGTGGGTAGAACTCTAGGTTCTGCAAGTTTGTCAGGTTTGTTGGAGGTACTTGAACGAGACGCTTTCCTTTGCTGTTGGTACACTGATCAGAATACTTACAAAATTGACTATACCTCTATGCAAAAAGTGTGTGCGTTGTTGCCGAGGGTTTTAGCTTGCCGGGCTGAACTGTCATTATCGCTTATTCCGACGGATTTTCCCATTTATGTCGTTGTAGCATCGGTGAGGGGACGCGAATGGGTCTCTATCGGTGCTTCTGCTCGTTTTTCGATAGAGGATGCCTCTTTGGCAGCAGCGAAGGAAGCTGTCGCTTTTTACCCGGACCGTGTTGAAAACGGCAGAAATAATCAGCGCTGGAAAGAGCTTCAAAATTATGAGAGCATTAAAACACTTGAAGACCATTCAGCAATGCTTCACTTGCCTGAATGGACAGATCGCTTGAGTAAAATATTAGGTTGGAATATGCCTTATTGTGATTTTCGTAAGTATGATGAAATCTCAATGCTTTCTTTAGATGAAGATATTCAAAATTTGTTAGAATCGCTGAAGAGTCGTAATGTTAGTGTAGTTGTATGTGAAACTACACCTTACTGGTTAAGAGCATTAGACCTGGTATCATCGGTAGTTATTGCACCAGGACTTGCTCCATTGGATTTTGGCTGGTCAAATCAAAGAATCTTAAATATGACTCGACCATTTGAGTATTATAACAACATCGGTAATGAAGGTACAGCAAATATCAAAAAAATACCTCATCCTCTAAGTTAGAGAGATTTTTGGGTTGGTCTGTTTTCTGTGTCAGTCTTGATTACAGTGATATCAGGTAGTAATCTAAAACAGTAACCAGCATTATATCCTTTGGCGCCAACTGAGGACTCGAAAATCGGGGGGAGGATATATATCGTTAGTTAATGTTGAGTTTGCCTTTATCAAATGATGATTACTCCAGAAGGCCGGAAATGAATCACTGCGAAGTTGGGTCAGCCTGTTACGAGGATACAGGCCCCGCATGCACCCATCGTTCGGTTAGAATCAGTTGGCAAGGCTTAATGTGGCCAGGCATGGTCTTCCCTGTCTGTATCGATTCCAGGCAGCAGGCTGCCTATGTTGGAAGAGCGAGGGCTGTGGTCTGGTAGCGGTCTGCATAGTACGCGTTGCAGTCCCGACGGAATTCATGGGATGGTTCTACGGCAGGCAGCTGATGTGGTTGACCTGCAATTGGGGCATCTGGTGATGCCTTGGGTAGCAACTGGTGATGGTGGTTATTGGATGCCATTGGACGGCTCAGCTATCCAGCGAACTGATGATGGGAATCCGCTCTTGTCCATAAGGGGGGGGCATTTGGGTGCACTCTAATTTCGATGACGCGAGATTGCAAGCCCTTCGGTTATCTGCCGGGCGGGGTTTTATCTGGCGTCCTGGCGGTGCGTAACATCTTGCTTCTGAATTCAGGATAGCAGGTAACTGAGATTAAACGCTGGTCGTCGCCAGATGAAAAGGCCGATGTGGTCCTTCCGGGCGAAATCCTGTTCCTCGAATGGGCTCTGGGGGATGGTCGGGGTCTTATTGGCCCAGTGTATTGACATATACCCGATTCCTGCTAGGCTAGTCGGTTTTATATCTTGCAGAGGCTGGTACAAGGTCTCAGTCGAGAATTAAGAATTTATCTTTGGATCCAAGGCTGAATGAAGAGAGCTTGTTGCCAGTCGAGGCTTTGCACTTCAAGGGTTGCCAATGCAAGTGCGAAGTTGAACTTAATGACTGTGAGATAGGAACAATCACCCCTTATGAGTCGACGCTTTGGTTAGGGCCACTACGGGCAACAAATCGGTTGACTATCAGAACAGGGCAGACCTTGGGTGAGCCAACTGGAACCATTGAACTACTGGTAGGCGAACCCATTACAGATTGGAATTTACGCACGCAGAATCTGAAGACGCTTCGAAAGAGTACAGGTTAGGCAATTTTCGAAGACCAGCGGCTGCCTGTAACCTGCCCGCCCTGCAGCTGCCTCTGGCTACAGGTTCCTCAGTCAGCTCTAGCGCAAGCTTAGCAATGCGGATCAACGATAGTCCGCACAGGGTCAGGGCCTGCAGGTGACTGCATTCGGGGAGCACACCAATCTGGGCCGATTGGTTTTGGGCGGTTTGCTAGGAACGATATTCGCTGGAGGACGCGGCGATTTGCTCATAGTCCCTCAAGGAGAGGGAGGTCTTTCGCTACTCGTTGAGTCCAATGGCAATGAAGCAGGTCGGTTGGATTCAATTCAGCTGGGAGGTGCTATTGATTTGAACTCAGAGAGCGGAGATCGGCAAATAAATATCCCTGGAACGTTGATCGTTGCCTTTTGAGAATGCAAACGGCGACAAAGTCAATAGGCTATCGTGAGGCCCAATAATCGTTTTCGGAAGCAATCGCGTATTTCGAGATTGCCTTGTCGAGCGATATCAAAGCAACAGGGGCGATTATAGGCATATTCATTGGGTTTGTAAGGCTTTGCCATTCGTCTTGACCGTGCTAGACAGATCGTTTGTTGCGCCCACTGTCGCTTTCCCATGCCATCTTGCCATCAGCCAGGCGGCGGGGGCCGCTATCATGAGAGCCGGAACAGGATCGAGCGGGTCCTTCTGATCGGGGCCCGATGAAGGAATGCATACATGGCGGATATGGTTGACAATCACAATGACGACGAAGGCCCGGACCTGGGCCGGACCTACCACAGCGGTCCGGTCATCATGCGCGGGCCCATGATTCCCGAGGCGGATGCCAATGCTGGGTTGCTCTCGTCGGGCGGTGACACGGACTGGCTGCATATGGACCCCTGGCGGGTGCTGCGCATCCAGGCCGAGTTCGTCGACGGGTTCGGTGCATTGGCGGAGCTGGGGCCCGCAGCCGCTATCTTTGGGTCAGCCCGGACCGGCAGGGATGATTCCACCTATGCGGCTGCGCGCAAGATGGGCGGCGACCTGGCCAAGGCCGGTATGGCGGTCATCACGGGGGGAGGGCCTGGCATCATGGAGGCGGCCAACAAGGGCGCTGCTGAGGTCGGTGGCAAGTCCGTCGGTCTGGGCATCGAATTGCCCATGGAGCAGGGACTCAACCGCTGGGTGAATCTGGGCATCACCTTCCGCTACTTCTTCGTGCGCAAGATGATGTTCATGAAATACTCCTCGGGCATCATCGTCTGCCCTGGTGGGTTCGGCACCCTGGATGAGATGTTCGAGGTGCTGACCCTGGTCCAAACCCATAAGGCACCCAGCATGCCCATCGTCCTCTTCGACAGGGCCTACTGGCAGGGGCTCTTCGATTGGATCTCAGACACGGTGAGGCAGCGGGGCATGATTTCTGAGCTGGACCCCGATCTGGTCATCCGCACTGATGATCCTGATGAGGCTGTCGAAACCATCCTGCGTCACCGTGCCTGAATAATAGGCGAATGGTAGTCAGCGGGCGCGGGTGGCCATGATCATGCCCGTACCGATGGGCAGTAGGCAGGATTCCCAGGCATTGTCTTTGCTTATGGCATCCATGATGGTCCGTAAGGTGGTCGTTTTGGTGGTTCTGTTGGCCGGGTTCAGCACGCCGCCCTTATCCGGGTCCTCCAGCAGATCGAAAGCATCCGTAAAGATCAGCTGTCCCCGGTCCTTGAGCAGGCGCGGGGCCTGGTCCATGACCTGTTGGTAGTTGTCCCCATTGCCCGAGACGACGATAAGGTCGTAGTCGCTGGGGTTGAGCCTGGGGAAGTAGGTTCTGGCAGCCGCGTTGACCGCCCGCAGCCTCATGCCTGGATGGGCTTTCTCCATGCCCGCGAATATTTTTTTGACTAGAGAGGTGCCTTGGGCTGTGGAGTCAACAGCAGTGAACTGACCATGACCGTGCAGGCCCGTCATCAGGCGCAGGGCTTCGACCACGGAGCCGTTGCCCACCAGAATGATGGATGCCGGAGCGTTCCGGCCGGCCAAGAACTGCAGAAAGGCGCCTTGAGACCGGGAACACTGGGCGAATCCGGCCTCCGAAGCCTTGTCTCGCAAGGCCTGCAACTTGTCGGATTCGACGTTCAGAGCGCTTGCCTCGGCGAATTCCCATCCTCTGGCGATGTTGTTGTACGAGGTTTTGTCCATGCTAACCATGGTAACGACTAGAGGGCACAAGCCTGTCGCATGCTCACGCTGGCCTGTGTGTGCATGAGTCTGACTACTCCTTGACGGCTTCGACCAGCTTCCACATCTCTTCGCCTACGTCAATCCCTCTGGGGCAGGGTCGGGTGCAGGCACGTATGGACTGGCATGCCTGGATACCGTCCACCTGGTCAATGGCCTCAAGACGTTCCTGCCGATGACTGTCGCGGGAATCGTTGATGAATCGAGCCGCTGCTATCATGGCCGCCGGGCCGGCAAATGCCTCACCGCCCGCATAAATAGGACAGGCACCCTGGCAGAGTCCGCAGGCGATGCAGGTGCTGAGCAGTTCATACCGGGCCAGCTCTTCTGGAGTTTGCCGGTATTCTGACACTGGTTCTGCGTTGGCTGCCTTTGCCTGGCCCGCTTGGCTGCTATCAGCAGAGGGATCATTACGGAGCAGATAAGGCTTGAAGCGTCGAATCTGGTCAAACATGGCATCGGTCTCCACTATCAGGTCTCTGAGAGGGGTGAAGCCGGGAAGCGGGCGAATCTCTATTGCGGAAGATTCCACATGGACTGATGTTTCTGTAGGGTTTGGGATGTCTGTGAGCCCTGTAGCTTTTGCAGCGGTTGCAGTTTCCGTAGGAACTATGGCCGAGAAGTTTGTGGCGGTTGAGTCTGAGACCGAATCCGAATGCGATGACGACGGGGATACGGCCCTTTTGGGGGTCGCTGTGCCGGTGCGACGGAAGGCTGCAGGCTGTTGAGCCCGCGGATTCCCAGTGGCTACACCGGGGGAGGCGTATGCGTTCGGTATGGTCTTGGATACAGACAGGCAGTCGGCGATGGTGGCTGTGCAGAGCAGATTCGGACGGCCGTTGATAAGCACGGCATCCGATCCGCACATGCCATGGCCACAGGAGTACCGGAAGTTCAGTGTGGGATCCACCTCACGCTTGATCTGCAGAAGGGCATCCAGAACGGTGCGCTGTGGGGCGATACGAATCGTGTACTCCTGCGTCCAACGACGGCCGCGGGCCCGTCGGTTACCGGCCGTGGCGAAAGGATTGCTTTTGGCGAATGGGTTGGTTCGCGCCGGACGCTCTGATTGAGGTCGTGGGGTAAACCGGGCTATTCGGAAGGTCACCGGGCGGGGATCGCGGTCCGATGCGGATGCCTTGAATCCGTCTGATTCCGTGGACTGTGATGTCACGGTTGCTCCTGTCCTTGTTCGGGAAACGGCCCGATGCCCACTGATATGCGCGGACTCCATCCTAATCCCTGCCTGACCTGGGAAGGTGTCGAACAGGTACCTGACTGAACAGATTGGTCCCAGAGTCCATCATCAGGGTCCATCAGTAGTTGCGACCCTTGGGAGGCATGTCGACGATATGAACGGGCTGCCAGGAGACGTTTTCCTTGGCATCGATCATGGTGTGAGCCAGGTAGTGTTCGTCATCGCGCTGCGGATAATCGCTCCGGCACAGGGCGCCGCGGGACTCCCGACGCTGCAGGCTGGCGTTCAGGACGGCCCGAGCCAGGGTCAGCAGGTTGTCCACCTCCATGATGGCAGTCACCTCCTGGTTGAGCACTGCCGTACCACTGTGTGCCCGTAGCTGTCTCGCATCAGCATCCAGGTGATCCAGGCCGCGTAAACCCTTTTCAATGCTGCTTTGATCGCATCGGACGGCAACGGCCTCCTCCATCAGCCGTCCCAGTCGATTCATCAGTGCGTATGGGTTGTTCAGGCTGGCATCGTCATCGGGGTCGGATTCGTCATCTTCGTTGTCGGCCAATGCTGGTTCCGAGGTGTTGGCTTTACTTGCGCCAGAAAGCAACTCTTCCATGAAGGCCTGACGCTTTTGCAAGGCTTGTGTGAGCGGAGATGTGTCGGTCATATCGTTTGGCTTGTCGGCATTGGACATGGCGGTGGCGATGGTGCGTCCTGTTCGGGTACCGAAGAGGCAGGCATCCAGCAGGGAGTTGCCGCCCAGTCGGTTGGCCCCATGAACGCTGACACAGGAGCATTCCCCGGCGGCGAACAGTCCGTCGACTATTCGACGGCGGCCATCCTGCCAACGATAGACGCGGCCGCGATCGGTGATGGGGATGCCTCCCATGGTGTAGTGGGCGGTGGGTTTGACCGGAACCAAGTCCACAGTGGGATCCAGGTGGGCGTAGCGATGGATGGTCTCGGTGACCTGGGGGAGCAGGGCGGTCATGCGCTGGCCGTCAATGCCGGTCATGTCCAGCCAGACGCAATCATGAGGCCCGTCAGGGTCCGATGGATCGGCCACTCCGCGACCTGCATCAATCTCTGCCATAATGGAACGGCTGACCACATCCCTGGCGGCCAGGTCGCCGTGTCCCGGCGCGTAGTCCTGCATGAAAGCCTTGCCCTGACTGTTCCTGAGCACGCCGCCTTCTGCGCGGGAGGCTTCTGAAAGAAGGATGCCGGTATGGCCCAGGCCGGTGGGATGGAATTGGATGAACTCTATATCCTCCAGCTGCAGGCCGGCCTGCAGGGCGAGCGCCATGCCATCACCGGTCAGATCCCAGGAGTTGGAGGTCGTATGGAAGAGCCGGCCGGCCCCGCCCGTGCACAGGACGATATTGTCGGCTTGGATGGCCTGCAGCTTGCCGGCATGGGTGTCCAGGACGATCAGTCCTCGGGCATGGCCGCCGGTTTTCTCATTAGCAGGCGGGTCGACGACCAAATCGGTCACATACCACTCCTCGGCGAACTCGACTCCCTGACGCAGGCACTGCTGCCAAAGGGCGTGGAGGATCTGATGGCCGATACGGTCGGCTGCATAGGCTGCTCTCCTGACTGGGTGGCCGCCATAATCAGCGGTATGGCCGCCGAACTTCCGCTGGGCGATGTGCCCGTCTTCAGTTCTTGAGAAGGCCACTCCGTCATGCTCCAGCTGGATGACGATGCCCGGGGCCTGCTCGGCCAGAATCCGCACGGCATCCTGGTCAGCCAGCCAGTCGCTGCCCTTGATGGTGTCGTAGTAGTGCCAATGCCAGTCGTCCTTCTCCTGGTTGCCCAGACTGGCCGCAATGCCGCCCTCTGCTGAGCCGGTGTGGGATCGCAGGGGCTGCAGCTTGGAGACGACCAGGACCTTTGGCGACGAGCCGTTCCTGTTTCCGTCGCTCTCCAGAGCTCTGTAGAGTCCCAGAGCCGTCGACAACCCGGCCGCTCCGGCTCCGACGATGACGGCATCATAGCGGTTTCTGACCTTCTGCGGATTCATACCATTGATACTGTCACGACCTATTGATAGCGGCGGCTCCTCCAGCCCATGTCTGCTTGCGCGGGCAGAATGGGTCTCATGACCAAACTTTCCTTCTCCCAGCAGGTGTATCAGGTCGTCAGGCGGATCCCTCGCGGGAAGGTGGCCACCTACGGGCAGGTCGCCTCTCTGACTGGCCATCCGCGCAACGCCAGGTTCGTGGGTTATGCGCTTCATGACAATCCTGAACCTGGGGTGATTCCCTGTCATCGCGTGGTCTTCCGCGATGGTTCTCTGGCCCCGGGATTCGCTTTTGGTGGGCCTGAACGTCAGCGTCAGCTGCTGGAGGATGAAGGCGTTCATTTTGTTCCTCCCCGCAGCGATGAATCGGCTGGTGCGGACGGCTGGGTGGTGGATTTGGATCGCTGTCGCTGGAAGGCTTGATTCTTCTGGTCTTCAGCTACCACGCATCCATTCTGCAGGCTGATCAGACCACAAATCTCCAGGGAACCCAGCAGCTGCATCAGATGCCTGACTGAGAGCTCATGTCCCTGATTGGCCAGCTCAGCGCGAAGCTGTCCCATCATGGGCGGACCGCCCCGGCACTGGCAGGTACGGATAGCCGCCAGCACGGTTGCCTCTTCCTTGGTTAAAGGCAAGTCGTCAGTTTTTTCACATTCACAGTCCCTACCTGGATTCGATGGCGGGGTTGAAGGATGCTCTTTGTGCTGAGAGTGGGTCGGAAGCCTACCTCCATTAGTGCCGGATTGTTTGAGTGTGATCTGGAGCGGCTGATTGCCGTGAGTGGTTTGGATCGGATGATCGGAGTCAAGCGGTCTTATGCGCTGCGTGGGCTGCATACTTCCTTGATGCTCATGATCTTCGGTGGTTTTGACTAAGCCGCTGGTTCCTTGTTGAACAGACCTTCCAGGGTGGATAGGTGCATGGGCGGGATGGCAGATGTCTTGGATGTCGGATGCCGACAGGAGCAACTCCGCCTTGCCCTCATGGATGAGGCGGTTGCAGCCGGTGTTTTCCGGCTGGTCGATTCTGCCGGGGGCAGCCAGCACGCGACGGCCCAATTCCACACCCCAGTTGGCGGTGTTCAGGGCGCCGGATCGGTGACGGGCCTGTGCCACCACGATGTCGGAGGCCAGGGCGGCGATGATTCGGTTACGCAGCAGGAACCGACGCGCCTCAGGGATGGTGCCAGGCGGCAGTTCACTGATCAGCGCGCCGCCATCTGCCTCGATGTTCTCGAACAGACGGCTGTTGCGTTTGGGACCCATATGCAGCAGGCCTCCAGCAAAAACGGCGACCGTGCGTCCGCCGCCAGCGGCCAAGGCTCCCCAGTGGGCGGCGGCATCCGTGCCCATGGCCCCGCCGGAGACGAGCAGGTGGCCTTGGCCGGCAGCCTGTCTGGCTATTTGATGGGCGATGGACCGGCCATACTCGTCACAGGCTCTGGATCCGACAACGGCCAAGGGGTGGTCACAGCAGATCAATGCTTCAGGATTGCCTCGTCCCCACAGACAGAGGGGAGGGGCCCAGTCGGAGCGGCGTGCCAGGTCGTCCACCTGACCTGGCCAGCAGGGGTCGCCTGGGGTCATCACCCAGAATTGGCCTCCACCAGTCATCATGGTCCGTACTTGGCCAGAGTCCATGGCCAGCAAGGGAGTCAGGCGTCTTCGCCAGGTGTCGCTGGTCTTGTGGAACCGGGTGAGGTCTTCAGGGCTCGTTTGCCGTCCCCACCGAGCCGTCCCCTTAAGAAAGCGTTCGTCCAGTTTGGAGCGTGCTGCTTCATGAGGGTCGTTGCCATCCGACTGGTTCGGCGCTCCCAACTCGATCAGGTTTCGGCACAGGTCGGCCGCCTGGTCCGAGCCCAGCAGGCAGGCAATCATGAAGGCATCGGGGCCATCTGCAGCCATGGTCAGGACAGCTCTGGCAAGCCAGTCGCTTTCAACCGTGGTCATTGGTCGCGGTTGGTTGTCGGGTATGGTCTTCATCAAGGGTCGGGACATCTCAGACAGCCCTCGTTCTGAGCAGGATGCCGGTGGTCACATCGTCGGCATCGGGGCTGGTCCGTCCATCCAGGTCCGCCAGAGTCCATGCCAGGCGCATGGTTCGGTCGGCTCCTCGCAGACTGATCCGTTGTTTGCGCAGGGCCTGGTCCACAACCGAACGTGCCTTGGCTGATGTGTTCTGGCGCAGCCATTCGCCGCTGATCTGGGCATTGCAGGTCCAGCCCTGCTTGCGGAAGCGTTCTTTTGCTGTCTGACGGGCGCGGGTCACACGCTTGCGGATCTGGGCGCTGTGCTGGCGTGGACGGTGGTCGTCGAATCCCGGGTCGGTCACCGGGGGGACTGTGGTCTGGATGTCGATGCGGTCCATGATGGGTCCTGACAGCCTGTTCCAGTAGCGGAGGCGCTCGCGGGGCGTGCAGGTGCAGCGCTCGCCTGTGCCGTATCCGTATCCACAGGGGCATGGGTTGGCAGCCATGACCAGTTGGAAACGAGCCGGGAAGGTGGTGCTGCCCTTGGCGCGGGACAGGAAGATTCGCCCGATCTCCAGGGGCTCGCGCAGGGATTGGATCACCCTTGGTGAGAATTCCGGGGCTTCATCCATGAAGAGGACTCCGCGATGGGCACGGGTGATGGCGCCAGGCGTGGCCAGTCCTGCGCCGCCCCCGACCATGGCCGCCATGGAGATCGTATGATGAGGAGCCTCGAAAGGCGGCACATCGGTGATCCCATACTGGCTCAGCGTGCCACACAGGGATCGGATGGAAGCCACCTCCAGCTGTTGGACAGCATCCAGGGCGGGCATGATGCTGGGAAGCCGTTCCGCAAGCATACTCTTGCCGGCTCCCGGGGGACCGACCATGAGCATGTGATGGCCGCCGGCTGCAGCCACCATCATCGCCCACTTGGTCTCCTCCTGGCCGATCACGTCAGCCATGTCCGGCTTGGGTGGAGTTGGATCGACATTGGCGGGGGAGTTGTCTTCATGCTGGCCGGTTCTGGGATGTGCACGCACTATGGTGGCCGGCTTGTCAGAAGTCTGGCGAGTGTCTGCTTCGGGGATGGCGACTCTGCTTCGCCCGCCCAAGGCTTGGATGAGCTGGCCCAGGTGGCGCAGTCCCACGACCTCGATATCGGGAACCAGACGGGCCTCGGCAAGGTTGTCTGCCGGGACGAAAGCTCGAGTGATTCCCTGAGCTCTGGCCTGGGTCAGAATGGGCAGCAGACCGTTGATGGGTAGAATCGTGCCGTCCAGGTTGAGCTCGCCCAGGATGACCGTATGCTCCAGGCCTTCCGTCGGCAGTGCTCCTCCAGCTTCCAGAACGCTGGTCGCTATGGCCAGATCATGCGAGGAGCCATGTTTGGGTTTTGAAGCAGGGGACATGTTGACGGTGACCCTGGTTTGCGGCCACCGGAATCCGCAGGCCGAGCAGGCGGATTTGACCCGTTCCCGTGACTCCGACAAGGAGGCATCCGGCAGACCGATGATGGAGAAGTAGGGCAGCCCTGGGGAGATGAAGGACTGCACGTGGATGAGAAAGGCCTTGAGGCCCATCAGTCCCACGGACTCAGCGGATCCAAGACGCATCAGAAGGCCTCCCTGGTGTGTCTGAGGAAGACCGATCCCGGATTCCATCCGCCCCTGCCCGAACGGTTGGAACTACTGACGGCCTTGCTGGAAGTCTGATAGGAAGCCAGGGGATAAGCGCCCTCGGAATGCATGCTGCTGCCAGGGTCGGACTTGACTGACAGACTGATGACATCGAAACGGGTGCCGCGATGTCGTGCACCGGGATCTCTGTCGTGGCTGATCAGCCATTGGACTGCTGCGCGCCGCAGGTGGGTCTGCTTGCGCGGGCCGACAGCCTGTTCTGGGAATCCGAACCGACCGGTGCGCCTGGTCTTGACCTCTACGAAGACCAAAGTCGCCTCGGGATCCAGGGCGATGATGTCCAGCTCGCCGAACCTGCTTCTCCAATTCCGGGCCAGGATTCTCCAGTTTCGTTCTCGCAGCCACTGGCAGGCGTAATCTTCGCCCAATCGTCCCAGCTCTCGGCTGTTTATGCCACTGACTCTGATCTGTCGTTCAATATCTGCCAGCTTCGTGTCAATGGACTCATCGTTGCTTGTGCCCAACCTTGTTCTCCAAGGTCGCGTGGTTTCTGGATTGTCGGTGGACCTTGTGGAATCGGGGAGAGCGATTATGGGCTGTGTGACCGATGGGTCTGCGAACATAGCGTCGGCATCGGTTCTGTCATCCTTATCGTTGAGAACAGTGCGGAGATTGGTTGGTCTAGTCAGTGCTTGTGTGTCCATGTTTCTAGGAGACCACTGGAAGGAAGTCGGCGACCAGTCGAACCAGGCATGTGGTCGAATGAACCTGCGCACGCACGAAAGTGGATGAACGGGTGGATTGACGATGCTGACGCTGTATCGATTGCACTCATCTCTGCATCAGGCAGAGGCGGCTGAGGCAAGAAGGGCTGAAACAGAAACGAAAGAAAACGGAAACCAAGCAAAGCTGACCCAAGGAAACAGAAACCAAGGAAACAGAAACGAGTGGCACCAAGTAAAGCAAATAAGCGAAGGGGAGCAAGACAGCAAGCAGCTAAATGAACCAGAAACAACGAGATAACAGAGACCGGAAGGTACCGCCGGCGAATTCGCTGGCAACGCCCTCCGGTCTGCTGGGTCCGCATAGCTCTATGACGGATTTATCACCTTGTAGACGCGTATCCGATCGGCAAGAATGCGGCCATTGAGGTGGTTTGGGTTCCACTCATCCACCTTGGTCCTCCCCTCTTGACAAATTCCCTGACTCCTAGACCGCTTTCACCGGCCTTGGGCTCACTGCCCCTGCATCAGGGCGGTCATCTGCCCCAGATCCAGCTCGAAGCTGACCCCGCGCTGCTGATAGTCGGGCTGATTGCGTGTGTGCTGCATGGCGGAGCGGACGAATTCGCCGGCGATCCGGGCGGCATCGGCCAGGCCTCGCCCCGCAAAGAGCGCCCCGCAGAGGCTGGATGCAAAGGCATCGCCGGTTCCGTGGATCATGAAGGGCAGCTTGTCGTGGACCAGCTCGGTGCGCTCGCCGACTCCACCATGATCTGCCGAGGCCACGAAGTTGCGCAGCTTGCCGTCCTTCCGGTCGATGCCTTTGATGATGACGTTTTTCGCGCCCATGTCCAGCAGGCGGCCCAGACGCTGGCCAACCTGGGCGTCGTCGAGGTCCTGGCCTTCGTAGTCGATGCCGGTCAGCAGACTGACCTCGGTCAGGTTGGGCATGAGCAGGTCGGCGCCATCGACCAGGTTGGTCACGGCCCGGCACATCTCCTCGGTGTAGGTGGGGTACATGGATCCGCCGTCGCCCATGACCGGGTCGACCAGCCGCAGGGCCTTGGGGTATTCCCGATACATGCGCTGAATGATGTCGACCTGTTCGGCGCTGCCCAGGAACCCGCTGTAGATCCCGTCCAGCTCGACGCCCTCCTTCTGCCAGGCATCCAGGTATCCCGGCAGCATCTCGGTGGTGTCGTGGAAGGTGTATTCCTTGAACATGGTGTGTGCGCTGAACAGGGCCGTGGGCACCGGGCAAACGTCGCATCCGGTAGCCGAAAGGATGGGGATGGCGGCCGTCAGCGAGCACTTGCCATACCCGCACATGTCATGCACAGCGGCGACTCGGGGGATGTACTTGCTGTCGCGCTGGTAGAGCCTGTTCTGATCGTCCGTCTGTCCGGCCATCTTTTGAACTCCTTCATGCCTGCTGAGGCTGTTCGCAGCGGAGCCTTCTCCGTTGCTTACCCGACTCTACAGCGAAGGGGTTAAACGGGTACCTCCGCGTGTGCAATGTCGAGACGGAAAAGGCCTGCTTCCAACCTTCTGGAAGCTGTTATAAAAAAGGACGATACCGAAAAGTCCATTCTGGCTTGAACAGAGGGGCTTGTGCCGCTTATGGTCACATTCAAGAACTTGGAAGAGGACGCACGTCACCAACAGATAGGAATCGACATGACCGACCAGAACCCGCACAAGTACCATTTCGAGACGCTTCAGCTCCACGTGGGTCAGGAGCAGGCAGACCCCGCCACTGATTCCCGGGCCGTGCCCATCTACGCCACCACCAGCTACGTCTTCCACGACTTCGACCACGCCGAGGCCCGGTTCGCCTTGAAGGACCCTGGCAACATCTACGGACGTCTGACCAACTCCACCCAGGGGGTTTTCGAGGACAGGATCGCCGCCCTGGAGAACGGCACCGCCGGTTTGGCCGTGGCCTCGGGAGCCGCAGCCGTGGAGTATGCCTTCCGGAACATCACCCAGACCGGGGACCATATCGTGTCATCCAAGAACATCTACGGAGGAACCTTCAACCTCCTCAAGCACACCCTGCCCCGTGATGGTGTCGAGACCACCTTCGTGGATCCTTCGGATCCGTCCAACTTCGAGGCGGCCATCCAGGAGAACACCAAGCTGGTCTTCTTCGAGACCTTCGGCAACCCCAATGCGGACCTGCCCGACTTCGAGGCCATCTCCAAGATCGCCCATGACCACAACCTGCCGGTGATCGTCGACAACACCTTCGCCACTCCTTACCTGTTCCGTCCGCTGGAGCACGGTGCTGACATTGTCGTGGAATCGGCCACCAAGTTCATCGGCGGCCATGGCACCACCTTGGGCGGGGTCGTCGTGGAAGGCGGCAAGTTCGACTGGGCGGCAGTGCCCGGCAAGTTCCCCACCTTGACCGAACCCGACCCCAGCTACCATGGTCTGCGCTTCTACCAGGATCTGGGGGCTGCGGCCTTCGTCACCCGTATCCGCGCCATCCTCCTGCGTGACACCGGTGCCGTCATCTCGCCCTTTGCAGCCTTCCTCCTCCTGCAGGGGACCGAGACGCTCTCGCTGAGGGTTGAGCGTCATGTCGAGAACGCCCTGAAGGTGGTGGACTACCTGCAGACCGTGCCGGAGGTGGAGTCGGTCAGCCATCCGGCCATCGAGGGCCGCCCCGACCACGAACTCTACAAGCGCTACTTCCCCAACGGCGCCGGCTCCATCTTCACCTTCGATCTGAAGGGCGGCAAGGATGCGGCCAGGGTCTTCATCAACAACCTGCATCTCTTCTCCCTCCTGGCCAATGTGGCTGATGTGAAGTCCCTGGCCATCCATCCGGCATCGACCACCCACTCCCAGGAGACGCCGGAGGAGCTGGAGGATCAGGCCATCCATCCAGGTACGATCAGGCTCTCCATCGGCACGGAGAACATCGAGGACATTCTGGATGACCTCAAGGGTGCCTTCCAGGCATTGAAGGAGTCCGGTCTGGCCAAGTAGCCGGCAATCATACTTCCTTCCTGGTCCCGTATATGCGTGATATATAACCAATAAGGCGAAGAAGCACAGGGTGCCTGTCGAAACCTCATTACGTTTCGACGGGCACCTTTGTATATGTCCTCTCGTCACCCCTTTCCAGTCGCAGACAGCACCTGACCCGTCAGGCGGAAATATTGCGGTGGGTAAGATGGGGGCATGAAACATGGAGCAAAGACGAGGTCGTCTTCCGATTCTTCGTCCGGTGCGGGGAAACCGAGACAGATTGCCCAGGTGGCCATCAAGGCCCGGGGACTGACCAAGGACTATGGGAGTGGGGAGAACCTGGTCCATGCCCTGCGGGGTGTGGATGTCGAATTCGAACGGGGCAGGTTTACGGTCATCATGGGTCCCTCCGGGTCGGGCAAGTCCACCCTCATGCATACCTTGGCCGGCTTGGACACCGTCACCTCCGGACATGTCTACCTGAACGGGACCGATGCCGTCGGGGTGAAGGGCAGGCGGGCCCACCGTCAAGGAGGGCGGAGGGGCGTGGTCGACCTGACCAAGCTCAATGACAATCAGCTGACCCTCTTGAGGCGCCAGAGCCTGGGCTTCATTTTCCAGAGCTTCAACCTCCTGCCCATGTTTACGGCCAAGCAGAATATCCTCATGCCTCTGATTCTGGATGGTGCCAAGCCAGACACAGCCTGGCTGGAGGTTTTGGCCAAGACCCTGGGCCTGGAGGACAGGCTGAGCCACCGGCCCAGCGAGCTTTCGGGCGGTCAGCAGCAGCGTGTGGCCATCGCCAGGGCCCTCATCACCAAGCCTTCAATCGTCTTTGCGGACGAGCCTACGGGAAACCTGGACACGGCCTCATCGACCGAAGTGCTCAGCTTCCTGCGGGATTCGGTCCGCGAGCTGGGGCAGACCATCATCATGGTCACTCATGATGTCTTTGCGGCCTCATTTGCCGACCGTGCCCTGGTATTTGCGGATGGGCGGATCGTGGCAGACCAGGACAGACCCACTGTGGATTCCATGAACTCCCTGCTCTCCGAGGAAGTCATGGCCTCCGCAGCTACAGCTGGCTCAGCTGCTCATCGCTGAGGGGAATGCTCATGTGGTTCGTCGCCAGAAAAATGATGCGGCATGACCTGGGCATGATGGTTCCCGCGGGCATCGCCATTGTCGTCGGAACACTGTTTATTGCCATGACCTTCCTCTTCGGCAACACCATGGACGTTTCCATGCGGCGGATGGTCTCATCCGATGCTGCCCAGGCCAACTACGCCATCATCCCCGCGGAGGGCAGCCATCCCGATCAGAAGAGAGTGAAGGACTTCAAAACCGAGGAGCTGGCAAAAGTCCCAGGAGTTCACGCAGTCAGATCAGACACCCAGCTCATGGCGGATGTCCGCGCCGGCAAGATTAAGAGCGAGGGTGTAATCGCCATTCCTATGGCGGATTCATCGCTGATGCCGGTCGGTCTTGCCAAGGGATCCTGGCCCAGCGCCGATGACCAAGTGGTCCTACCAGGACCGACTGTGTCCAGGCTCAGGCTCTCTCTGGGCGACAAGGTGAATCTGAACCTGTCGCCTAACATGCTGTACATATCCGAGGACCATGGGTCTAAAAATCAGGCCAGTGCCGACCAGGTGGCGGGCAGGTTCATATCGAAGCCCCTGACCTTGTCGGGCGTCAGTTCGAACCGGGGCAACGAAGGCGGCGAGTTTGGCGAGTCGGGCGGTGCAATCGTGCTGACCCCCAAGACCATAGATGCCTTTATGGCTACAGCAGGCCTTGGCGACATGGGTAACCTGTATGCCCAGAACGTTTACCTGAATGTTGGCGGGCAGGGCAGCGACCTCGATGGGACTCTGGCCTCTCTGCGCAAGCTCATGCCTTCCGGCTATTCCCTAGAGGACCGTCACACCATGGAGGACCGACTGGTCAAGACCGCGCTAGGCGGTTCCCAAAACCCCGTGACCACCTTCCTTCTGGTCTTTGGCACACTGGCCATGTTCGTGGCTGCCACCGTCATCGCCAACACCTTCCAGGTCATGGTCGCTCGGCAACGTCGCTATTTGGCCCTCCTGAGGACGATAGGCGCCAATAAGAGCCAGGTCAGGGCCAGTGTTCTGATGCGTTCAATCATCCTGGGCGCTGTGGCATCCCTGATCGGGGTTGGCGTCGCCATCGGCATCATGGCTGTTCTGGGTGCAGCCAAGGCACATACGAGTTCCCTCTACTTCCAATTGAAGCTGACTCCGGCAGTCTTCCTGGTGCCTCTTGTTTTCGGCATCATTGTTACGGTCCTGGCCTCCCTGGGCTCCTCATGGGCCGCCACCAGGGTCAGTCCTTTGGAGGCGCTGAGGCCTGCCGATCTTCTGGAGAACAAGCGGACGAGCAGGATGCGTCTGTTTGTCAGCGTGGTCATGATTCTGCTGGGCATCACCATGACGGTCTGGTCCCTCTGGCAGGTCAGGCTCAGTGTCACGGCAGACAAGGCCAGCAAGACATCCGGAGACGGGCCGAACATTGTTGCTGCCATGGCTGTCATCGGCATTGTCCTTGCCTTCGTGGGCATTCTGTTCAGTGCCAATCGTTGGATTCCTTCCATCCTCAAGGAAGTCGGGTCCCTGGTTTCTCGGATCGGGCCCTCGTCCACAATCGCCGTGGCCAACATCGCACGGAACCATTCCCGTGTGGCGGCTACGGGTACCGCCCTCTTGATTGGTGTGACACTGGTCGCCACCCTGGCCACGGGCGCCGCCAGTGCCAAGCAGACCATGGCCGACATGCTGGACGAGCACTACTCCGTCGATCTGCAGATCAGCGCCGATGGTCTGGATGAAAAGGCTCTGAATGCCATTCGTCGAATCGACGGGGTCGCGCAGGCCGAGCTGGTGCCCCAATATGCTGCCATGGTCAAATCAGGCGGTGAGAACGGTGCGGGAATGACTATTTTCGCCCTGGATTCACACAAGATCGATCGTCTCCTGAACGCCAAGGTCGGCAAGGATCTTTCCGGACAGGATGCCCTTTTGCTCCCGGAAAGCCTCATGGACAAACAGAAGGATTTTCACGACGGCGGGAATCTGGGGCTCAATATTCTCAACCCGATTCAAGGCGATGCTCATGGCGGATCCGCATCGGTGGCTCAAAGACTCTTCGTGACCAGTGTCTATGCGCCCTTCCAGGGGATTGATGCCAGTAATTTCTATGGTCTGACTGACTCATCCTCGCTAAATGGCGTTCAGCCTCAGACCGTGCAGATCTGGGCCAAGGTCGATGGTTCACCAACAGTCCCGGCATTCATCGACAAGGTGAAAGACGCGCTTTCTGGTTATTCGGCTGTTGCCGTCAAGGGTGGGTTGGCTGAAAAGCAGCAGTGGGATCGGACCATCGACAGCCTGCTCATGATCATCCTGGCTCTCTTGGCGGTGGCGGTCGCCATCGCCCTGATTGGCGTAGCCAACACGCTTTCCCTCTCGGTGCTGGAACGCCGACGGGAGTCCGCCACCCTGCGGGCTATCGGGATGACCCGGAAACAGATCAGGCGGTCCCTGGCTGTGGAGTCAGGGCTGATAGCTCTGGTGTCGTCCTTGTCTGGCATGATCCTGGGCCTGCTCTTCGGCTGGGCTGCAGCCTATGAGATTTTCTCCTCTCTGGGTACGGTGGCTTTCCCCATTCCTTGGACCATAGGCATAGTGATTCTGCTGGTGGCGCTCGTAGCCGCGATCTTGGCAAGCGCCCTGCCTGCAAGACGCGTCAACCGGACTCCACCGGTCGTGGCTCTAGCAGAGGAATGACGACAAGCCAGCCTTCACCCAGGCGCATCTTGGTTGAAGCCGGGAATGAATGACTCATTCTGCCGGTTGATGGTTTCCTCGATGCTACTCGGGTGTTCCTGTAGTCAATCACGGGGATCCAGGCAACTGTTTCAATCCCTTGGTCCGATGGTTGCATGTCTTGTGACTCGTGTCTTTTGTGCTGAACAAGATGTTCCTCATCTCCGCAGATGTCCATCCCCGCCGCCCCGCGTTGGTTTGGATGGTGTTAGCCTAACAGGAGGAGTTCTTCATCGCACTCATCCGTAAGGATGATTATCTTCATCGCTCCCAGGGAGCATATCGCGGCAGCTAATAGCCACATAGGGTCGGAAGCTGACGGGAGAAAGGTTTCCTCGCGGATAAGGAGCACCATGCAGAACAAAGCGGATACTTCGTCTTCACAAGGGTTGATCGACAGAGCAGGTCCAGGCGTCGCGGGACCGCCGGCTGTCAGTGCCAGACAGCTGACCAAGGATTATGGGCAAGGATCGAACGCCGTCCATGCCCTGCGTGGAATCGACGTGAATTTCGAGCGTGGCCGGTTCACGGCCATCATGGGACCTTCAGGTTCGGGCAAGTCAACGCTCATGCACGTTCTGGCTGGTCTGGATACTGTCACCTCAGGCCATGTCTATATGGCCGCTGATCTTCTGCATCCGAAGAGCGGAGATCGTCACCATCCATCGATTGACCAGGCCGGCCGAGTCGACCTGACAAGAATGGACGACCGTCAGCTGACCCTGATCAGGAGGCGGCATCTGGGATTCATCTTCCAGAGCTTCAACCTATTGCCAATGTTCACTGCCAAACAGAACATCCTCATGCCGCTGGTACTGGACGACGTTCGGCCCGACACCTCGTGGATGGAGCAGCTGGTAGAGACTCTGGGATTGTCGGAGAGGTTGGACCATCGGCCCAGCGAGCTCTCGGGTGGCCAGCAGCAGCGTGTGGCCATTGCCAGGGCCCTCATCACCAAGCCTTCAATCGTCTTTGCGGACGAGCCTACGGGAAACCTGGACACGGTTTCCTCGACCGAGGTGCTCAGCTTCCTTCGGGATTCGGTCCGCGAGCTGGGGCAGACCGTCATCATGGTCACTCATGATGCCTATGCCGCATCCTATGCCGACCGTGCGCTGGTCTTTGCCGACGGACGGATAGTTGCGGACCGACAGAATCCGACAGTGAAAGCCATGAATGACCTTCTGGCTGAACAAGTCTCGGCTGGCACTGCTGGCGATTCCCAGGTACAGGACTAGGGGGTGCACTGTGTGGCGGATAACCCGTACGATGATGAAGCGCGATGCACGTATGATGATGCCGGCTGGTCTGGCCATTGTTATCGGCACCCTCTTTATGTGCCTGACGCTCCTTTTTGGCAACGTGGCGAATGCCTCCATGCGTCGCGAGATGAGCGTGGATGCTGGTCAAGCCAACTATGTTGTGGCCTCCAGAGAGGATCAGGACAAGCCAATCCTGTTCGACGAGTTTGACAGCAAAGGACTGTCGAACTTGCAGGGGGTTCGTGGTCTGCGTCCTGATGTCAGCCTCTTGGTGGATGCAGAAGCAAACGGTCAGTCCAGCAAGGAGATCCTGGCCATAGTAGGTGCCAGGCAGGAGCTTATGCCTATCGATCTGGTTCGGGGGCAATGGCCGGATTCAGATGATCAGGTTGTGCTGCCGCAGCCCGTCTCCGACAGGCTCCAGGCGGGCCTGGGTGATAAGGTGCGCCTCCATCTGTCCACCTTGACGCTGCCAGGTAGTGATAGCGATAGTGCTCAGGATTCTTCAAGCAAAGAACGTCTTGTTGACCAAGGAACCGTGGACTTGACCGTCTCAGGCATCAGCAAGAGCCGTGGTCGACAGTACGATGACTTCGGTGGAGCTGTGGTGCTGACGGATTCTCGGATTGAGCGTCTGCTGAGTATGGCGGGAATGGTTGGACCGGAGTCCCTTCCTGTGAATAATGTCTATCTGCAGGTTGATGGCCAAGGCAAGGAGCTTCAGAAGGCTCTGCAAAATATCAGGCGATACGTTCCCAAGGGATACCAGCTGGAGGATCGTCGTACCATGGAGGACAGGCTGCTCAGAGAGCAGACCGGCGATGGTGTGGACATCACAACTCTTTTCCTCATGACTTTTGGTTTGCTGGCCATGGTGGTGGCTGCCTTGGTGATTGCCAACACCTTCCAGATCATGGTGGCCAGACAGCGCAGGTATCTGGCCCTGCTGAGGATTATTGGTGCTGATCGACGGCAAATCAGGGTAGGCGTGCTGCAGCAGGCCCTGCTTCTTGGCGTCATATCGTCCCTGATCGGCATCCTGCTGGCCATGGGCTTGATGGGCCTTGCCGGTTGCCTTGGTTTGCATTCGGGCACCATGAAGTTTGAACTCCTGCTTACACCCGCCTCCCTCCTGGTTCCGTTTGTGCTCGGTGTTTTGGCAACCCTGGTGGCTGCCTTTGGGTCTAGTCATAGGGCTATCAGAGTCAGACCGCTTGAAGCCCTGCAGCCAGTGGATTATCAGGAGCAGGGCAGCAGGAATCGGACCGGTTTACGAATCAGTATCCTGCTGGCTGTCATTGGTCTGGCGTTGGTGACCTGGTCATCTTGGCGCGTAGGGGAGTTAGTCCGGACAAACTCTGGCGACACAGTCCAGACCAGTAATCAGCAGGAACTCTTGCTAGGTCTCGCAGTATTGGGTGTTTTGCTGATTTTTCTGAGTGCGTTGATAGGGGCTCGTCGATGGATTCCGGCTCTGCTGCGTTGCCTGGGTAGACTTGTGTCCAAAATTGGACCATCTTGCAGGGTCGGAGTGGCGAATATCGCTCGAAATCCCTCACGAGTCGCTGCCACAGGTGTTGCTCTGCTGATTGGCGTAACTCTGGTCTCCACTTTGGCTACGGGTGCGGTAACCGCTAAACGTACTTTGTTCAAGGATATTGATCAGCGTTATTCCGTGGATATTGAAATATCTGGTCAGGGGCTGAACAAGAGAAATGTGCGGGCCATTGAGCGTGTCGAAGGTGTTGCAGATGCAGAGCTGGTGCAGCGATTTAATGCCAAGGTCGAGTCAGGAGGCCCCTCACAAGCTTCCATGACTGTCTATGCCTTGGATGCTTCACGGATCAGGCGAGTGCTTCATGCCGATCTGGGTCCAGGTATGCAAAGGTCGGATGCGCTACTGGTGTCGACCAGAACGATTTCCAAGCATTCCGGTTACCGGGATGGAAGTCAGCTGAAGTTGTCGATAGCTGATCCTCAGGCGGACGACGAACGTGAAAAGGAGGCAGATGCAAGAAGAACATTGACCGGGGTCTTCGCCGGATTCGGAGGGCTGAATAACAGTGGCGTCTATGCAATCACGGACTCCCGGAATGTCGCTGGGATTGACACCAAGACGCATGAAATCTGGATTAGGACGCAGGGAGATCGCGATGCTGCACTGCTCTTGGATGACATACGTCAGGCTGTAGGAGAGCATGACGACATGGCTATGAGCGGAGGGCTGACGCAAATGAGGACATGGAGCGAAACAATCGATTCCTTGTTGGCAATCATGGTGGCATTGCTGGGCGTTGCTGTGATTATCGCCCTGATAGGGGTTTCCAACACTTTGATGATGTCGGTGCTGGAACGCCGTCGTGAGACTGCCACGCTCAGGGCAATCGGCATGAGCAGCGTCCAGGTTCGTCGATCCTTGGGAGTCGAGGCCTGCATGATAGCCCTGGGAGCCAGTCTGGCTGGAATCGTTCTAGGAACGCTCTTCGGATGGATAGGAGCCTACCAGGTCTTTGTGCCCTTAGGATCCGTGACCTTCACCGTGCCATGGTCGACTTTTGCGCTGATACTGCCAGTGGCCTTGCTGGCTGCGGTGGCAGCCAGTGTGCTGCCAGCCAGGGAGGCAGTCAAGGTTTCACCCATTGAGGCTCTTAGTGACGATTGATGCTGCATGACGTCCAGGTTCATACCAGATGGTTTTCGTAAGCGAAGACCACCGCCTGGACGCGGTCCCGGGCATTGATCTTCTGGAGAATGTGAGTGACATGAGTTTTCACTGTGGGCAGTGAGATCCCCAGATTGTCGGCTATCTCCTGGTTGCTCAGGCCCTGGGCTATGTGAATCAGGACCTGCAGCTCGCGATCAGTGAGCAGGTCCACTTCGGGATCGCGGTAGGTCGATCCCGATGGCATGGACCCGGCCGCAGGCACGTCATGGGCCATGTGTTCGATCAGGCGTTTTGTAGCCGAAGGAGCGATGATCGCGTTGCCCCGGTGAACTGTACGGATGGAGGACAGGAGGGTTTCAGGCTCGGTATCCTTGAGCAGAAATCCTGATGCACCGGCTTTTATGGCAGCCATGACGTATTCGTCAAGATCAAAGGTGGTCAGCACAATGACCCTGGGCTCCGGACCGTCGGGTGACAAAGCAGTGATCAGGCGGGTGGCTGTCAAACCATCCATGCCGGGCATGCGGACATCCATGAGGATCACGTCAGGACGCAGGCGTGAGGCCAGATCCACTGCTTGCTCGCCGTCCGCGCCTTGGCCAACCACGGTCATGTCATCCTGGGAGCCGATGACCATGGCAAAACCGGCTCGGACCAGATCCTGGTCGTCCACGACGGCAACGCTGATGGGTTCGGTCCGTTCCATGAGAGCCTGCTTCTTTCCGCTAGATGATGGCCAGCGCCACCATCCGATTTTATCTGAGTTGAGTGTTGCTGGGAATTATGACTGGGAATTACGACCGGTTTCAATTTCTAATCAATGTAATCGCTGCCTGGTTGATTGTTGACTGAGTAAATGTTGACTGAAATGTTGACTGAACAACTGTCGTCGGAGCGACTGTTAAATAGTGGAGTGGCGCTCGTCAGCTATCGTTGCCTGTAGTGGGCTAATCTTCGGGTGTATGACTTATAGAGTGCTCATTTTTCTGTATGTTCGTCTTAGGAGGTGCTCCTCATCAGGAACGCCTATGTCAGGAGTTCGATTGCTCTGATTGGTCCGATTGGGCATGCTCTGGCTCCTTATCCTGTTGTGATTGTTGCGAATGGTTGTCGAGCTGATCATCGAGATCTACTGGCAGGGGTTTGGCTGGATGAAGAGCCGGCAAAGGTATGGTCTTGTGTGTGGGTTCGACCATCTGGTTCCTGCATGAATCGAGGCTCGTGTCTTGGGAATCGGCGGTGTCAATGTTTGAACGCAAATCGGTGCTGGAACTGTGACGCAGGATAGTGAGCAGTTGTCGCATGCGAGCTAGGGCCTGGCGTCCTTGAGTTGCAATGTCGCCGAAGGCTTGCGCTACCTGCTCTGGGGAAGGGTTCACCCCCTTGACTTGATAATGGTTCAACTCGGAGATGGCTTTGGTAGTGGATGCAATGACTGTATTCAGGGTTGCAGCCACTTCTACCTGCATGGTAGAGCCAATGAGTTCGCGCTCTTGATTGGCTGCCAGAGCCTGGCTTTCCTGCAGGGTCTGGTTTAGCGCGCGCTCGCGTTCCTGCTGGAGGAGCAGGACCGAACCACGAGTACGTCGGCGTGAGGCAATCAGAATGGTCAGCAGACAGATCAAGGCCGGTGCGGCCATCACTATGAAAAGTGTTAAATGGGATACAGAGAAAGATGATTTTGCCGGGCCTTCTGTCATGTAGGCCAGAATGGTTGGACACCCTTGGTTATTGGCTACACATCTGACAGCCCATAAAACCGTATCCGTGATGACCGCCAACGGAACCCACCGTCGGGTGGTGTATTTACCGTAAACCATTGCTGAATATACAGCGACTGGGGATAAGACTGCAGCTTCTGGCAGCCAGGGCGAGAAGAGCAGCAGCAGGGCGGCAACTGCAGACACTATGGCGGCGCAAATGCCGGGACGGACCCTGCGCACAATCAGAGGCAAAGCGATACCTAGCGTGGCGATGACCTTTACTGGTCGGCCCGGATCATATTGTCGCATGACAGGTGCTATAGCAAGAGCGTGACCTGGATTCTCTACCAATACGAGTCCGATTACCAAACCCAGGTCGGCCGTCAATGGATGGCGTTGAAACCAGACGAAGAGCGTGGAGACAATCGAGCGCAGGGACCATTGAGCTTGTCGATTGGCACGTATCCCCGCTTCAGGGTCGGACTTTGGCGGAGTGGCAAAAGGAATCCACGCTTGGAGGTGGTACCCGCCTTCTGTTTCGGGACCAGTTTGAAGGTTGCCTCCAAGAGAAGTCAGTCGTTCGCGCATCCCTATAAGACCGAAACCTGAATGCGTAGGTCGGTCCATCTGTGGCGGAGAATCTGAATTGGTAGAGGCATGGTCAAATGGGCGGTCGTCAATGGTTAGACACAAACCGTCCGTGAGCCACTGTTCTTCAACTAGCACAGCCGAAGCCGGAGCGGCATGCTTGCGAACATTGGTCAATGCTTCTTGCAGCACCCGGTAAGCAGTTATGGTGCGGCTGCGATCCAGCTTTTCTGGGCAGGGTCGGCCTTCAATGCGTCGGCTGAATTGGGATTCTGGCTGAGCAAGTCGGGCGGCATCTATCAGGTCTGACCATGATTTATAGCTGGTCGGCGGATTGTTTGAAGAGGTGGCAACCGAAGGCCAGATACGCGCATTGTCGGCCGTATCAACGTTGGCCTTGGCAGTGTTGGTGGCTGGACTCTCTTTGATTATGTGAAGATGGCCGCTGGCTTGGCTCGGCTGAGTGCAATCTGTTCCGGCTGGATTCAGATTATGAGCGTTCCCGGATTGACTAGCGGAATTCGTTTGGGCAGTTGTTTGAGATTGGTCAAGCGGCTGGATATGGGCTGGGTCCGTTGGTGGTGGGGAAGAAGAGTGTTGGCCTGGAGGAGAATCCGCTGTCTTTTGGCTGGTTTCGGGTGCCGGGTTGGTTGGAGTCTTGAGTTTGCCGAAAAGCGAGCTCAGCTCACGTAGGGCGCGGCGGCTCTCTTGATCAATGGTGCGCATGATCTTGAGAGCAAGGTTCGTATCGGCTGTGGCTGCGTATCTGCCGGCATCTGCCTGCACGATGACGATGGACAGAGTGTGGGCGACGACATCGTGCATGTCACGTGCTATGCGGGCCCGCTCAGCGCTGGCAGACAGGGCCGCGCTTTGTTCTGCCTGCAGGGCCAAGGCGTGGTTGCGTCGCCGGGCCTCATCAATGGCATCCCTTCTGGTCCGCGTCCAGTAGGCTGCAACGATGGCTATGAGCAGCAGAAGCCCCTCGATCAGCAAATTCGATAGGAAGGTGACTGCCAGATCTTTGAATGAGGTCGGCAACATTGAGATGTGGTCCGGCCACGTCTTGCCCGGAGGCAGAAACCCCAGATCGACCAATGTAAAGATAAGGCAGGATAGGGGCGTCATGACCCAAGCCACAGTCAGATAGAGTCGGCGCCAGGATGGACGTCCGTAGAGCAGACAGGAATAGACCATCACCAGGCAGACTGCATCGGTGAGCATGATGGCAGGCCCCAACAGGAGCTGAGCCAGAGCCACAGCGACGAAGAGCCCGGCTGCTAAATCCGGGAATCGGCGACGGATAACCACAGGGGCTATGAGCAGGACAGTCCACATCAGGATCAGGTTTTCCTGCAAGGGGATCAGGGCCCCATCTCGTAGATTGGCGCTGGAGCCGCTCACCAGCAGAAACAGAAGGATGGCGAAGAGAGCGTCAGTCAGTAGCATTCGATTATTGGACCTGGTGATTGGTCGCTGCGCTGTTTGACTGACTGTGTTCATGGAATCAACAATATTCGGGGACAGCGGGAGGTGCCATCAGTCCGAGGGATGATGAGGTCAAACGCGGTCCCAGGCTGTCGCAAGGTGGATGAGCCAGAGTAGTTGTAATCGGGAATGGGCGCTTAGTGGTGAGTCAAAAGATGGCGGCCTTGCATATGACGATTGGTAATTAGCTGTCTAACACTTGGAGAGACTTGTTGCCACTTCTTGCCGTGGTGCTGTTTACGCATTCTCGCATCGAATGGCTCTCTGCATAGCATGCACGGCCAAGACACGCGCGTACTCTCCAATGCACGTCGCGACCCTTAGATGTATTTAACACTGGCGATAAGAACAGATTCAGTGCTTGGATTTAGACGGCAATAAAAGCGGATTTCGGACTTGCCCTCAGTTGGTAAATGAGTATAAATTCCACATTTGCACTCAACTGGTAACAAGTATGCATCTTATATTCATCCATCCAGCCTCTATTGCACAGATACCAGTCAGGCCGACGAATCGTGGTGCATTCCGCAACGGTTCATCGGCCTGACAACGCAGGGAGGGGGTCAGCAGCGCTCTACTTGTATAATCGGTGGACCCTGACCAGCGGACCCTGGTTACAAGATCCCGGTGGTCAGGATTCCGATGGCTCGACCTTGATGGCTCCGGTCCCGAACGTCCAAACTCAGGAGAAACGCAGCCTAATCTGCTCGGCCGTGCCGTAGGAGGCCTGCGCCCCTTGCCCGGTGGCGGCGTAGGCGGAGACGTAGGAGGCCAGCTGGGCGGCCTGCACAAGGGTCATGTCGGAGGCCAGGCCGGCCAGCACGGTGCCCATGAAGGCGTCCCCGCAGCCGGTGGTGTCCACGGCATCCACATGCACGGCGTGAATCCGGTAGGTCTGGCCCTGGTCCAGCACCATGGATCCCTCGCCGCCCAAGGTGACGATGGCCCGGTGGAAGCCGAAGTCCTGCATGGTCTGGTTGATCCGGTCCCAGTCGGCCCCCAGCCAGTCGCCGTCCTCGGGCTCGTCGATGCCCAGCAGCTGAGCCATCTCATGCTCGTTGACCAGGATCAGGTCCGAGTTGGCGATCAGGTCGGCGGGCAGGTCGGCGCGGAAGGGGGAGTCGTTGAGCAGCACGGTCATGCCGGCCTCGTGGCCCATGCGCGCGGCCTCGGTGACCGTCTCGATGGGGCTCTCCAGGCACAGTCCCAGCACCTTGGCCGAGGTCAGGGCTTGGCGGGAGCGGTGGGCGTAGTCCACGTCCACCTTGCCGTTGGAGCCGGGGGAGTAGACGATGGTGTTCTCGCCGCGCGCGTCCACGGTGATGACTGTGGTTCCGCTGGCTCCCGGCACGGTCATCACATGGGAGACGTCCACCCCGGCGTTGCCCAGCTGTCCCAGCAGGAAGTCGGCGTTGGAATCGGATCCCACGGCTCCGAAGAGCCTGACCTGGGCGCCGATGCGGGCCGCGGTCGCCGCCTGGTTGGCCGACTTGCCCCCGGGCAGCACCTGCAGGGGACCCCCGTTGATGGTCTCGCCGGGCTTGGGCAGCCGGTCGGTGTTGACGGTGTAGTCCGCATTCATGGACCCGACCACCGAGATGGACCCCGTGATGGTATTCAGTCCCTTGAGCACCTGGTCGGGTTCTGCCGCCATATCTTGAATCATGTTTCTCCGTTCCTTGATGAGCTTGTCCGCCTTGATGATCACGCTGTGACAGGTTCAGGGATCCTGGCCGGTGTGCGCGGGCGGGCGACCCACCGAGGCGCAGTGGCGGTAGCTGGTCTGCAGCCGGACCGACCGCACGGGCGAGCCTGCCATCAGAGCCAGGAGCATGTCCACGCAGCGGGTTCCCATGGTGTCGATCTGCTGGGAGATGGTCGACACGGCCGGGGTCAGGATGCGGAAGACGGGCAGGTCGTCGAAGGTGATCATGGACAGGTCCTCGCCGATGCCGATTCCTCGGGACTGTGCCGTTTTGATGGCGCGTATGGCATCCAGGGAGGATCCGAAGAGCACGCCGGTGATGCCCTGCCGGGCCCAGAGGTTGATCATGTCGGGGTCGAAGGTGCCGGGCTCTACCTGGTCGGCCAGGGGGTCGTCCATGCCCTCGATGCCTGCCAGCAGGTCCCGGTAGACGTCCAGGCGTTCCCGGAAGGTGGCCGATTCCTTGAGGGGCCCGGGCACCAGGGTGATGTGTCGGTGGCCCTGGGCGTGCAGATCCTCAAGGGCCTGCCTCAGGCCGGGCTCGGGGTCGGCGTCCACGCAGGGGATGGCCCGCCCGTCGCGTCCAGCGGCACCCTCGGCGGCACGGTCCACGCAGACCAGGGGCAGTCCGCGTCGGGTCAGTTCCTCCAGGGTGTGCGAGGAACGCGGCCCGGGCACGATGATGGCTCCGTCGATGTGCTGGCCCAGCAGATTGCGCACCTGGGCCCGGTCCTCGCCGGGGTCGCCCTGGGTGGAGGTGCAGATCAGGGTCTGGAAGCCGTGGTTGAGCAGCTGGCCCTGGATCAGGTAGGCCAGGTCCGCGAAGTAGGAGTTGCGGATGTCGGGGATGAGCAGGCCGATGGTGCGCGAGTGGGCGGAGTGCATGGACCGGGCCCGGGAGTCCGGCACATAGTGCAGGTCGTGGATGACCTGGTTGATGCGCTGTCGTGTGGCGGGGGAGATGCGCCCGGAGTCGTTGAGGGCTCGGGAGACCGTCGATACGGAGACACCGGCCCGTTGGGCCACATCCCTGATCGTCGCGTACGCCATCATGGCCTTTCGTCGAAGTGGTCGGCCGCCGGGCCGGACTGCCGACCTCGGCGGTTGCCTGACCGCCGCCATGGGCAGGCGAACGGTTCTGACAGCCTTCAGTTATATCAGTGCGGTAACGATACCGCAACTTTCACAGCATGGCCCGTCGAGGCTTGGCTGTGAGTGAAGGTGAGCGAGGCTAAATACTTAGCAGAAAGCGGCTACTTGCAAAAGTGCGGTGGGCGCGAGGAGCGCGTCGAATCCCCCTGGGGGAGGTCAGCGCGGGAGCATCCGCCTGAGCTGGCTTCGACAGCCAAACAGGTCGGAACGGAACCCGCTCAGTTTCACAACATCACTGCATCTACCGTGCTATCCGAAAAACAGCACACAAGCCAGGTCCAACCGCCCGGCGACAATGAACCCGACTGACCTAGAAGAAAGGAGCCAGCGTATGACCAACCAGGGATACTATCTGCCGGGACTCTACGTTCGGGAGGGGTCCATCCCCGTTCCCTTGGACTGGGCGGGCAGTGAACCTGGCGTCTGGCGAGCCGAAGATCATTCGGACCAGGCGGTTATCCGCTGTTTCTACCGCGTGGTCTGCGCTCCCGAGCACATCCACGACGACCTGCCGCTGCTGGTCTACCTGCAGGGCGGACCAGGATCGGGCGCCCCACGGCCATTGAACGCCACTGCCGACGGGTGGATGGCCGAGGCCTTGCGCCACTTCCGCATTGTCCTGCCCGACCAGCGGGGTACGGGCCGGTCCAACGCCATCGACGGCTCCACCATGGCCTCCCTGGGAGAGCCCCGGGCCCAGGCCGACTATCTGAAGCATTTTCTGGCCGACTCCATCATCCGGGACTTCGAGCACCTGCGTCGCACGGTCTTCGCCGGCCGTCCCTGGGTGACCCTTGGGCAGAGTTTCGGCGGCTTCCTGACCATGGCCTACCTGTCGAACTTCCCCCAGGGGCTGGCTGCGGCTTTTACCACCGGGGGCGTGCCCCACATCCCCGCTGATGCCTATGAGCTCTACTCCCATACCTTCGCCAAAATGGCCCAGCGGTCCCAGGCCTTCTACCAGCGCTACCCAGGGGACCAAGACCGTGTGGCAGCCATTGCCGACCGGTTGTCACAGGGCGATGTGGTCCTGCCCGGCGGCGACCCCCTGAGCGTGGAGCGGCTGCAGACCCTGGGTGCCGACCTGGGCAAGAGCGGCGGGTTCGAGCGTCTCCATTGGCTGCTGGACACAGCCTTCCTGGATGGGGATGGCAGCCTGCCCGCTTCCGGTGCCAGCAGCTCCCGGGCCACCCTCTCGCAGGCCTTTCTGGAGGGGGTGCGGTCGGCCACTGCCGTCACACCGCTCTACTGGCCCCTGCAGGAGTTCATCTACGCCGACGGAGACTGCGAACCCCTGCGCTGGGCTGCACAGCGGGTGCGCGATGCCCGTCCTGAATTCGATACTGCTGCCCGTCCGCTCATGTTCACCGGTGAGGCGATCTTCCCTTGGATGTTCCAGCAGGAGGCGGCCCTGCGCCCCTTCGGCCCTGCGGTCAGCCTGCTCATGGAGGAGGGCTCCTGGGGCCACCTGTACGATCCCGAGCGTCTGGCCGACAATCAGGTACCCCTGCAGGCCGCAGTCTATGCCGACGACCTCTACGTGCCCTCCGAGCTTCAGCTGGACACCCTCTCGCGCGTGGGCCACGCCCATGCCTGGGTGACCAACGAGTTCGAGCACGACGGCCTGCACGGGGACAGGGTCTTCGCCCATCTCTACCGGCTGGCCCTGGAGCGCGGCGATCTGGAGGGGCTCTTCCCGGCGCGCGGCTAGACTTGAGGGCATGAACACGGACTCATTGACTCTCGGATTCATCGGATACGGCAACATGGCCCAGGCCATGGCCCAGGGGCTTGTCGATGCGGGCGTGCTGCCCGGCGGCCGGATTGTGGCCTGCGCAGCCCACTATGACCGGCTGGTGGAGCGGGCGGCCCATCTGGGGGTGCGTCCCATGCACTCCGGCACCGAGGTGGCTGCGGCCGCCGACCTGGTGATTCTGGCCGTCAAGCCTGGGCAGGTGGCCCAGGTCTGCGAGCCCATCCGCCATGAGCTGGCTGACCCGGACCGCATGGTCCTCTCAGTGGTGGGCGGCATGACCCTTGAGGACTATGCCGACATCCTGGAGGAGGGCACCCACCTGATCTGCGCCATCCCCAACACCCCCATTTCAGTAGGGCAGGGCATTCTGGTCACCCAGGAGGACGACACCCTGACCGACCAGCAGCGGGAGCTCTTCATCCAGGTCTTCGACCCGGTGGCCATGATCGAACGGCTGCCCCGGGAGTTGGTCTCGGTGGGCACGACCATCGCCGGATGCGCGCCCGCCTACACGGCCATGTACATGGAGGCCCTGGCCGACGCCGGGGTGGAGCACGGGCTGCCCAGGCAGGCGGCCTACCGGCTGGCGGCGCGCATGGTTCAGGGGACCGGAGCCCTCTACCTGGCCACCGGCACCAACCCCGGGGCCATGAAGGACGCGGTCTGCTCGCCGGGCGGAACCACCATCAAGGGGGTCGCCTCCCTGGAGAAGCACGGCTTCCGTGGAGCGGTCATCGAGGCCATCGATGCGGTGGAGCGCGGCGACTAGGGGAAGCCACGCCGGGGCAGTCCGGGCAATAGACTGGTGGATATGTCGTTAACCATAGGAATCGTCGGGCTGCCCAACGTCGGCAAGTCCACACTCTTCAACGCCCTCACCCGCAACAACGTTCTGGCGGAGAACTACCCCTTCGCCACCATCGAGCCCAACACCGGCATCGTGCCCCTGCCCGACGACCGGCTGCCCGTTCTGGCCAAGCTGGTCCACACGGACAAGATCGTGCCCGCCACGGTCACCTTTGTGGACATCGCCGGCATTGTCAAGGGGGCCTCGGAGGGGGAGGGGCTGGGCAACCAGTTCCTGGCCAACATCCGCGAGGCCGACGCCATCTGCGAGGTGGTCCGCGCCTTCAATGACGACGACATCGTCCACGTCAACGGCAAGGTGGATCCGGCCGACGACATCGACACCATCAACACCGAGCTGATCCTGGCCGACATGCAGACCATCGACAAGGCCCTGCCCAAGCTGGAGAAGGACCAGCGCGGGGGCAAGATCAAGCCCGCCTACCTGGACACCGTCCGCAAGGCCAAGGAGATTCTGGGCCAGGGGCGGACCATCGACCAGGCGGCCCAGGCCGGGGACATCGACAAGGACGAGCTCTACGACCTGCATCTGATGACCGCCAAGCCCTTCATATACGTCTTCAACGTGGACGACGACGAGCTGCAGAACGAGGACATGAAGAAGCAGCTGGCCGACTCCGTGGCTCCCGCGCCCGCCATCTTCCTCAACGCCCAGTTCGAGTCCGAGCTGACCGAGCTGGACGAGGCCGACGCCCGCGAGATGCTGACCGATGCCGGGCTCAAGGAGTCCGGCCTGGACCAGCTGGCCCGGGTGGGCTTCGACATCCTCGGCCTGCAGACCTTCCTGACCGCCGGGGTCAAGGAGGTGCGCGCCTGGCAGATCCACAAGGGCTGGACCGCACCCCAGGCCGCCGGGGTCATCCACACCGACTTCGAGAAGGGCTTCATCAAGGCCGAGGTGGTCTCCTACGACGACTTCGTGGCCGCCGACGGGTCCTACGCCAAGGTGCGTGAGGAGGGCAAGATGCGCCTTGAGGGCAAGGACTACGTCATGCAGGACGGCGACATCGTGGAGTTCAAGACCGGCATCCCCTCCGGCTCCAAGAAGTGAGCGCCCGTCCCGGGTTCGCCATTCGCCGGGGTCATGGGCTGCCGCTGATCTTCGTGCATGGGTCAGGTGTGGACCACCACATCTTCGACGATCTGGACCCCGCCTTCGAGCGGGTGGGCGGCTTCGAACGGATCTACCTGGATCAGCCCGGCTTCGGCCGCACGCCGCCCGACCCGTCCATCCTCGACCTGGACGGTCTGGCCCGGTGGCTGGATGACCAGGTGGACATTTTCAGCGGTGGCGGCCCCTTCGCCCTGGTGGGCAACTCCCTGGGTGGGCTGCTCAGCCGCCATGCTGCCGCCGGTCGACTGGACCGCTGCCGGGGGATGGCTCTGCTCTCCTCGGTGGTCGACCCGGTGACCGCCCACAGGCGCCTGCCTCCGCGTCAGGTGCTGGTCCGGGACGACCAGGGATTGGCCGAGGTGGACGAGTTCACCAGGCATGCCTACCGGCAGATGGCAGTGGTGGAGTCCCGGGAGCATCTTGAGGCCTACCAGCGCACCATCATGCCCGGCGTTCGTTCGGCCGACGCCGATACGGTGGCGCGAATGGAGGGCCACTACCAGCTGGATATGGACTTCGACCGAGCCTGGAACGGGTTCATAGCCCCTGTGCTCTTCGTCTGCGGCCGCCAGGACGACCGTGTTGGCTACCTGGACCAGTTCGACCTGGCCTGCCGCTTCCCCCGGGCCTCCTACTCGGTGCTGGACCGGGCCGGCCACAATGTGCAGATCGAGCAGACCGCCCTGGTCTGCGACCTGCTGGAGGACTGGGCCAGGCAGGTGCTGAAAGGCTGAGTCCGCCCTGTTTCCTTCTGCCGCTAAAATGAACTGTGCATACAAGTTCGTTCGATGGCGACGAAGGGGAAGGACATGGCTGTCTGGGGATTGGATAGCACACGCCTCAAGCGGCGTGTGCTTGCCATGCTCCGTTGGCTGCTGGACCCTGTCCGCCGCACGCCTGTGGTAGTGACAACCGCTCTGCTGACGCTGCTGTTGACAGTCCTGATCGTCAACCTGATCCAGCCGGTGGATGCGGCCCGTGCGGAACGATCGACAGATGCAAGCGCCTCCAGCACGGCCACTGTTTCAGCGAGGCAATTTCCCAAGGCGCATCATCACAGTAAATCCGCCTCCTCCTCTTCATCAGCGACGAAGGGGCAGAAAAAGCAACAGACAAAGGCTAAGAAGGCAGACTCTGCTAGCTCCTCCACTCAGCCTGTCGATTGGCTCAAGCCTTCGCAGCAGGTCGATTACCCGGATCCTGCGGCTCATCCTGGCCTCTCCCTGGAGGTCAGCCTTCAGGATCAGCGGGTCTATGTGCGCGACGGGTCTCAACTGCTCTACACCATGTATGCCTCGACGGGCATGGATGACTCCACGCCCAGAGGCAGCTTCCGTATCCAGTCTGAGCGCGGCGACCGCTTCTACAACCCCAGGGAGGGGATGGGCGCCCGCTACTACACTAGCTTTCTGAATCACGGGGTCTTCCTCTTCCACTCGGTCCCCACTGATTCCAGCGGCAGCTACATCAAGGAAGAAGCTGACCTGTTGGGCATCCGTCCCAGCTCCCATGGTTGCATCCGGCTGACCGTGCCCGATTCCCTGTGGATCATGCAGTCCGTGCCCACCGGCACACCCGTCTTGATCAAGTGAATTCCATAGCCCTCTGTGCAGTCCGCAGCAACAACACGGGATTATGTGCTGACGCATGTGCCTTGGGTTTCTGATTTTGCATTTGCCAAAAGAGAACAATAGAAAATGACTAGCAAGTATACGTCCTGCAATGTCATTTTATTGACCAACCGTTTGTCACTTTTAGCAAATTCACATCAGAGTCGACTAGAGCTTAACTTGTTTCGTTGCCTATTCTCTGAAATATCGTCTTTTTTATGTTTAGATGATGTTGAATGTTTTATGTTCACGACATTTACCGTCATTGTGAACACCATAAGTTACTATATCAGTATTTGTAACTCTTGTTTTCCGGATAGCCGCGTATTCTCGTATAAGTGCGAAGCTTGTTTTAAAACTAATTCTGACTATCTACCGTCTCCCTAGTTACCAAAATTTACTAATTAAGCCTTATAGTAGGTGCAGCATGATAATTTTCACTTAATTGTCTGCCCTAATAAATTAAGAGCAAATCTTTGGTGATACTGAAGGGGGAACACAGATTGGCAAGGAAGCCCAGCACAGAAACTCGTATGACGTTGTACCGCCTCATAGGCTTGCCCTCATATGATGCCGCGATACGCGCTAGATATCAGCAGTCAGATGATGATGAATATGACAATAGTGAAGAAGTTGTCCATGTTGCGGAAACAGAGGCTTATCTATACTGGAGCACCGTTAATCATGATCAGGCTAATTGGACTGATACCGTAAAAGGGCTTACTAAAAAAGAACTGAGAGTGGGGAATGCTACAGCCTCAGCAGTTCTCATTATTCCAGATGCAGATAGTACTCAGTCTGTATCAGGAGCTGAGTTGGTATCGGGCACTGAATCAAGCAACGACAATGATTCGGCTAAGACCGGTAAGAAAACAACTTCTTTTTCTGCTTGGGCAATAACCTTTGGAATGGGTTTTCAGATGCTTGAACCGCAATACGTAGATCCTAGGTTTGGGTTACGTGTAGCAATTAGGTGTGCAAAACCTGCTGGTTTAAATGTTCTTAGCAAGACAACTCTCGATGAGAGACCTGAAATGATTCGTTCAACGATACCTGCGGGTGCGGAACTCAGAAGTTTCGGATTTGAGGAACTCGGTGATTTTTCAACAAAACTCGTCGCTGAAGCACACATAGACGGCATTGGTGACTCTAAGAAACCGATAAAACTCAGAGGGGCAGACTCGTTAAGCATTCCTCTCTCCAAGTCACCGGAAAAATTATTAATGAACTTGGAGCAGATCAAGGCGGTGCTTGACCGAAAACCCGCGAGTTCTGAACTCGCTGCATTAGAGCATCTTTCATTGGTTAAAAACAAGGCGATGAAAAACGAACTCGATCGTTGTCTTATTAAAGCTATCGGAGAGAAGAGCGACCAAGTGGCCCTCTCATATCCCTATGAAATCATTGATGATTTCGGACAAGTCGAAAGTTTCAGAATCTTTGGTACTGGAGATAGACAGCATTATGATTATCTGCCTACATTAAACAATATTCTTATACCGCTTCAAGAAGTAGATGAGAAGGAGCGATTAAACAGACTTCAAAAGATATATATTGTCCTTTTTAAGGGTCCCGACGACTCAGATGTTAGCAGTCCAAAAATTCCTCTAAAAAAATGGTTTACATTCCAGAAGACTATCGGCGACAAGAGGTATTTTTTGCAAAACAATCGCTGGTATGTCATGGACAGCGATTACATTGCGAATCTTCAAAAACAGGTAAATACAATCTTTGGTCGTGGGCCATACTTTAAGAACCTTCCCGATTGGCCTATATATGAAATACCGGAAGATGGGAATGCTCAAAGGAAGGCAAACGCTGAATTAAATTACAACAAGCAGCTCTCAAATAGACTCGGAGGACTTTGTCTTGACCAGCAGCTAATCCGACCGGAAAACCATGGTTCAGGGATCGAAGCCTGTGATGTGTTAATGCCTCATGGCGTCTTCATCCATGTTAAAAATGTATCGTCTTCTGCCCCGGCAAGTCATCTTCTGGCTCAAGCTCTTGTTTCAACGGAAATACTGCGAACCAACGAGGAAGCACAGAAGCTTCTCCAAGAGAAGATTAAAGAAATCGCACCAAGCGGTGTTGACCTTCAGAAATATGAGACGAAACCTCGTCGTGTCGTTATTGTTATAGCGAAGGATGATAGGCCGATAACTGCCGGTACGCTTTTCACATTCACCAAAATAAATCTAGTCAGACACGACCAGGAACTCGCCAGCATGAATGTAGAACTGAATATTGCTCCTGTGGTTCGAAAGAAGCAGCCTATGTGAGCTTGTCTATGTCCGTAGTTACTTGATTTCCCTAGTTGCTTGCATACCTTATTGTTTCAAGGATCTTTGGTTTGAATGTTCCTCAGTTTCATATGCAAAATGCAGATTATTTGTGTTTCCCTGAATATGAGACAATAGCGGACCCAAGCGAGGTCCTTAACATTAATGATTAGTTTATTAATGATTAGTTTGTTTGCGCCGCTTTAGATAATTCTCCCGGTTGTAGCCTGTGTCAAACGGGGGACTGAGTACTCACCAAAACAACGGATATGGAACTTATATCAAGTATAAAAGGAATCCAGAGTATTGGCTTATTGCCACTCGGTCCCCACAGATTCCAAGGACAGCTACATCAAGGAGGAGGCCGATATGCTGGGCATCCGCCCTGGCTCCCACGGCTGCATCCGACTGACGGTGCCCGACGCTCGGTGGATCATGCAGTCCGTGCCCACCGGCACGCCCGTCCTGGTCAAGTGAATTCCTCTCGTAAGCCGGGATAGCCGCGTCCAAAATGTGGCCATTCACCTGCGTGCCCGCCTTGGGTTTCCTATCTTTGCCCCTACCACAAAGAGAACTATCGAGAGGAAGTGGTCGGGAATCATGCAAAAGGTGCAGCGGTTCAGTGACTGGTTGACTAAGTGGTTCATCCTGGTGGTCCTGGTTTGGGCCGCCATCAACTTCTTTGTCCCGCAGATTAGCATTTGGGCCCGCAGCTACACCAACTACTTCCTGAGCATTATTCTCTTCGGCATGGGACTGACCCTAAGCCTGGATGATTTCAAGCGAATCGTCAAAATGCCGCTCATGGTCATTGTCGGCACCATAGCCCATTACCTGATCATGCCCCTGCTGGCCGTGCTGCTCTGCCGCATCTTCCGGCTGGACGGCATGATCGCTGTGGGCGTCATCCTGGTGGGCTGCTGCCCCTCGGGGACCTCCTCCAACGTCATGTCCTACCTGTCGCGCGGCGATGTGGCCCTGGACGTATCAATAGGACTGCTTTCCACCTTGTGTGCGCCCTTCATGATCCCCATGCTGATGAACCTGCTGGCCAGCCAGTATGTGGCCATCCCCACCAAGCAGCTCTTCCTGACCGCCCTTGAGGTGGTGCTGATCCCCATCGCCCTGGGCCTGGCCGTCCACGCCATCTTCAAGGAGAAGGTGCAGAAGGTGACCGTGGCCCTGCCGGCCGTCTCGCAGATCGCCATCCTGGTCATCATCGGTGTGGTCGTTTCCGTCAACCATGCCAAGCTCTTCACCGCCGCCACCGCCCTGGTCCTGCCGGTGGTCATGCTCCACAACCTGTGCGGGTACGGGCTGGGCTTCCTCTTCAGCCGGCTCATGTACCGCCTCTATCCCAAGGGGTTCCGCTACGCCCAGCAGAAGGCCATCACCTTCGAGGTGGGCATGCAGGATTCCGGACTGGGCGCGACCCTGGCCCTGCAGGCATTCGCCGCCGACCCGATTGTGGCCATCCCCTCAACCTTCTTCAGCGTCTGGCACAACATCTCCGGCTCGGTGCTGTCCGCCTGGTGGCGTCGGCATGACGACCGGCTCGGGATTGCCGCAGACTCCGCCCAGGGTCGTCCTGAGCCGGCTCGCGCCTAGGTTCCGCAGCTCCTTGATTGCTGGCTGGATCTGCTACAGGCCCGGTCCGGCCAGCAGGAAGCCCAGGGCCGTCAGCAGGGGCGGCAGGAGCATTGAGGCTGCCAGATAGCCAAGAGCCGCCAGATGCCGTCTCTGCCGGGTCAGGGCCAGCACCTCGTTGACCGCTGTCGAGAAGGTGGAGAAGCCGCCCAGCAGTCCTGTGGCCAGCAGCAGCCGTCCCCAGGCGGGCAGTCCGTGGAAGGCGGCCAGGGCGGCCACCAGTCCTGCAGCAAAGCCGGCCAGCAGGTTGATGATCATGGTCGACAGGGGCAGGTCCACCTGCCAGCGGGCCTTGACCAGGGCATCCAGCAGGTAGCGCAGTCCGGCACCCAGGCCGCCGCACAGGCAGATCAGCAATGTAAATGCAATGGTCATCGCACACCCGCCTGGATGTGTGCGGCCAGACGTGCTCCCAGCGCGGCCATGGACCAGGAGACCATCAGGCCTCCGGCAAAGGAGATCAGCAGGTAGGCAAGGGTTGCCCGGACTTGACCGCCCGACAGTTCTTGGACCAGTTCCAGCGAGAGCGTGGACATGGTCGACAGCCCTCCGCACAGGCCCATGCCCAGGCCCTTGTTGGTCAGCTGCCTTCGGCGCGCGTGTGCGCTTTTGGGCAGCCCGGCCAGGAAGGCGGTCAGCAGGGCGTAGCCTGCGCAGGCGATCAGGTTGGCCAGGAGGGTTCCCGGATGCAGCGGACCGCTCTGGCCCGGCAGCAGGCTCAGGGCGTACCGGCAGCCTGTGCCCAGGGCTCCGCCCAGCATCACCGCCAGGGCTGTGGCCATGTCAGGTCCGGTAGGGGGTTTGGTCATTGGAGGCCTCGGTTCCCGACGGACCAGCGTCCACGGGGTCGGGCTGGATGGCATCGCCTGCACCCGGCCCGCAGACGGGTCGTCGAATCATGGTGCAGGGACTGTCAGCGGTTTGCGGTTCGGGGCTCAAGCCCCGGGCGGGTTCCATCGCCCGAGGCTCATGTTAGGAGTGCAAGGGGACCGCAGCTGCCACAGCTGTCGTGGCTGCTCACTCGGTGTGGTTCTCCGGGTCCAGGGTCAGCCGGTCGTCGTCGGCGTCGTAGTCGAAGAGCTCGCCGTAGCGGCCCCAGGTGATGGCGGTGTCGAACTGCTGGACGGCCTCCTTGTCCGAGTGGTGGGCCCGCAGCAGGTCCAGGATCAGGGAGCCGTGCAGGCTCTTGTCGTCGCTGTTCTTCAGGGCCCGGTCGATGATGCGGATCAGGGGAACGTGATCCATCAGCATGCGTGAGAACATCTCCTTGCTCTCCAGGATGTCCGCGTCATGCCAGGCCCGGCCCTGGTCGGTCAGCCTGACGTGCCCGTTGTCCGCCTGGAAGATGCCCAGCATGAGCCCGGCGTCGATCAGGGGGAAGAGGTCGTCCACCTCGAAGGAGAGCTTGGCGGCCAGGTCGGCCAGGTCCATGCCGTTGGGTTGGTTGACCATGACATCGGCCAGACCGGCCAGGCCGCCGGGGGTGGCGTCGGGCAGGTTGCGCTCGGCGGTCTCCTCGTCCCGGACCGAGTCCCGCACAGCCTGACGGTTGCGCACCTTGGTCTGCAGACGGCGGCGGATGTCCTCGCTGTCACGCTGGCCGGTCAGGATGGAGTAGAGGTAGTCCACGCAGGACTGGAAGAGGTCGGACTGCTTGTCCCGAGGCCTGTCCAGGTTGATGGGCACGTCGGCGATGACCCGGCCGGGATGCGAGTCCAGGACCAGGACCCGGTCGGCCATCTCCACGGCCTCCTCGATGTTGTGGGTGACGATCAGGACCGACTTGACGCTGCCCGCCTCCTCGGACCAGACCTTGAGGACCTCCTGGCGAAGGTTCTCGGCAGTCAACACGTCCAGTGCCGAGAAGGGCTCGTCCATGAAGAGGGCGTCCGGCTTGAGGACCAAGGCCCGGGCGATGCCCACGCGCTGGCGCATGCCGCCGGAGAGCTCCTTGGGGTAGGCGCTTTCGAAGCCGTCAAGGCCGATGGCGTCGATGGCGGCCAGGGAGAGTTTCTCACGCTCCTTCTTGGGCACGCCCCGGGCCTGCAGACCCAGCTCGACGTTGTCCTTGACGGTCAGCCAGGGCATCAGGGCGAAGCTCTGGAAGACCAGGGCCACGCCGGGGTTGGGTCCGTCCAGCTGCTTGCCCCGGTATTCGACGCTGCCCTTGCTGGCCGGGACCAGGCCGGCCAGGATGCGCAGCAGGGTGGACTTGCCGGCGCCGGAGCGGCCCAGGATGGCCACCACCTCGCCCTCGTGCAGGGTGAAGTCGATGCTGTCCAGGACGGTCAGCTCCGCGCCCTTGTCGGACTGGTAGGTCTTGGTCACGTGCTTGGCCGTGATGATCCCGTTGGAATTGATCTTGGTCATTGTCGAACCTCTCAGACTTCTCATGTCAGGGAATAGCGCCGTTGTGCCAGTGATTGCAGGGGAGACCAGAAGAACCGGTCGGCCAGGACCACGAAGATGCTCATGACGGCCACCCCCAGGATGATGCGGGGGGTGTCTCCGGTGGCGGTCACCTGGGCGATGTAGGCACCCAGGCCCTTGGCCGTCAGCTCCGTCTTGCCGTAGGAGACCACCTCGGAGACGATGGAGGCGTTCCAGGCCCCGCCGGCCGCTGTGATGCCGCCGGTGCACCAGGAGCCGAACAGGGCCGGCAGGATCAGGGTCTTCCATCGCTGCCAGCGGTTCTGGCCGAGGCTGCGCGACATCTCCAGCAGGTCGTCGGGGATGGCCGAGGCCCCGGCGATGACGTTGAAGAGGATGTACCACTGGGTGCCCAGGGCCATGAGCAGGATGCTGCCCCAGTTGATGTCGATCCGCCAGATGATGAAGACCATGGTGACGAAGGGGAAGATGAAGTTGGCCGGGAAGGAGGCCAGGATCTGCACCAGGGGCTGCAGGTAGCGGGAGATGCGCGGATTCATGCCGATTAGGGCGCCGATGGGCACCCAGACGATGGTGCAGACCACCATCAGGATCAGCACCCGCAGGAAGGTCAGCAGGCCCAGCTGGAAGACGTGGCCGACCTCGCCCAGACCCAGCGGGCGGATGACCAGACGGTCCAGCTGCCAGAGTCCCCACAGGCCGATCAGGGCCAGGCAGGCCCACCAGACCAGGTCGCCTGTCCTCCTGTGTACTTCGCCACGGCTCCAGCGTGCCCCGGTGCGGCCCAGGGGGCGGGTGATCCGGTCCAGCAGGTCGGCCAGGGGGTGGCCCACCAGGCCCAAGAGGTCCTTGACCCCGGACAGGCGGATGACCGTCAGCACCAGGCTGCGTCGGGGCTCGGTGGACTGGCTGCTGGTGTAGCGGAACTTCTCGGCCCAGGCGGTCAGCGGCTTCCAGAGCAGGAAGTCAATCAATAGGACCACCACAATCATGGTCAGGATGGCCAGGCCCACCTTGCCCAGGTCCTGCTCGGCGGTGGCCTCCTCCACGAAGGAGCCGATGCCGGGCAGGGCCAGGGTCCTGTTGTTGACCGAGATCATCTCGGAGGCGGTCAGGAAGAACCAGCCGCCGCCCATGCTCATCATGCAGTTCCAGAGCAGGGGGATCATGGAGTTGGGCACGTCCAGCTTCCAGAAGCGCTGCCAGCGGGTCAGGCGCATCAGTCTCACCGCCTCGTCCAGGTCGGCGGGCTCACTGGTCAGGGAGTTATAGAAGGAGAAGGCCATGTTCCAGGCCTGGCTGGTGAAGATGGCGAAGATGGAGGCCGCCTCCACGCCCATGATCGACCCGGGGAAAAGGACCAGCCAGATGGAGATGGTGGCCGACAGGAAGCCCAGGACGGGCACCGACTGCAGAATGTCCAGCAGGGGGATGAGCACGGCGCCCAGGCGGCGGGAGCGCGCGGCGGCCAGCCCGTAGAGGAAGGCGAAGACCAGGGAGATAATCAGGGCCGTGAACATGCGGAAGAGGGAGCGCAGCGCGTAGTAGGGCAGGTTGGCCGGGTCGGTGGAGACGTGCGAGGGTACCCCGGCCGGGCCGATGGGCGCGCCCAGGGCCGGCAGCAGATAGGCCAGGGCCCCCAGCAGGACCAGGGCGCCTATGGCTACGGCCAGACCCGTCCATATGCGGGTGGAGCGCGATGCCTGGCTGCGGTCGTCGTTCAGTGGCGAACGGAGCATTCCTGGCAGTGCGACAGTATTCACGATGGCCTCCCTCCAAGGTGCGGAACATCCCTGTCGGCAGCCTCGAAGACGGCGTGGCGATCGGCCATGAGCCGACCATTGTCATCGTTCAAGCTTCGGCTTCGCATGGTATTTGGCCCTGCATTAGTCCCTGCCTTGATCCGACGGGGACTGTTGACCTGCGCGGGGTGTCTCCACCACTTTGCGGCAGCATGCCTTGTCCATGCGGTAGCTTCACCTACCGACCACCCAATAACATAGATGGGCCCAGGAGCAGTGTCAAGCATTTGCCGAACCAGTGTTGCCGTCCTTGCCAGGGCTGACAATGACAAGGGTCTGCACGCAGTCGGTGCAGGCGTGAAATGGAATGTAAGGAGCGAATCCCCATGAAGATCGTGGCAGTCACGGCCAACCCCGAACCCAAGAGCCTGACCGATGCGGCGGGCAATGCCCTGCTGGACGGGGCGGCCGAGGGCGGGGCTCGCACCGAGTTGATCGACCTTTGCGCCGAGGGGTTCAATCCCGTCTTCGGCATGGAGGACAGGACCCACTACCTGGGCCAGGGACCCATGCCCGAGGATGCCCAGGCCATGCAGGAGCGCATCAAGGATGCGGACGTGCTGGCCCTGGTCTTCCCCGTCTACTGGTACAGCATGCCGGCCATCATGAAGGGCTTCATCGACCGGGTCATCTGCCGGGGCTTCGCCTACCACGCTGATGGAACCCCGGGGGCCCTGGCCGGGCGCCGGGTGGAGCTGATCATGCTGACCGGCGGGGAAAAGGAATGGTACCAGTCCAGCGGCGTCGGTGAGGCCCTGGACAACCAGCTGCGCAGGCAGACCTTCCTCAAGTACTGCCAGGTCGCCCAGGTGGAGACCATCTATGTGGACAAGCTGGACTCGGGCAACGACGAGCAGCAGGCGCGGGAGGCCGCCGACCGGCACCTGGTGGCCTTGGCCTTGAAGGGTCGTCAGCTGGCTGCAGGGACCGAGCCCGGAGCAGGCCAGGACGCTCAGTGACGCTCAACATCGGGTTCGTCTTCGATGACACCCTGGATGTGTTTGACGGGGTTCAGCAGCACATTCTGACCCTGGGACGGGAGCTGGGCAGGCGGGGCCATAGGGTCCAGTACCTGGTCGGGCAGACCGCCCATCCGCCGGTTGACGGGGTTCACTCCCTATCCCGTAACGTCATGGTCTCCTTCAACGGCAACAGGATGCGCATACCGCTGCCTGCGCCCAAGGCGCCCATCCGCCGGGTCCTGGAGGCCGGGCACTTCGACCTGCTGCATGTTCAGGCACCCTACAGCCCCTTCCTGGCCGGGCGTGTCATCCGGGCCGCAGATCCGGCAACGGCCCTGGTGGCCACCTACCACATCGCCCCCACGGGAAACCTGCAGCTCTTGGGCGGCCGGTTGCTGGGGATGATCAACCGCAGGACCCATAGGCGCATCGACAGGGTCATCGCGGTCTCGCCTGTGGCGGCCGGCTATGCCCGGCGGACTGCCGGTGTGCCCAGCAGGGTGGTGGCCAATCCCGTGGATGTGGCTGCCCTGCGCCGGGCCCGACAGGCCGCCGGAGACCAGGAGGTGGCGCGTCTGCACGGCCAGGGGCCGCATCTGGTCTTTCTGGGACGGTTCGTGGCCCGCAAAGGGGCTGGGATCCTGCTTTCGGCCCTCCAGGCGGGGGAGCGGGACGGCATTCTGCCTGAGGGCCTGCATGTGACCATGGCCGGCAAGGGGCCGCTGCTGGAGGACTGCCGTCGGAAGGCCGCTGTCCTGCGCACCCCGGTGGCTTTCCCCGGCTTTGTGGATGAGAAGGACAAGCCCGCCCTGCTGGCCTCCTCAGACCTGACCGTCTTTCCCTCCACCGGGGGTGAGTCCTTCGGCATCGTCCTGCTGGAGGCCATCGCCTCGGGCACGGCTCCGGTGCTGGCCGGGGACAATCCCGGCTACCGGTCCACCCTGATGGGCGATGAGCGGGCTCTGGTGCCCGTCGACTCGCCCAACACCCCCGAACTGCTGTCCCGGCGAGTTGCCCAGGCTCTGGGGGACGCTTCCTGGAGGCGGAACGTGCGCCATGACCAGCTTGCGCTCCTGGACCGCTACGACGTGACCACCGTGGCCGATCAGGTGGAGGAGGTCTACCGGCAAGCCATTCAAGACCGCCGTCTCATGTAGGCTAGGTACATGTCATTCTTCGATTTCTTCGGTTCCATGTTCGACCCTGAGGGCGGTCCAGGAGGACCAGGCCGGCGTCGCAATGAAGACGACCCGGTCATCCTGCACGTGCAAACCGATGGGGAGGGTCCCGGCCAGGAGGGCGGCGGTACGCCTCGTTTCCGCTTTCCCGGACCAGGTGATCCCCGGCTGACTTCCCGCAGGAAGGGCAGTGACGGGCCTTCCCGGGGCTCGCGGATCCTGGCGGTGGTTGTGGCCGTCGTCCTGGTCGTCTTGCTGCTCCTGTTCGCGCTCAGCCGTTTCATCACCGATGTCATGTGGTTCTCCCAGCTGGGAGCCGCGCAGATCGTCTGGACCCAGCTGGGCATCAAGGTGGGTCTATGGCTGGCCTACGCCCTGCTGCTGGCCGCGGTGACCCTGCTCTCGGCCGTACTGGCCATCCGTAGCCGTCCCGATTCGCCCGACGGGTCCACCATCAGGGTCAAGGGTGATCTGATTGAGGTCGGCAAGGGGGTCTCCTCAAGCAGGGCGCTCAAGGTGGCCGTGGTGGTCTCCCTGGTCGTCGGTGTCTTCTTCGGCTTCCAGTTCAACGCCGACTGGAAGCAGGTGCTCCTGCTCTTCAACGCCCAGTCCTTCGGGGTGCGTGACCCCCAGTTCGGTCTGGACAACGGCTTCTACGTCTTTATCCTGCCCGGCCTGCAGCTGCTGGTCTCCTCCCTGCTGATGATGCTGCTGGCGGCCACGGTCTTCAGTCTGGTCACCAACTTCCTCATGGGTGGCATTCGGCTGACCATGCCCGTGCATGGACGCGGCATTCTGGAGATGACCCGTCCCGCCCGTCGCCAGGTGGCCGTCTGGCTGGTCCTGTTCATGCTGGTCTGGGCCGGCGACACCGCCCTGGGCGTCTTCGGCAGGCTGACCGAGGAGGGCGATCGGATCACCGGCGCCTCCTACACCTCGGTCAAGGCGGCCATCCCCGTCACCCTGATCATGTCCGTGGTCATGGCCCTGCTGGGCATCATCCTGGCCGTATGGATTCTGTGCTCACACACCCTTGAACCAGGCCGTGTCCATGCAGGGTCGCTGGGTTCGGCCGTCAAGCAGTGGCGGGTGCCCGTCATGGCTGTGGCCGTCACCATCGTCCTGTCCCTGCTGCTGACCGTCTTCTGGCCGGCACTGGTCCAGCGCTTCCGGGTCAACCCCAACGCCCAGGAGATGGAGTCCGCCTACATCCAGCGCAACATTGCGGCCACCACCAAGGCCTATGGGCTGGACAAGCTCAAGACCGAGGCCTATGACGCCACCACCGAGGTCCAGTCGGGCGCCCTCTCCCGTGATGCGGAGACCACCGCACAGATTCGTCTGCTGGACCCCCAGGTGGTTTCCCCCACCTTCCGCCAGCTGCAGCAGTCCAAGCAGTACTACACCTTCGAGGACACCCTGGCCGTCGACAAGTACGACATCGACGGAGTCAGCCAGGATACGGTCATCGGCGCTCGCGAGCTGGACCTGGAGGGCAACGACAACCGCAACTGGGTCAATGACCACACGGTCTTCACCCACGGCTACGGCATCGTGGCCGCCTATGGCAACAAGGTCACCCCTGACGGGCAGCCCGAGTTCTTCGAGCAGGACATCCCCACCAAGGGCAAGCTGACCGACAGCCAGCACTACGAGCCGCGAATCTACTTCTCGCCCAACGCGCCCGAGTACTCCATCGTCGGCGCGCCACAGGGTTCATCGGGCTGGGAGTTCGACTATCCCACCGGTTCCAAGGGAGCCACCAACACCTTCAAGGGCAACGGCGGCCCCTCGGTGGGCAACTTCCTGGCCCGGGTCCTCTACGCCATCCGCTTCGGATCCGACCAGATCCTCTTCTCGGACCGCGTCACCCCCGACTCGCAGATCCTCTACAACCGCTCACCCAAGGAGCGCGTGGCCCAGATCGCCCCCTATCTGACTCTTGATGGACGCGTATATCCGGCTGTGGTAGATGGCAGGGTCAAGTGGATCGTTGACGGCTATACCACCTCTGACGCATACCCCTATTCCCAAAAGGTGGACCTGGGTCCCATCACCCAGGACACGACCACCCTGAGCTCCGAGGCCGTCAAGGGCCTAGGCTCCCAGAAGGCCAACTATATCCGCAACTCCGTCAAGGCTACGGTCGATGCCTACGACGGCTCGGTGGATCTGTATGCCTGGGATGCCAAGGATCCGGTGCTCAAGGCCTGGCAGAAGGTCTTCCCCGGCCAATTCAAGCCGCTCTCGTCCATCTCGGGTGACCTGATGAGTCACATGCGCTACCCAGAGAGTCTGTTCAAGGTGCAGCGCCAGCTCCTGTCCCAGTACCACGTCAACTCAGCCAGCCAGTTCTTCTCTGGCGAAGACTTCTGGCAGACCCCCGTGGATCCGACCGGCACCAGCAAGGAGCAGAAGGCCGGGATCAAGCAGCCTCCCTACTATCTGACCCTGCAGACCCCGGGGACTGACAAGCCCGCCTTCTCGCTGACCTCCACCTTCATTCCCGCCGGCACCTCCACCAGGGAGATCCTGACTGGATTTCTGTCTGTGGACTCCGACGCCGGGTCGACCAAGGGGGTGATAGGCCCGGACTACGGGACCATCCGGCTGATGGAGCTGCCCAAGAATTCCAATGTGCCAGGCCCTGGGCAGGCCCAGAACAACTTCAACTCGGATGCTGCGGTCTCGACTGAGCTCAACCTGCTCCAGTCCGGATCTACCAAGGTCAAACGCGGCAACTTGCTGACCCTGCCCATAGGCGGCGGGCTGATCTACATCCAGCCGGTCTACGTCCAGTCCAGTGGCGCCACCAGCTTCCCCCTGCTCAAGCGGGTTTTGGTAGCATTCGGAGACAAGGTCTCTTCCTCAGCGACCTTGGATGCGGCCCTCGACAAGACCTTCCAGGGCAACTCGGGTGCATCGGCCGGTGATGCCGACAACACGGGACGGACCAATTCCGATGCTGACCAGAGCGAGCAATCCGGCAAGGCCCCGGACAAGACCGCCGGGTCTGGCGGGGCATCGGCCACAGCAGGACAGGCCCTAAAACAGGCCTTGGACAAGGCCAACCAGGCCATGAGCGACGGCGATGCCGCCCTAAAGAAGGGTGACTTCAGTGCCTACGGCGAGGCGCAGAACCGTCTGCGCGAAGCCCTCAAGGAGGCCTCCGACCAGGAGGGCGGCAACAAGTGAGCGTCACCCCGCGCATCCGGTTCTGCCGTCGCGGGGACCTGGAGGCGGTCACCGCCATCTATAACCAGGCGGTCATGGATGGCGGCTCCACTGCGGATACGGCCCCGGTCAACCTGGACCAGCGTCTGGAATGGTTACTGGCCCATGATCCAGACCACGGCCATCCTGCCTTGGTCCTGGAGCAGGAGGATAAGGTGCTGGCTTTCGGCTCCCTGTCAGCCTATTACGATCGGCCCGGCTACCAGGAGACCTGTGAGCTGAGCTACTACGTGGATCGCGACAGCCGTGGACGGGGCCTGGGAGCTCTGATGGTCCATTCCCTGCTGGAGCGCGCCCAGCAGGAGGGCATGCGTCTGGCTGTGGCCATCATTTTCGATGACAATTCGGCCTCCAAGGCCCTGCTGCACCGGTTTGGGTTCAGTTGCTTCGGCCTCCTGCCCCAGGCAGCCTGGGACCGGTTCGTCCTGCATGACGTCTCCTACTGGAGCCTGTCCCTTGAGCGAAACGGGGTCGGGGAGACTGTGTAGAATCTCACCGTCCCGTTTGAGAGCAGGAGGTATCACCTACATGGCATCCGATTTCTGGCTGATAGCCGGACTGGGCAACCCGGGTGACGAGTATAAGGGCACCAGGCACAACATGGGCTTCATGTGCGCTGATCTGCTGGCTGAACGATGGTCGGTCAACCTGCGCGACCACAAGGGTCTGGCCCAGCTGGGCAGGGGCACCCTGGATCTTGACGGACGGCGCATACCCTTCTTTCTGGCCAAGCCATTGACCTTCATGAACGACTCCGGCGATGCCCTGGCCTCTATTTGCTCTTATTACCACATACCAGTTGGCCGGGTCGTGGTCATCCATGACGATATGGACTTGGAATTCGGCCGGATCAAGGTCAAGACTGGCGGGTCCTCTGGCGGGCACAACGGCATCCGTTCCATAGACCGCTCCCTGGGCAGCAATGCCTACGCCCGGGTCCGCATGGGCGTAGGGCATGCCCGGAGAGGTCCCGATGCCCACCGCCGCACTGTGGACTGGGTTCTGGGCACCTTTGTCGGCGATCAGCGCAAGCGTCTGCCCGAGTTCCTGGCCGACGGCGCGGATGCCGCGGAAACCGTGATCGTCAAGGGCCTCAGCCAGGCTCAGGAGCAGTTCAATGGTCGATGAGCATACCCAGACAGGGCAGGGGGCCAGCAAGAATGCGGAGCCCCAGGAATCGCTGAACGGGTCCCTGCGTCCCCTCCTGGACGCCCTGCAGGCGGATGCTGCCTTCAATAGATTGGTCCATGGAGACTCCCAGCCTGCGGCTGACACCGACACCTCCCTCATGGTCCAGGCTCCCCAGGGGATCAGACCAGCCCTGGTCGCCGCAGCGGCCGGACGTGGCCCGGTCGTCCTGGTGGTCCCCTCCGAGCGTGACGCCCAGGAGATGACCGGCGCCATCCGCTCCTGGTATGAGGGCGACCCGCGTGATGTGGCCCTGCTGCGCTCCTGGGAGACCCTGCCTCACGAGCGGCTCTCACCCCGGGCAGACACCGTGGCCTCGCGGATGGCCGTCTTCAGGCGGCTGGTCCACCCGGTAGAGGATGACCCTGATTTCGGCCCCATCCGCATCCTGGTCATGCCTGTGCGCTCCCTCCTGCAGCCGGTGGTCAAGGGTCTGCAGGATGTCGAGCCCCTGGTCTTCCTGCGCGGCCAGGACATGCCTTTGGACCAGGCAGTCGAAGCTTTGGTCCGCAACGCTTACACCCGTGTGGATCTGGTCATGGAGCGCGGCCAGTTCGCCGTCCGAGGCGGCATTCTGGATGTTTTCGTCCCCACTATGGCCCATCCGGTGCGCATCGAGTTCTTCGGAGACGAGGTGGACACTATCCGCAGCTTCCACGCCTCCGACCAGCGCACCTACGGCCCAGAGCTGGACCGGATCTGGGCGCCGCCCTGCCGCGAGCTGCAGCTGACTGACCAGGTCCGAACCCGTGCCCGCTCCCTGATCGGGAGCATCCCCAACGCCGACGACATGCTGGAGTCGATCGCCCAGGCCATTCCGGTAGAGGGCATGGAATCCCTCCTGCCTGCCCTGGTCGACGATCTGGTGCCGGTAGGGTCCATGCTGCCCGAGGGCGCTCTGGTTCTGCTGTCGGAACCACAGCTGCTGGCCCGCTCCGCCCAGGACCTGGTCAAGACCGCCAACGAGTTCCTGGCCGCCAGCTGGCATGTGGCAGCCTCCGGGCAGGGCTCGGGCGCGCCCATCAGCTTCGACAGTGCCAGCTTCCTGGACTACGACGAGGTCATCTCATCCCTGGAATACCGCAAGGGGGAGGTCTGGAAGCTGACCGACCTGTCGGTGGATCCGGACCAGGAAGGGGCTGAGCGTCTGGATGCCCTGGCACCGGACCAGTACCGCGGAGACGAGGATCGGGCCGCCTCAGGCATCGCCTCCCTGTTGGAACGAGGCGACCGGGTCGTGGTCACCGCTCCGGCCCAGGGGACGCTGAGTCGTCTGCGTCGGGCCGTGCAGACCACAGGCATCACCGGCTTGGAGTACCACCGCTCCCTGGCTGTGGACGGTTTCGTGGACCAGTCCGCCCATCTGGCCCTGCTGACCGAGCGCGACCTGACGGGGCGCACCAGTGTGGCCGCCGGCAGCAAGACCTCCAACCGCCGGCGCAAGGCCATCGACCTAGATGAGCTCAAGCCCGGCGACTACGTGGTCCACGATCAGCACGGCATCGGCCGCTTCCTGGGCATGCGCCAGCGCAGCGTGGGCGTAGGCCCCAGCAAGGGCAGCCGGGAGTATCTGGTCCTGGAGTACGCACCCTCCAAGCGCAACGCCCCGCCAGACAAGCTCTTCGTGCCGGCCGACCAGTTGGATCAGGTCAGCCGCTACATCGGCGCCGAAATTCCCAGGCTCAACAAGCTGGGCGGATCCGACTGGTCGGCCACCAAGGCCAAGGCCCGCAAGCATGTTCACAAGATCGCCCAAGGCCTGGTCAAGCTCTACTCGGCCCGGCAGCGCACCAAGGGCTTCGCCTTCAGTCCTGACACCCCCTGGCAGAAGGAGCTGGAGGATGCCTTCCCCTACCAGGAGACGCCCGACCAGCTGACCGCTATCGACGATGTCAAGGCTGACATGGAGAAGCCAGTGCCCATGGACCGCCTGATCTGCGGGGATGTGGGCTTCGGCAAGACCGAGGTAGCCATTCGTGCCGCCTTCAAGGCTGTTCAGGATGGCAAGCAGGTGGTGGTTCTGGTGCCCACGACCCTGCTGGTTCAGCAGCACTACCAGACCTTCACCGAGCGCTTCGAGGGCTTCCCGGTGGACGTGGCCGCCATGAGCCGCTTCCAGACCGCCAAGGAGAACCAGGCCACCATGGAGGGCCTGGCCAGTGGGGCCGTGGACGTGGTCATCGGCACCCACAAGCTGCTCAACCCCCGCATCCGCTTCAAGGATCTGGGTCTGATGATCGTGGACGAGGAGCAGCGCTTCGGCGTGGAGGCCAAGGAGACCCTCAAGGCTATGCGGACCAATGTGGACGTCCTGTCCCTGTCGGCTACGCCAATCCCTCGCACCCTGGAGATGGCGGTGACCGGCATCCGGGAGATGTCCACCCTTGCTACGCCCCCCGAGGACCGTCTGCCGGTGCTTACCTATGTGGGTGCCTACGAGGACGCCCAGGTGACCGCGGCCATTCGCCGCGAACTCCTGCGCGGGGGACAGATCTTCTACATACACAACCGGGTCGAGGACATCGGCAAGGTCTCGGCCAAGGTGCAGACCCTGGTCCCCGAGGCCAAGGTGGGCGTGGCCCACGGCAAGATGGGGGAGAAGCAGCTGGACGGGGTCATCCGCGACTTCTGGCATCGGGACATCGATGTGCTGGTCTGCACCACCATCGTCGAGACCGGCCTGGATATTCCCAACGCCAACACGCTGATCGTGGACCGGGCCGACCGTTTCGGGCTCTCCCAGCTTCACCAGCTGCGGGGCCGGGTGGGACGAGGTCGGGAACGGGCTTACGCCTACTTCCTCTATGACCCCAGCAGGCCCATGACCCAGACCGCCCACGACCGGCTAGCCACCATCGCCCAGAACACGGCGCTGGGTTCTGGCTACGACGTGGCCATGAAGGACCTGGAGCTGCGCGGCACCGGCAACCTGCTGGGAGACGAGCAGTCCGGCCACATCGAAGGGGTCGGCTTCGACCTTTACGTGCGTATGGTCTCCGAGGCGGTGGAGGAGTACAAGGAACCCGGACGGACCGAACCTGTCACCGTCAGCATCGACCTGCCCCTGGAGGCCTCCATTCCAGTGGACTACATAGACTCGGACAAGTTGCGTCTTGAGGCCTACCGCAAGCTGGCCTCGGCCCGCAACGAGCAGGATCTGCGCGACCTGCACGAGGAACTGACCGATCGGTATGGGCGTCCGCCGGCCCAGTTCGACACCCTTTTCGCTGTGGCCCGGCTTCGGGCCAAGGCTCGTTCGACGGGCATAGCGGAGATCGCCTCCCAGGGCTCCAGAGTGCGGATCAGGCCTGTGGCCATGCCCGACTCCCTCCAGGCCAGGATTGCCCGCATCTACAAGGGCAGCCAGTATCGACCGGTGACGCAGACACTGATGGTTCCCGCGCCATTTGCGGGGTCGCTGGGTTCGGGCCCCATGGATTCGGCGGCCATGACCGCCTGGGTGGACACCCTTCTGGACGACCTGGCCTGGGGGCTGCCCAAGTCCTCGGATCAGGGAACGCCGACGGGCAACGCACCGGTCCAACAAAACTAGTATCCTGTAAGAGACATCACAACAACTTATTGAAGGAGCAGTTGTGGCAGCAATTGAAAGCGTGTTCGCGCGCGAAATTCTTGATTCCCGTGGCAACCCGACCGTCGAGGTCGTTCTGCAGACCGAGGACGGCGCCGAGGGGCGCGGTCTGGTTCCCTCCGGCGCTTCCACCGGAGAGGCCGAGGCCTGGGAGCGTCGGGACGGCGACAAGAAGCGTTATCAGGGCAAAGGTGTCCTGGATGCCGTCAAGGCGGTCAATGAGACCATCGCTCCCAATGTCATCGGTATGGACGCCACCGATCAGCGCGCTCTGGACGAGACCATGATTGATCTGGACGGCACCCCTAACAAGGGCAAGCTGGGCGCCAACGCCATTCTGGGCGTCTCATTGGCTGCGCTTTATGCGGCTGCCGAGTCCGCCGAGCTGCCTCTTTATCGTTACTTGGGCGGCACCAACGGCCATATTCTGCCTGTGCCCAACATGAACATCATGAACGGCGGCGCCCACGCTGACTTCGCCACGGACATCCAGGAGTACATGATCTCCCCCTACGGCTTCGAATCCTACCGGGAGGCCCTGCGCGCCGGCGTCGAGGTCTACCACACCCTTAAAGGCATCCTGAAGAAGGACGGACACGAGACCGGCCTGGGCGACGAGGGCGGCTTTGCCCCCAAGATGAAGTCCAACGAGGACTCCTTGAAGTACATTGTCGACGCCATTCAGGCTGCCGGCTACGAGCCCGGCAAGCAGATCGGCCTCTGCCTGGACGTGGCCTCCTCGGAGTTCTACAACAAGGACACTGACAAGTACCACTTCGACGGCGAGGACCGCGACGCCGACTACATGCTGGACTACTACCAGGGTCTGGTCGAGAAGTACCCGCTGGTCTCCATCGAGGATCCCTTCGCTGAGGAGGACTGGGGCGCCTGGCAGAAGATCACCGCCGCCATGGGCGACCGCCTACAGTTCGTGGGCGATGATCTGCTGGTGACCAACCCTAAGAGGCTGCAGAAGGGCATCGACCTGAAGGCCGCCAACTCCCTGCTGGTCAAGCTCAACCAGATCGGCACCGTGACCGAGACCCTGGACGCCATCGAGCTGGCCACTGCAAACGGGTTCACCTCCATGGTTTCCCACCGTTCCGGCGAGACCTCTGACACCACCATTGCAGACCTGGCTGTGGCCAAGAACACCCGCCAGATCAAGACCGGTGCTCCGGCCCGTGGCGAGCGCATCGCCAAGTACAACCGGCTGCTGGAGATCGAGGAGGAGCTTGGTTCCACCGCTGAGTACGCCGGATACAGCGCCTTCAAGGCCTGCAAGAAGTACACTAAGTAAGGCCTTGCCAGTCGGGCCGGACCTCTTGCAGGTTTTGACGCGACTGTAGAGTCTTTCACCCGTGGCGGTCCGCGTCGGCTGCCGCGGGTATTTTTATGGGTATGGCCAAGAACAAACGTGGCGGCGGCGACCGGCGGACGAGCAGGCGGTCGTCGGGACCCATCACCTTCTTTGTGGCGATCATCATCGTGGCCCTGGGACTGATCCAGCTGGTCTCCACCTTCCATGCCTATGCCATCAATCTTTCCGAGCTCAACGGCCTGCGCAACCAGCAGGCCCAGCTTGTCGAGCACAAGCGTGACCTGGAGAACCAAATCCGGCGCTGGGACGACAAGGCCTATGTGACTGCCCAGGCCCGTGACCGTCTGGGATTCGTCTTTCCCGACGAGGAGGCTATCCGGGTCCTGCACCCGGAGGCAGTCACTGGAGGCAAGGACAAGGACCAGGCCGGAAGCAGGGGAGTTCGGGCCCCGAGGAAGAATTCTCTGCCCTGGTATCAGGAGATGGCGTACTCCTTTGCCAAGGCCGACCAGAACTCGGCTGCTAATGGGAGCAAGGGGAGCACAGGCCAGCAACATGGCGACGGAACCAGCCCGAACGAATCTGCTAGTCCGTCTGGTTCAAGCAGTCCAGGTGGCTCTGAGGGATCCTCCTCATCCGAGGACGGGGGAGGGCAGTGAACTTCGAAGGTTGGGATTTCGTCGTGCCAACTGTTAATGAACTCAGCAGCAGGGAACAATCAGGAAAGATGAGGACAGCGTGATCAAGGCCCAGGAAAGGCCCCAGGCAGCAGTGGAATCTCGAGCCGCAGTCAAGCTCCGGACCGAGCCTAGACTCTCCAACCTGGTTACTGACCGGGACCTGGTGGCGGTCAGCAATCGCGTCCAGGAGCTTCTGGCGACCCCGGCCACACCGGATCAGATAGCCGTCGTGAACAGCCAGCTCGGCCGCTACCCGCGGGGCATGGTGGCTGTGGGTGCCCGTTGCGTCTGTGGGAATCCGCTGGCTGTGGTCACTCGGCCCCAGCTGGAAGATGGCACACCCTTTCCGACCACCTGCTATCTGACCAGCCCCGAGGCCGTCAAGGCCGTCTCCCGGCTGGAGGCTGACGGCGTCATGGCCGACTGGAATGCCGAGCTGGGTTCGGATCCGGATCTGGCCAGCGCCTACCATAGGGCCCACGAGCTCTATCTGGTCTTCCGCTCTGCATTGGCCAAGCTGCTGGGCGACGACGAGGGGCACATCGCCGGAGTCTCGGCCGGTGGCATGCCCAAGCGGGTCAAGTGTCTGCATGCTCTGACCGCCCAGTCTCTGGTTATGGGTTCGGGGGTCAATCCCCTGGGCGACCGGGTCCTGGGGCTGGTGCGTCAGGCATTCGACCCGCAGGTCTGCCGGTGTGCCCAGCCTTGGACTGAGACATCCGGGCAAGAGAACTGGCAGGGAAACCAATGAAAGGGGCTTCCATGGATCAGGTGACAGTGGCGGGCGTGGACTGCGGCACCAACTCTATACGTCTGCTGATAGCCCAGGTGGACCGCCAGGGGCTCCATCCGGTGGCTCCCAGGCTGATGCGGGTCATCCGGTTGGGGGAGGGCGTGGACCGTAACCGCCGTTTCGCTGACCAGGCCCTGGAGCGCACCTTTGAGGCATGTCGGATCTTCGCCCAGCAGCTGCAGGAGCACCCGGTGGATGGCCTGCGCTTTGTGGCCACTTCAGCCACCAGGGATGTCGATAACCGCGATAGTTTCGAGGAAGGGGTGCGTTCCATATTGGGAGTTATGCCCGAGGTTATCAGCGGCCCCCAGGAGGCCTCGCTAAGTTTTCTGGGCGCGGTCAGCGTTCTGGAGCAGCGGGTCAGCGCCGACATGCCTCCTGCACCCTACTTGGTGGTCGATCTGGGTGGTGGCTCCACCGAGCTGGTCCTGGGCGGGGACGGGAGAGATCTGCCTGTTGACCAAGTCAGAGCCTCCTACTCCATGAACATCGGATCCGTTCGGATGACCGAGCGCCATCTGCTGGACGATCCGCCCACCCAGGAGCAGATCAACCAGGCGCTTGAGGATGTCGACTGCTGGATCGACCGGGCCTTCGGCCAGGTCCCTGTAGCCAGGGTAGGCAGTGTGATCGGGGTCTCCGGCACGGTCACCACCATGAGCGCCCTGGCCCTGGGATGCCCGGTATACGATCGCCATGCCGTCGATGGCCAGTCCATTTCGGTCGATGCGGCCCGCAGGGTTGACAACCAGGTGCTGGACATGAGCCGTCAGGAGCGTCGGGAGCTCAAAGCCATCCATCCCGGGCGTGTGGATGTGATCGGCGGCGGCGCCCTGATCTGGAGCCGTCTGCTGGAGCGACTAGGCGAGGCCAGCCCGAGTGCACTGGCTTCTGGAACCTATGTGGCCAGCGAGCATGGCCTCTTGGATGGCCTGGTCCTGGACTACGGTCGGACCCTCCTGCGCGAATGATATAATAAGGCGCTATGGGTTACGGCCCCGGTGGCGAAATGGTATACGCATCGGACTTAAAATCCGCCGCCTTCACCGGCTTGTGGGTTCGATTCCCACCCGGGGCACCAAGGCCTCGTCGGCTTGGACGGCAGTGTTGCAACTTGTCACCCGGCCGACGAACCGATACTCTGGTACGCAAGAAAACCAAAGGAGTTGTCATGAGTGACCGATCCATGCCCGAGGTGAACGCCGAATTCGGCGCCACGCCGACCATAACCTTCCATGGTCCTGCGCCCAGCGGGCTACGCGCCGTGGAACTGGTCGAGGGGGATGGGCCTGTCGTCCACAAGGGCGATACTGTCACCGTCAACTATCACGGCGTCGTTTGGGGTTCGGACCAGGTCTTCGACTCGAGCTTTCAGCGTCATCAGCCGGCCAGCTTCGGCATCGGCGTCGGGCAGGTCATTCGTGGCTGGGACCAGACGGTGCCCGGTCATAACGTGGGGTCCAGGTTGGTGGTCTCCATTCCGCCGGAGTACGGATATGGTCGTCAGGGGATGCCCCAGGCGGGCATCGGCGGCAACGATACTCTGGTCTTCGTGATCGACATCATATCGACACGGTAGACAAGGGTCTCCAGGCGCCGGTGAGGGCCGGCGCCTTTTTCATACTCTTGACTTTGCAGTCCAGGTCGGGCCACGAGACAAGTGCATCAAATAAGGAGGAATCACATGGCTGAGGAAAAGACGATTCTGCTGACACAGGCCGCTTACGACAAGTTGAAGGAGGAGCTTGACCATCGTCAGGGCGAGTACCGCGACGAGATCACCGAACGCATTGCGGCGGCTCGGGCCGAGGGCGATCTGAGCGAGAACGGCGGCTATCAGGCTGCCCGCGAGGAGCAGGGCAAGAACGAGGGGCGGATCAACGAGCTGATCGTCAAGCTTCGCAACGCCAAGATCCTCAAGGCCCCCAAGGCGGGCACGGTGGGCAACGGCTCCCTGGTGACCCTGACCATGGCCGGCAACGAAATGGTCTATGTGCTGGGCTCCAGGGATCTGACCGTGGCCACCGAATATGACGTCATCAGCCCCGAGTCGCCCATCGGCGCGGCCCTGATGGGCGCCAAGAAGGGGCAGACTGTGACCTACGAGGCTCCCAATGGCAAGGACATTTCGGTCACCGTCAAGGATGCCCAGCCCCTCAAGTAGCGGGACAACCCCTCACCGTCCCAGCCCGGCTTGAATGAAGCCGCTCCCCGCCACGATCGACGGGGGCGGCTTCATCTATAAGCAGCTGCTTGATTCGTAAGGCAGTCGGACTGGCGAGCTTGCTCAGCGCAGGTTGCAGACCACCAGGTAGATGGCCACGATGTGGCAGGCGTAGCCGATGACCGTGCCGCAGTGGAAGATCTCATGGAAGCCGAATACCCGGGGCCAAGGGTCCGGCCGGCGCAGGCCGTAGACAATCGCACCCAGAATGTAGGCCAAGCCACCCGCCACAATCAGCCAAACGACAGGCGGACCGGCCATGGGGGAGTCCCAGAAGAGCTTCAGGAAGCCCACCCCCGAGACTCCGAAAACCACGTAGACCAGGGTGTAGAGCCAGCGGGGAGCATCGATCCAGAAGACGTGGACAATCATGGCCACCAGGCTGGCCCCCCACATGCCCAGGATGATGACCCGCCGCCAGAAGGGTTCCAGTGCGAAGGAAATAGGCGTGTAGGTGCCGGCGATGAGCAGGAAGATGTTGACGTGGTCCAGGCGGCGCAGCACGTCCGTGGTCCCAGGGGTCCAGTCACCCAGATGGTAGAGAGCCGAGTTGCCGAAGAGGGCCAGCGAGGCGACCATGAAGACTGCACATGCCAGCTTGAGGCCAGTGCCGTGGGCCAGGCAGATCAGTACGATGCCGGCGGCCAGGGCCAGGGGGGCGGCCACAGCGTGGATCCAGCCGCGCAGCAGGGGCTTGGGGCGACCGTGCACATCCAGACGGACCTTGCGCTCGATCTCCATGTCGGGGATTCCCTCGATCCGTGAGGCCTTGATCTCGGCTTTTGCCATGATCCTCGCAGCCTTGGCCTTGGCCTTGGCGCGCACTGCGTCTGCCCTGGCCTGCAGATGGGCCTCGTGAGCCACTTCCGCATCCCGGCGCAGGTAGGTCAGCTCCTGGCGGCGCTGCTGGCGGCGGCGTTCGAGTTCGGGATCGACCCCCTGATCCTCGGGCGGTCTGTCGTCCTCGTTGGTCCTGGTTGCCATGGCCCTCCCTCGGCCCCTTGACTGGTCCGGGCCTGTCGTGTCCGGTTGCCGGGGCGAAACATCCGTGAACCACCCTACCTCAGACCTATGCATTGGACGCGCATGTCACCATCGCCCTTGGCATGACCCGCCTGTCTGCTTCCGAGGGCCCTTTGTATGATGGAGTGCATGGCTGATTTTTCCGAGATTCTGGCATCATGCGACGACTGCAATGAGGAGGACCGCGAGTGGCTCCACCACCTGGTGGCCGACTGGCAGGTCATCGCCGATCTGAGCTTTGCCGACCTGCTGCTCCTGCTGCGCACGGGCGAGGAGGAGTTCACCGTGGCCGAGCAGTGCCGGCCCTCTACGGTCATGTCCCTGCGCACCGAGGATGTGGTGGGGGAACCCTTCCCGTCGGACCAACGTGAGGAGCTGGAGGCCGCCATGCGGTCCAAGGGGGTGCTGCGGTCCACCAAGCTGCGCACCATCGGCCGCGCCACAGTATGCGACGTTTACGCTCCTATCCGTCACCAGGGCAAAACCCTGGGCCTGGTGGTGCGTGAGACCAACATGGCCACCCGCGAGTCCAACGGCCGCTACGAGAGCGAGAGCATCAACGCAGGCAAGGAGCTCTTCGAGATGATCACCCGAGGCGAGTTCCCCTACGCGGATTCGGTGCTCAACCAGCGGCACAACGCCAGGGTGGCCGACGGCTTCTTTGTGCTGACGCCAAGCGGCGTGGTGCGTTACGCATCGCCCAACGCCATCAGCTGCTTCCGCAGGCTGGGATCGGTGGAGACCATGATCGGCCAGTACCTGAGCGAGATCGGCACCTCCCTGCTCAAGGAGAACGATCCCCTGCCCGACTCCCTGCCGCTGGTCCTGTCAGGCAAGGCGGCCGTGGATTCGGAGCTGGACGCCAACGGATCGGCCGTCTCCATGCGTTCCCTGCCGCTGTACGGCAAGCAGGGCAGGACGGGCGCTATCGTGCTCTGCCGGGACGTGACCGAGCTGCGCCGTAGGGAGAAGGAGCTGCAGACCAAGGATGCCACCATCTCCGAGATTCACCACCGGGTCAAGAACAACCTCCAGGCTGTGTCGGCCCTGCTGCGGCTGCAGGCCCGACGCACCAAGTCCGATGAGGTCCGCAAAGAGCTGGAGGAGGCCCAGCGCCGCGTCCAGACCATCGCCGTGGTCCACGAGGGCCTCAGCCAGACTGCTGACGAGATTGTCGACTTCGACAAGGTGATCGCCAACCTGCTGAAGATGAGCGTGGACCTGGCCACCACCAGCGACCAGCACATCACCATCTCCTACGTGGGCAAGTTCGGGATGATGCCTGCCCAGGATGCCACGCCCCTGTCCCTGGTGCTGACAGAGCTGGTCAACAACGCGGTCGAGCATGGTTTCGAGGGCCGTGACGAGGGGCACATCACCATATCGGTGGGCCGGGGCGGCAACAACCTCAATGTGGTGGTCGAGGATGACGGCAACGGCTACAGCACCGAATCGGATCAGGGCCGGGCTCGTTCCACCGGGTCCGGTCTGGGCACGCAGATCATCAACACCTTTGTCACCAACGACTTCGGCGGCACGGTCAAGTGGGAGCCCCGTCGGGATGGCGGCACCCGAGTGGTCATCAACATCAAGCTGCGCGTGGCCCAGGACGTGTGAGACGAGCACCTTGTAAGCCCGGAGACCTGCTAACGAAGGGTGCTTTTCAGAAAAAGAAAGGGGCGATGGCGTCAAGCCATCGCCCCTCTGCTGTTTGGCGCAATCGGGAAGGATTCAGGACTGCATCTGCATGGCCTGGGACCTGCGCGCACGCATGGCCCGGCGCTTCAGAGCCCTGCGTTCGTCCTCGCTCAGTCCGCCCCAGACGCCGTAATCCTGATTCGTGTCCAACGCGCACTTCAGACAGGCGTCAATGACCTTGCAGGTCCGGCACACGGCCTTGGCCTCCTCGATCTGCTGATAGGCTGCACCTGTGTTGCCGACGGGGAAGAACAGCTCAGGGTCCTTGTCACGGCAAGCAGCCTTAGCGCGCCAATCAAACGCATTACTCATCTACCTAAGCCTCCAAGAAGTTTTTATCAATGTTTTATCATTACCTTATGCAAGATAAGCACGATGGGTGACTTTTTTCAAGGGTCCGTTTGTTTTACGGCTAAAGAGAACACCTGTAGCGGAATGGCGAGACCTGCCTCCAGGACCAGGCACCGTCCAGGAATGGCGCTGGCCCGGGAGGATAGGGTGGCCAGCTGATCGGCGGGGATGCCAGCAGCCAGGTCGGCCCCTCGTTCGCCACAGGGGAACACCAGACGACGGCTGAAACGCTCAGGTCTGCGCAGGGCGCTGGCCGTCTCCACGGCCAGAACCAGTGTGGTTCCCTCCTGCTCCAGAGCCTCCTGCAGGAGAGTGGCCAGAGGATCCTGACAGAGCGGATCCAGCAGGTCCTGGGCATCGTCAAGGATCCAGACCAATCCTCGGCTGCCATTGTGACGACGACCTCTAGGCGGTGTTGGCACCGGGCCTGGGAAGTCCCGGCTGCTGTAGTCGTGGCCTGTCCGGCGCGTGATGCGCAGGTCGAAGTTGGGTTCTGGTCGAGCTCCCGGCTGCATCAGGGCGAGTAGGGAACGAGCCAGCAGGACCAGCAGGGTGCTCTTGCCACGGCCTCGGGTTCCGATCAGAGCCGTATGGCCTTTGAGCGGCAGGCGATAGAGATGGAGCAGGACCCCGTCGTCGGTGCGCCCCAAGGGTATCAGAGGCCGTTCCGACTGCCAGATGATCTTTCCGCAGGCCGGATCATGCTCTGGCAGGGGAGGGGAGAAGAGCGGCGCTGGCGGTCGGCTGCCGCAGAAGCGGCCGGCCTTGATGACCTGTTCCACCAGGGCCTGCGGATCAGACGCTGGGCAGGTGCGGAAGGCTTGCGGGCCCCGACCCTGCTCCAGAAAACCCAGACTAGGATGGGCAGGGTCGATCGCCGTCGCGCAGGAGGAGCCCAGCAGCTCCCTGGACTGCAGGGGGTCCCGCACTCGCAGGCAGATGCCCAGGTTCATGTTGGCTCGCATCTGGGCGCTGACCTGCCCCATGGTCTGCTGGGTGCAGGTCACCAGGTTCATGCCCAGGGACCTGCCCTGGGAGGCCAGAGAGGTCAGCTTGTCCAGATAGTTAGGCAGGAGTTGGCGCAGGGCCTGGAACTCGTCGATGACCACCACTAGGCGCGCCGGCGGATCGGACATAAGGGCAGTGTCCTCGACCCCGGCTCCGGCAACCAGGCGCTGGCGGCGTTCCAGCTCCCGCTGAAGGCCGTTCAGTGCGCGCACGGCCCGGTCCAGATCCAGATTGGTCACGCAGCCCACGGTGTGCGGCAGTCGGGCCAGCAGGCCGAACCCGGCACCGCCCTTGAAGTCCAGCAGGACCAGGTTGAGCCGGTCCGGCGGCTGGCTGACGGCCAGGGCCAGACACCAGGTCTGCAGAAAGACCGATTTGCCTGATCCGGTGGTGCCTGCCACCAGGGCGTGAGGTCCGTCACGCGGCAGGTCGATGACCAGCGGACGGCAATCAGGGCGGATGCCGATGACTGCCGGCGCTGTAGGACCTGATGCGGCGAGCCAGGCATGGACGATGCTCTGCCAGAGCAGACAATGTGCTCCCGGAGTCCTTGATCCTAACAGTCGGGACTCCAGCTGAGGGCCCGGGCCGGAAACCAGTTGAGCCAGGTCTTGCCGGATCTGGTTCTCTGCCGTTCCCGACGGTGATGCACGTTCCGATGCTGTGCCGTACTCCAGTTGCGCGCGGCCACGGGGAGCAAGCGGTGGCTGACGATATGCTCGCAGCAGGCTCAAAAGCACCATGGCCAGGGTGCCGGTCAGGCTGGGCAGCAAAAGGAGGAGCAGCATCCAGCGGCCCTGGCCGACCACATACCAGATCATGCCCGCCTGGGCCAGGGCCGGAGCCGTTTGGGCAATTAGGGTCAGAATGAGCTGGACTCTGCTCTTGCTAGCAGAGCGCGGATGGTCGCTCTCGACCTCGTTAGAGGTCTCTTGGCCGGCCGCCGGTGAATGGAGCGCAGATGCTAACGAGTGGGCCTTGGTCATGCCTCCAGCATGAAAGGACCGGTGCCTGAATGCCAGGGCGAACCTGGCATGTGGTCGAATGTGGACGGCGCCTGCCGGATGGTGCCGTCAGTTGCCGCCGACGGTGCCCGGGTCGTGACTGCCCTGGACCAGCTGGTCGAACAGTTCGGTGTTGCGGGCCTGATCCAGCAGAACGGTGGAGCCGACTCGCCTGTTGAGGAAGTAGTTGGGATTGGTCCAATACAGACTTCCGGTGACTCCCTTTGGGCCGCTGGCGCTGCGGAAGGCCAGGATCATGCGCACCAGGTCTATGGCGTTGGCTTGCTCATCCACCACCAGGGAATCCAGGCCCGCCGAAAGGACCTTGCCGGCCGTGACTGGATTGAGCAGGACTGCAGGCTGCAGAGCCTTGGATGTGATGGCTGAGATGGCTTGACGCTGCCGCTCGGCACGTCCGAAGTCACCCCTGGGATCCGAGTAGCGCATTCGGGTGAAGGCCAGGGCCATGCCGCCATCGGCCTGATGACAGCCCTTGGACCAGACCATGCCTGATCTGGGGTCGTTGACATCGGCGTCATAGCAGAGATTGACGCCCCCCATGGCATCGACTACCTTGCTGAGGCCTCCGAAGCGGATCAGGGCCACATGGTCGACCTTATGGCCGGTGATGCCCTCAATCTGACTGGTCAGGGATCGGTAGCCCGAGGTGTAGGCCACGGCGTTGATCTTCATGTACCTCCCGTCGTCTTTGGCCAGGGAGTCACGGGGGACGGAAATCAGGGAAGCAGCTCCGTGCCGGGGCTTGGTCAGCACCAGGATGGTGTCGGTCCGGAAACCGGTGATGCTGGTGTCCTGGCCGGCCCCTGGGGAGCCGTCACGCTGGTCCGACCCCAGCAGCAGCCAGGTAGTGGCTCCAGAGCCTGGGGCGTCCGTCAGCATTTGCTCGCGGTTGAGCCTGGCATTGATCCAAAACCATCCGCCGCCCGCCAGTAGGACCAGGGCCAGCAGGATGACCAGGAGCAGTGTGCCTACGAACTTGCGTACTGGATGCTTATGTGCCAGAGCAGTGCTGGACCGCATGCCCCGATTGCCTCGACCGCCGCCGTTGCCCCAGCTGTTTCCGCTGGGAGCTGCCTGGGCCGCTGGCCTGGGCGTGGTTCGTGAAGAGCCGCTGGTGCGTCTGACTGTTCGGGGCGTGTTGGTCCAGGAGGAGGGCGAGAAGCTGGGAGGTTCCTGCTGTCTGCGGCTGTGCCTGGCTGAGGTGGCGGGAGCGCTAGGAGCAGTTTCAAGACGACGAGGCCTGGAGGGCATGAAGCTTGGTGGCTCCTGCTCTTGTCCGCCTTGGCCTGAACCAGTCCGCATGCCTTCAACCTCCATAACTTAGACCGACTAGGCAAGCAATAGCATGCCTGAACGACCCACGTGAGTTAATCGGCTATCTCTGTGCTGGAACCGCACAGACTGTGGCGAACAGGTAGCGGTCAGCCATGCCGATGTACTGTCCGGTGTTCGCGTCCTTAATGGTCCCGTCATTCGGGTCGACGATCCCGCCTGTGCTCGGATCAATCAGGGTCTTATCGGGCATGGTAATCAGTCCCGTACGCGGATCCGGATCGGGCAGAGTATTGGCAGATGCAGAGGGAGTCTGGGTGGAGGACTCTGTTTCAGAGCTCCTGCTCCGGGTTTCAGCCTTGCCCTGCGCCCTTTGGATGCCTTGGATCTGATTTTCCGACGAGGATGTATCCGACGAGGAGGCGCTCGACAAGGAAGCCGCCTCGGCTTCTTCATTGGCCTGGGTCAATGGCTTGTCCTGGCGCAGCAGGTGCCAAATGGTTTCGGCCTGCTCGGTCCATACAACACGGTACCGGTCCTGGGACCATTCCTTGACCGGTATAGTCCGAGCGTAGATGTGCGTGGCGTCTATGTGTTTGAGCGAATTACCCAGGCCCAGCAGGGTCTGGAAGCTGCCCAGACCCTCGCTCAGCTGCAGGGTAGACATGGAAGTGGTGGCCAGACGGTAGGCCTTGGGCAGGTCTGAATAAATATCGACGGTCTTGGCCTCGTTGACCAGGCTCTTGATCAGGTACTGCTGGCGGGTGGTGCGCATGATGTCCGATCCGTCGGCACCGGTGCCATGGCGCATGCGGGCGTACTCGGTTGCCTGGGTCCCGTCCAGATGGTGCAGACCGCGCTTTAGGTCAATGCCTGTGTAGCTGTCCTTGGTGTCCTTGGGGATGCATACGTCGACCCCGCCCAGGGCATCGATGATGGATTTGAATCCATTGAAGTCGGCCACCACGAACTGCTGGATGTCCAGGCCGGTCAAGGAGCGGACCGCAGCCAGGGTGCAGCTGGCGGCCGAATTCGCATCGCCGCCTTGGTTGTAGCCCTCAGCGAAGATGGAGTTGAACATGACCTGGCGGCGGGCCGGGATGGTTTCGCCTTTGCTGGTGACGCAGGCCGGGGCGTTCACGATGGAGTCCCTGGGGATGGAGACCACGTTCACATAGGAGCGATCGGCGGCGATCTGGACCACCATGGCCGTGTCAGACTGGTGGTTTTCCTCCAGGCCGTCCCCGCTGCCGCCAACGTCCGAATTGCCCTTACCGTCACGGGTGTCCTGGCCCAGCACCAGGACATTCAGGGTTTTGCCCTTATAGATGTCTTCCGGGGCCTTGTGGGCTTGGGTCAGGTTGATGGGCTCGAGCACGTGCATGTGCCCGTTGATGTCTGTCCAGAAGGCGGCCACCGTCGAGGCCAGGAAGCAAAGAACGAAGGTGAGGGCCAGACAGATGCCCGTGCGCAGGGAGTGGCTGCTGCGGAACCCGTCGCTGTGCTGGGGCTTGCCGTTCCTGCCCGCCTTGATGTTGGGCAGACCCATCTTTCTGGTTGGGGACGTCAATGGTATGCCTTCCTCATCGGCTGTCGCTATAGGGGCCATTCCGGCGGAAAGAACCAGGATGGCGGTGACGCGTGCTTGAACCAATCACAGTATAGTCTGACCCCCATCCGCAGCTCCTCTTGGGCGATACAAATCCCTCAAAGTGTTGCTCAGTTGCGCTTGCAGTCATCTGGGGGTTGACAAAAGACCCCAGCAGCAGCTGTAATAAAAGTGTGTAAACACACTAGGGACTGGGGGGTCGCTATGAGTGGTTTTGTAGACACTCGATACAGCAGTACAACTAAAAACAGGCTGACGCCGTTGATGCAATGGTTCGAGGTCAACATCGGACCATCCTGGCGAAGCGAGGCGCTTTGTGCACAGACCGACCCGGAAGCATTCTTCCCGGGCAAGGGAGGCTCCACCCAGGAGGCCAAACGGGTCTGCGCCGACTGCACCGTCCGAAAGCAGTGCCTGGACTGGGCGGTCGAGCACGACGAGCGCTTTGGCATCTGGGGCGGCATGAGCGAACGGGAGCGCCGCCGCTACAAGAAGAGGATGCGCGCGCAGCGTCAGGCCTGAATCGCCCAGTTGCCCGAGCGAGGCACCCGGTGACCTGGATTGCGTAGACTGGAACGCATGAGTTTCGTCGCGCCTCAAGCCCAGGATGTTCGGCAGGTCCTCTCTGCAGTCATGAACGAATGTTCGTCCGCCGCCAGCCCTCAAGTAGAGGATGCAGTGGCGGCGGTGATCACTGTCGAGCATGACCTGACCTACTTGCCTGACACCCTGCGCGCCCTCTTGCGACAGAGCCTCTTGCCACGCCTTCTGATCATCGCGGACTGTTCGGGATCCACTGTGGAGCCTCTCTATGCGCAGTTCCCGGTGGACGGGCCAGCGCGGGTGGAGGTGCAGGTGGTTCGCGCCCGAGGCGCCTCCTCATTCGGCGATGCCGTGAACAAGGCGCTTGGCTATGCCCGTCTGCCTGGTCGGATCCGCGCTCTTTGGCTTCTGCATGACGACTGCCGTCCCCTGGATGATCATTGCCTGGACAAGCTGGTGGACACCTGGCACAGCAATCCCACTGCCTCCCTGCTGGGCGCCAAGCAGTATGACTGGCAGGGCGAGGGACTGCGGGACGTGGGTCGGTATGCCTACCATCACCGAACAGTGAGCCTGGTAGTGGACAGTGAGCCCGACCAGGAGCAGTATGACGCGCGCCAGGATGTCTTTGCGGTGAGCCTGGCCGGCGTCCTGGTGCCCATGCAGACTATCAAGGACCTGGGCGGACCAGGCTCCTGGGCTGGCACTTTCGGCCAAGCCGACGATCTCTGCCGCCGCATCTGCCTGTCAGGAGGACGGGTGGTGGTGGTGCCCAGTGCTCGGATGGCCCATGCCAGCGCCCGGGTGAGCGGATTGCGCGATAGGAGTGGACGGCCGGTGCAGCCCGACCACCGCTTGGATGCCTCTATGGGCCCCATGCTGGCTCGGGAGCGTTACCTGCTGACCGATTTTGCCCTGCCTTGGTGGCTGTTGGTCTGGCTCTGGCGGATCTTGGCGGCACTGTGGTTCATGGCCCTGGATCTTATCGGCAAGCGGCCCTACAGGGCCCTCTGCCGTCTGTGCGCACCCTGGCGGATCCTGGCCCGTCCTGCAGCGTTGCTGACCATGCGTCGCCGCCTGACTTCCGCCTGCCATGGCAGTCCCCGTCGATTGGATGTTCTTCAGGCCAGCGGTCAGCAGATCCGGCAGTGGCGGCAGCGCAGGCAGGCCTTCCACGACCAGCAGGAGCATCCCATGCTCAGCCATCTGGCATTGGCTCATCTGCGCAAGCAGTTCCTACGTCGCCTAGCCTGGGCTTCAGGGATGACCATAGCGGTCTTGGTGGCCCTGGTGGCCACCCACTGGCCCCTCTGTCGTGCCATCTTTTCGGGAGGGGCCGTCCACGCGCCCTCTCTGCCTTCGTCAGGAGCCGACTGGTCCAGTCTGCTGGCGGCAGCCACCACCTCATGGTCCTGGGCGGGGGGTGTGGGGCAGCCCGCAGTTCCTGCCCCCTTCCTTCTGGTCCTCCTGCCTTTCGCTCTGCTGACCGGCGGTCATATGGCTCAGGCCATGGCCCTTATGCTCTTGACGGAGACGGGACTGGCCGCTCTGTCCTTCTGGGCCCTGGCCGGCGTGGTCACCAGATCCAATCCAATCCGCGTCCTGCTGGGGCTGCTCTGGGATTGCCTGGCATTCGCCCTGGGCATGGTCGATGGTCTGCAGCTGCCCATGCTGACGGTCATGGCCTTTATGCCTGCCGCCTTTGCCTTCGTTTCCAAGGCTGTGGGGCTGTATCAGACCGAGGCCCCCGTGCGCCCCAAGGCCTCGGTGCAGCAGGCGGCTCTGGCCTCCATCTGCTTCCTGCCGGTCCTGGCAGCCGAACCCCAGCTCATGCTGGCCATGATTCCGCTCTTCATTGTGGCGATCTGCCTGGTGTCCTCCCACCGGATCATGCTGCTGCTGATGCCCCTGCCTTCGGTGCTGGCCCTGGCGCCCACCTTGGTCAACTCCCTGCATCATGCCAGTCAAGGGCTTTGGAGGCAGTTGTTCTCTGACCTGATGATTCCTTCGGCTGACCTGACCGGCCGACCCAGAACCGGAAGCTTGGGGGAACTGCTGACCCGCCTGCTGGGCCTGGATGTTTCAGCCCTATGGCCCATCAGGTGGCGACCTGAACTCTGGCGTCCGGCCGCGCTGGCCTGCTGTTTGCTGACGGTGGCCCTACTGGCTTTTATTGCCCTGGTTGTGCCTCGGGCGCTCAAGGCGGCCAGGATTCTTTGGATCACGGTCCTGCTGGGCCTGGTTCTGGCGCTGGTTTCGCAGGCGGTTTGCACTGGTCTGGACCAGACCGGCCCAGTGGCTGGTTCGGTCCTGCCTGGCATGATGATGGCCTTTATGGGGCTGCTGACCTGTCTGGGCCTTCTGGCTGGCAGGGCAGTCCGTCCTTTCTCGCCCCTGGCTCCTGGGCATGATCAGGCCTCTGACGGCAATGCGGATCGCCCGCCCTTGCCTCCTGCGCAGTCCTTCCCAACATCAACAGTTTCGGTCGATGATGGCGGACGGGTTTTGAGGCTCCTGCTGGGCCTGGTCCTGGGCTTGGTAACTGCGGGCGTGGCAGTGGCCGGTTTGGCGGCGCCTGTCGGCGGGCCCCTGTCCGCTGACGGCCGGCAGCTTCCGGCTGTGGCGGTGGACTACCTGGACAAGGATCCATCCCATCGGGTGCTGGTGCTGACCTCGCCCTCCCATGGCCGCGTGGCCTACAGCGGTCTGCACACCTCACGCGGAGAGCTGATCGATGCCTCGCCTGCTCTGCGTGCCCAGCGGGTGGACGGCGGGCAGATGACCGGCGAGGACGTCCTCTCGCATTCGGTGGCGGCTCTGATGGCCAATGCTGACTCCAAGGCGGTAGCCGCTGTGACCGACCTGGGCTTCGGGGGGATCTATGTGCCTGTCGACCGTTCCGGGGCAGCGGGCTTGGGGTCCACGCCCAACGATGACCTGGTTTCCAACATCACGGCCAGTGACGGCGCCCAGCAGGTTGTGGCCAACGCCCAGGGAACCTATTTCCGTTTGAGTTCACAGTCCGGCGAGGACACGGGCGTTGATATGACCGGGGTCCGTCGGGCAGAGGCCAGCACCTGGAGGAGGGTCTGGCTGTGGGCCCTGTGCTTGATCCTGCTGGGATACTGCCTGGTGGCTCTGCCGCGTCCGAGCTGCTTCGGAAGGGAGCAACTATGAGTGCACGAAGCAAAGGATCCCTGGTGGCCGCTCTGGTCACGGCGCCCTCGGTGGCGGTCCTGATTGCCGCTCTGTTGATCTGGACGCCTCCGGCCTCCTTGGCCGATGGAGCCAGAGGCTCGACAGTCATGGCCAGCCGGGTCAGCCAGCGGGAGGTGGCGGCCTACTGCCCGGCTCGCATGGCGGTAGAGGACGAGGACAAGGTAGGCGATGACCAGTTCAAGGCATCGGAGGGCGATCTGAGCTCCCGTGTCACAGCTGCAGCTTTCGGGTCCATCGGTAGTTCCAGCCTGACTCCAATGGGGGGCGGGCAACGCACCATGGTGACTGATCCCGATCTCTTGGACGGGCAGAAGGCCATGGCCGCCTCGCTAGACCCTGGCGCTTCGGCTACTGCTTTCGACTCTCGGATGCTCAAGTCCCAGCCGGGCACGGGGGCTGCTGTCGGCATGGTCTCTTGGGCCACCAAGGGCGATCTGCGGGGGATCCAGGCGCTGGCCTGCCCACGGGCCGCCATGAATGCGGACTTCCTGCTGCCCGCCACCAGCAGAGGGATCACCCAGCGGCTGGTGGCCTACAACCCGTCATCCAAGGCCACGGTAATCAGCCTTGAGGTCCAGGGTTCGCACTCCTCGGGCCATCTGTCACTTGAAACAGGAAAAACCATTACCGTGGCACCTGGCGGCCATGCTTCATATGACCTGTCTGCGGCGGCTCCTGGCCAGCAGGCCATCTATGTCCGGGCCCGCAGCTCCCAGGCCCCGGTGGCCATGTCGGTCTCCGTCAATGTCATGTCTGGACTCGATCCGCGCGGCTCGGATCAGGTGACTGCCCTGGCGGCTCCCGGCCGTGATCTGGTCATTCCCGGCCTGCGAGGTGCAGACCAGGCCACCCTGCTGCTGCAAGGTTCCCATGCCACGGCGGTGGAACTGTCCTGGGTGGATGAAGGCGGTCAGCAATCCCTGCGGCGGGTGGATCTGCAGGGCTCTCAGGCCACGGCGGTGGACCTGGGTGGCGTGCCCGATGGCAAGCTGGCTCTGCAGGTGCATGCCGACCGGCCTGTTCGCGCGGTCCTGCAGGTGACCGACCAGGGCAGTCAGGACCAGTCGCAGTCGGATCTGGCTCTGATTCCTGCAGGGACTGCTGCCGCCTCCTCGGCGCTGGCCATATCCCAGCCAGCCCAGGCCGTGCTGACCTTGGTCAACCCATCGGCGAATCCGATCAAGGCTGAACTGGTTGGATTCGACGAGAAGGGCAACAAATTGGGAGGGCGCTCGCTGACTGTAGAAGCGGGTCGGGCCAATGAGCTTTCAATCCATGATCTGGGCGACCAGGTGGCCGCTGTGCGGATGAACGAGGACTCTGGGCATGGCTCATCCCGGCTGATCTGGAACGCCCGCCTGAGTGTGGACGCAGTCAACCAGGCTGGTCTGGCCGGCCTGGCGGTCATGGCTCCTGACGGGCTCATGCCCACCACCACCGTGATCCGTTCCGGCCCCGACCCAACTGCCCTGCCCTGAGATTAGGCCTTCAGCGTCCCCACATGGGGTCGATCTCCTCGGGGTCGCGCCCGTAAAGGTCAGCCAGCTGCAAGACCAGCTCATCGCGGATGATCAGTTCCAGCTCGGTGCGGTCTCGGGTTTTGTTCTGGATGGGCATCCGGTACAGGACGATCCTGGCGGGAATGCCGCGGCCCGCCGGGAAACTGCGTGAGAACAGGTCCGACCTGTCCTCCCAGGGGGTGGGGTCGGAGGGCGGCACATCCTCGACGGCGAATTGGACAGGCTTGACCAGCTGGGGCCAGCCGGCGCCCAGCCGCCGGATCTGGGCTGCGGTCAGATCGTCGAAGATACCGCATCTGGTGCGATAGCGGGGCAGACGGGTGCCGAAGGTGGGTCGACGAGTCCCCCGGCCATGACTGTCCCGATAGACGCTGCGGGACCAAGGCGGCTGATCGTTGATCATGACACTCACCATAGCCCCTCAACTCGGTGGCGGTTTCGATTCAGGGTGTCTTGTAGCATGGAGCGATGATCGACAAGCGGATGGGAGCAATCATGGCGGAGGACGGTGCGGTGAGCGTGGCCTGGTGGGGCAGCCAAGACATAAGTTCCATCTGCGCACGGGCCCGGGTGCTGGCCTTTGATCTGGACAATACCCTGGCGCTGTCCAAGACCCGCATGGACCAGACCATGGCCGTCCATTTCGCCGCCCTGACCCAGCTCCGGCCCGTGGCCATCGTCTCGGGCGGACGGTTCAGCCAGTTTCGCGACCAAGTGCTGGATGCCCTGCCCGACGACACCCGTTTCGACCAGCTGCATCTGATGCCCACCAGCGGCACCCGCTACTACCGCTGGCAGGACGGAAGCTGGAATTGCATCTACACCCACGACCTGAGCGCCCAGGACCGGCAGGCCGCCGGGGCCAGTCTGGAGCGAAGGGCCAAGCAGCTGGGCGACTGGGAGGAGCAGGTCTGGGGGCCGCGCATCGAGGATCGTGGCAGTCAGATAACCTTCTCGGCCCTGGGTCAGCAGGCCCCCGTGGCAGCCAAGGAGGCCTGGGATCCGGACAACAGCCGCAAGGATGCCCTGGCCCGGGCCGTGGCCGCCGACCTGCCCCACCTGCAGGTGCGCTCCGGCGGCTCTACCAGCGTGGACATCTCAGCCAAGGGCATCGACAAGGCCTATGCCATGACCTCCCTGGCCAAGATACTGGGCATGGATGTCGGCCAGATCGCCTTCGTGGGTGACCGGATGGATCCGGACGGCAACGACTATCCGGCGGCTCTGGCCGGGGCCATGGCTCTGCGTGTGCACAATCCTGCCGATGCCCTGGACTTGATCCGGGTTCTGGAGGCTGACCTGGCTTGAACCTGCTGAACCTGTCCGCTGACGAGTCTGTGAACAGTGATTCTGTGAACAGATAGCCTGTTCATGCACATGGCTTTCTTCTGCTTGCCTATTCTCAATGTCTGAGGGTTGGCTAGACGATATGCGCAACCATTCATTGCCATCCGGCCGACTCCGACAGGCCGTTTGTGCTGTAGCCTCGGCCTTGGCGGGCTCGGCCATGGGCCTGCTGGCTCCTCGAGCCTGCGCCGGCTGTGACCGCCCTGATCTCTCGCTCTGCCCCACTTGCAGATCCCTGCTCTTCCGACCCCTGTCGGTGCCTGCGCCCGCCTATGCCCTAGGCCAGGCCCTAGCCTGCGCTCCATATCGTGGACCCGTACGGCGGATCATTCTGGCCTGGAAGGACCATGACAACCGACCCTTGGATGGACCCTTGGGCCAGGCTCTGGCCGATCTTGCTCCGGCCCTGTCCAGGCTGATCGATCCTCTGCTTCGGTCCAAGCCTGCGAAGGCGATCCTGGTGGTTTCCGCCCCCTCCTCGGCCGCCTCCTTGCGAAGACGGGGGAGGGCTCATCTGCAGCCGATCCTTTTGTCTCTGGTCCAGGCCCTGCAGCGGCAGGGCCTGGACGTCCGGGTGGAACCGGCGCTGATCATGAACTCCGTAAAAACCAGGTCTGTCCAGGCGGGCGGCCGCCGGAACCGTTCACGTCGGCTGACGGGCCGGATCGCGGTTGCGGATCCCTCGCGGCTGGCCGGTCATCCTGTTCTGGTGGTGGACGACATCATCACCACGGGATCCACAATCCGCCAGTGCGCTCGTGCCCTGGAGACCGCAGGCGCTCTGCCCCTGGCTGCCTTGGCTCTGGCGGCCGTCCCACCAGGCCATGAGGATGTCTAGCGGGCTTGGGCCACGGCCATCTCGTCCCAGCGGGTGGTGGACCGAGGGGAGAGCATGCCCCGGTTCATGGCCCAGTCGGCCCCTGTGTCCTCGTCGCCCCGGCCCTGGCCGCGGATGCCTCCGTAGCCTATGCCTATCCGGAAGGGGCCGAAACGACGGGTGGCATCTTCCAGGACATCCCCCAGACCATGGGTGTCCCGGGCTGCTTCCAAGCCTTCCAGAGTGTGGAAGTGGCCGGCATCGGTCAGGTCCAGCAGAACTACCCCGGCGCGGATCCAGCGGGCGTGCGGATCCACCCGGCCCTTGAGCGCCCGGCTGGCTGCGCCGGCGATGACCAGGGGATCGTCGCTGGGGTCCTCCAGGACGACGGTCCGGCTGGCTGCGCAGAACTGCTGGGGCGCATAGGGGCTGGTGGAGCAGAAGACCCGCACCCTGCCGCACAGGCCGTGCTGCCGACGCAGACGGCGGCAGGCCTTTTGGGCGTAGATGCTCACCGCCTGGGCCAGGGTGGCGTAGCCCTCGACGGGGTGGGAGAACATGCGCGAGCACAGAATCTGATCGGTGCGCACGCCCCTGGCGGCATCCGCCTCGGGTTCGATGCAGGGCCGTCCCCTCAATTCCAGCACGGTGCGCTGCAGCATGACGGAGAACCGGTGACGGATCAGCGAGGGATCGGCATCGCGCAGATCCAGGGCAGTGGTGATGCCCATGCCCATGAGCCTGCCGGTCAGACGTCGGCCCACCCCCCAGACCTGGTCGACGGGCACCGATGCCAGGGCCTGGTCGCCATACTGGGCCTCCACCTGGCTCCAGAGGGTGATTCCCTCGGTCGAGGGACGGTCCTTGGCCCAGTGGTTGGCTACCTTGGCCAAGGTCTTGGTGGGCGCCACACCCACGCTGACGGGAATGCCGGTCGACCGCAGGACCGCGGCGCGCAGCTCCCGGCAGATTTCGACGGTGCGCTTGTCACTCCAGATGCTGTCCATGAAGCATTCGTCGATGGAGTAGACCTCCTGGTTGGGCAGAAAATGGGTCATGATGGCCATCATGCGCCTGGAAAGGCTGGCGTAGAGCTCATAGTTGGAGCTGCGGGCCACCACCCCGTCCTGCAGGGCCCGTTCACGAATGGTGAACCAGGGTGTGCCGTTGGTGATGCCTAGGGCCTTGGCCGGGCGGTTGCGGGCCACCACGCAGCCGTCGTTGTTGGACAGCACGACCACAGGGCGGTCAGCCAGGGAGGGGTCGAAGACGGCCTCGCAGGAGGCAAAGAAAGAGTTGGCGTCGGCCAGGACCACCTGACTGGTCAGAGCCGTCCCGGGTGCAGGATCGGCCGGTCTCTGTGCGCTCATGCCGACCCCCAGCCCGTGGAGGGATAGACGGGCTTCCGGTCTCGACTTCCCGTGCGTCCGGGTCCGTGCGGAGTATGTCCGGGATAGGTGACCTGAGGCAGGGGAGAGCCGTTCCGTGACTCGCCCCTGGCGTCCACCCGCTGCCAGTGGTAGTTGCCAATGACCACCCCCCAGATGACCAGCTCCTCGCCCTCCTGGGGTATGAAGTCGGGGTAGGCGGGGTTTTCGGCCCGCAGCATGGTCCGTCCCCTGCGCCTGGCCAGCCGCTTGACCAGCAGCTCGTCGTCCAGGATGGCGATGACAATGTCCCCCTCGCGCGGCTCCAGGGACCGGTCGACCACCAGCAGGTCCCCATCGAAGATGCCGGCGCCGGTCATGGAATCGCCGGCCACATGGATGATGAAGGTGGAGTCGGGGTGAACGATGACGTTCTGGTCGAAGCTGAAGTCGCCGCTGAAGTAGTCCTGGGCTACTGAGGGGAAGCCGGCGTGGACAGCCTCCAAGGCCTGGGGGACAGGGCTGGGGTGTTCCCGGAAGAGGCTCAGGGCATCGACCCGGCACTCCCGCAGGGAAGCAAGGGCCGCATCTGGCGACCCATGAATGGTAGCGACCATGGCACACCTCGAACTCGATGGCATTCGAACAAATGTTCGATTTCATTATGAGCCGAGGTGGGCCTCCTCGTCAATGCGGCGCGTCGGGCCCGCCGGAGCGGTTCCCGGCCCCCTCGTCCTCGTCTGGGTCGCGGTGATATTTGGGCAGGGTGATCTCGAAGTCCGCCCCGCGCGGATCGTCCACCACCTGCACCTGACCCCCATGCAGCTGGGCCGCCCAGCGGGCGATGGACAGCCCCAGCCCGGTGCCGCCAGACTCCGTGCCAGGCCCGGCCTTGCCCTTGACGAAGCGCCGGAAGATATCGGTGCGGGCCTCAGGGGGTATCTGCGAGCCGAAGTTGACCACATTGGTGACTATGGCCTCCTGCTGCCGGTCCTCGTGGGCCTGGATCAGCACCGTGGTGCCATCGGCCGAGTGCTTCAGGGCATTGCTGATGACATTGGTGAAGAGCTGGCGCAGCCGGTCCTGGTCGCCCTCCATCCTCAGGCCCTTCTCCAGATCAACTTGGATGTCGTGGGCGTGCCCGGCGTCTGCTACGGCCAGAGGTTGGAGGGTCTCGTCGATGAAGTCGCCGAAGTCGAAGTCCTCGATCTGCAGGCTGGCCGCCCCGGCCTCCATCCTCGACAGGTCCAGCAGGAAGGCGATCAGGTCGGACAGCCGGTGGGTCTGCTCCAGTATCCCCTCCAGGTTGGCTGGCGTGGGCTCGGTCACCCCGTCCGCCATGTTTTCCACCATGGCCTGCAGGGCCGAGACGGGGGTGCGCAGCTCGTGGCTGACATTGGCCACCATGTCCCGGCGCATCTGGTCGGCATGCTGGAGCTCCTCGGCCATCTCGTTGAAGGACTGGGCCAGGAGCCCCACCTCGTCATGGCTGGTCGTCGTGGCATGGACCCGGACCGTATAGTCCCCGTCGGCCATGGCCTCGGCCGCATCCCGCATCTGCCGCAGGGGAGCGGTGAGCCCCCGAGAGAAGAAGTAGGTGATCCCCAGGGCCACAACCAAGGTCAGCGGCATGGCAATCCAGCCGCTCCAGCCCATCTTCAGCAGGAACCAGGCCATGACGAAGGCGATGGCTGTGGAGATGATGATCAGGACGCTCAGCTCCACCTTCAGTGAGGCGAAGGTTCCGATGGGCCGTTCGCGGTCCACCCGCGCACTCAGACTGGGCCCCTTGCGCCGGCTTCTGCCGTCCTTGCTCATGGCGTGCATCCGCGGCCGCTACCGCTGTCCCTGTTCCTGATCCTCGGGCGGCTCGAAGGCGTAGCCCACACCGTGCACGGTGCGGATCATCTGCGAACCCAGTTTGTGGCGCAGAGCCTTGACGTGGGAGTCCACCGTTCTGGTGCCCGAGGCATCCACCCAGTCCCAGACCTCCTCCAGCAGCTTCTCGCGGGTGAGCACGGACTTGGGTCGACGGGCCAGCGTGGCCAGCAGGTCGAATTCGGTGGGGGTCAGGTGGATTTGTTCTCCGCGCAGGGTCACGATGCGCTGGGCTGGGTCGATGACCAGGGATCCGAAGTCCAGCACCTTCTCGTTCTCGGAGTTCTTGGCGATGACCTTGGCCCGTTCCACCCGGCGCAGAAGGGCCTTGCAACGGGCGATCAGCTCGCGCATGGAGAAGGGCTTGGTCATGTAGTCGTCAGCCCCGGCGCCTAGACCGGTCACCTTGTCGGCCTCGTCGTCCCTGGCGGTCAGAATCAGCACCGGCACCGGCCGCTCGGCCACGATCCGCTTGGTGGCCTCCAGTCCGTCCATGACGGGCAACATGATGTCCATGATGACCAGGTCGGGTTTGATCTGGGATGCGGCCTGCACGGCGCTGGCGCCATCCGAGGCCACCCGGGCCGTCCACCCTTCGGCGGTGATGCGCTGGGCGATGGCGGTGGCCAGGGTGGGTTCGTCCTCAACCACCAGGATGGTGCTGGGTGTAGTGTAGCGGCTTTTGTTTTTGATCATGCCTACCTCTGTCTTCGATCACTGATCCGCAAAACGATGCTCGTCATGCGGGGTGGAGCCTTGCCGGCATTCGTTCCACCACCGTCATTTCTTCCAGAATAGTCTTCAGAGCCTCCAGGGGAAGTGTGCTCGCAGAGAACCGCGTCGTATTTGAGCCCCGTCGGCAAGTCCATGCGCAATGACATTATTATATGGTATTTTATCGACTCGTTCTGGAGGATATATGGGTTACAAGGTCGGTGACATGGTCGTCTATCCGCGTCATGGGGCCGCCAGGGTGGATGCCATCACCGAACGGACTGTCAAGGGCGTCACCCGCAAGTACCTGCAGTTGTCCGTGCTCTCCTCTGACGGGCTGGTCATCAACGTCCCCGTCGAGAACGCGGCCAAGGTGGGCGTCAGGGACATCGTCGACGCCAAGGCGGTGGCTAAGGTCTTCGAGATCCTGCGCACTCCAGTGGTCGAGGAGAAGGAGATGAACTGGTCCCGCCGCTACAAGCTGAATGTGGAGAAGATCGCCACCGGCGAGGTTAACAAGATCGCCGAGGTGGTGCGCGACCTCTCCCAGCGCGACGTGGACGAGCACGGGCTGTCGGCGGGCGAGAAGCGGATGCTGATCAAGGCCCGGAAGATCCTGACCTCCGAGATCGCCTTGTCCGAGAAACTGGGCGAGGACGAGGCCCAGCGTCTGCTGGATGTCAACCTGGGCTATGCGGAGCCCATGCCCGGCGACGACAAGCACCATACCAAGTCCCCCAAGGAGCCGGCTTCCAAGACCCTGGCACGGGTGGCTCAGGAGGCCGCCAAGACCAAGGGCAAGACCAAGACCAAGGGCAAGCGCTGAGGCCGGATCCGGTCATGGGCCATCCAAGCGTTGGACTGGGCTTTGATGCCCACCGCTTCGACCCGACTGGCGGGCGTCCCCTCTGGCTGGCCTGCCTGTCCTGGAATGACGGAACCCCTGGCCTGCTGGGCGATTCTGACGGCGATGCGGCCGCCCATGCCCTGATTGATGCCATCTTGTCAGCCGCCGATCTGGGCGACATCGGCACCCTGTTCGGCCTGGGATCGCAGTCCCCTGGTGTGGGCATGCATGGGGCAGCCATGCTGGAGAAGACCATGGGCTGCCTGCATGGACACGATCGCAGGCTGCTCAACGCCTCCCTGGTCATAGTCGGCCAGCGCCCAAGAATTGCCTCCCGTCGTCGCCTGGCCCAGCAGGCCATGAGTCAGGCTGTCGGGGCTCCGGTTCGGCTGACCGCCACCACCACTGATGGCATGGGCTTTACCGGTCACGACGAGGGTATCGCCGTCATGGCCACCGCTCTGGTGGACTGACCGGCATCAGGCGCGCAAGGCCGCCCATCCCTTGGCCAGAGCCCAGAAGAGGGTGGACAGGGTCACGATGATGAAGCTGGGTGGAGCAGGCACCATGGCCGAAATAACCAGGCCTCCCCAGATGGAAGCCAGGCAGATCAATCCTGACAGGAGCATGGCCCGCAGGGGAGAGGCTACCAGAATGTTGGCCGTGGCCGCCGGGGTGACGACCAGGGCGAAGATGAGCAGGGTCCCCACTGCAGGTACGGCGATGGTGATGACCCCGGCCATGATGGCCATGAAGGTCAGGTTCATCAGCCCGATGGGCACGCCGCGGGCCTGGGCCACCTGCTCATCCAGGGAGCTGAAAAGCAAGGGCCGGTAGATCAGGGCCAGAAGGATCAGCAGGATTGCGTCGAAGATTATGAAGCCGACGACCTGCCCTCGGGTGATGGTCAGGATGGATCCGAAGAGGATGGCCTGCATCTGCTGGGAGGCCGAGCTGGACATCCTGGCGAAAAAGAGCCCTAGGCCGGTGGCGAAGGCCAAAACCGTGCCCGTGGCGATCTCCCGCTGGGAGGCCCGCTTGCCCAGGGCGCCGATGACCAGTGCCCCGCCCAGGGCGAACAGGCCCATTCCGGCAGAGACCGGCAGCCCCAGCAGGACGGCCCCCGTGGCGCCGGGCAGGCCGATGTGGGCCAGGGCATGGGCGGCGAAGGTGGAGTGTCTGGCGATGGTGAAGTAACCCATGGCTCCGGCGGCTACGGCGATGCACAGGCCAGCCACCATGGCGTCGCGCATGAAGGGGGCGGCGAGGATCTCCATCCAATGGGGGTCGAAGACTGGTGTGGTCATGAGGTCCTTTCCCGGTCAGCCCCGTGCAGGCGGGCCACCTGGCTGGGTTGATAGCGATTGTGGACGGGTCCGATCGGCTCGTCCATATCGGGGGCCACGAACATGTCCCCCTGGGGAGTGGTGACCACCTCCACCTTGGTGCCGTAGAGGTGGGTAAGCAGGTCCGAGTCCAGTACGTCGTCCATGCGGGCGTAGTGGGGGTGCCCGTCCAGCAGGTAGACCGCCCCGGTCAGCACAGGAAGCAGCATGTTCAGGTCATGGGCCACCACCTGGATGGTCATGCCCAGACGGCTGTTGAGCTGTGCCAGCAGGTGGACGGTGGCGCGCTGCCCGGCCAGGTCCAGATTGGCCAGGGGCTCGTCCAGCATGAGCAGATCAGGATCGCAGACCAGGGCCTGGGCGATGGCCACCCGCTGGCGCAGGCCGCCGGAGAGCTGGGACAGGCGTAGGTGGGCCCGGTCCTCCACGCCGACGAAGCGCATGGCCTTTCTGGCGCGCTCGCGGTCCTGCCGGGTAACGGGGTGAATGCCGAAGCGGGTGCCGGTCAGCCCCAGCAGGACGGACTGCTCGGCCGTCAGGTTGGAGTCGATATCAGAGGTGTAGCTCTGAGGCACGTAGCCAATGCGGTTGTTGGCTTGTCCGGCTGTCTGCCCCAGGACTTGCAGACTGCCTGCATCCAGGGGGAGCAGACCAAGCTCGGCCTGCATCATACTGGTCTTGCCGGTGCCGTTGGTGCCCACGATGGCGGTCACTGTTCCCGAGGGTATGGCGAAGGTCCCCTCCGACCAGATCAGCCGTCCGGATCGCCGGATGGCAGCATGGTCGAAGATGATGCAGGCCTGCGTGGATGTTCCATCCCTGTCCTTATCCATGGCATCCCTCTCGGCAGTGGTTTCAGTCAGTGGTTCTGCTCTTATTGAGTATGATTCTCATTATCGTTGGGGAGGGGACAGCGCGCAACTTCAGTAGTCGAGTTTTTCCGAACCGGCTCTTGGACGGCGGTTCCGGTCGGGGAAGAATCTGCGCTAGGCTGGCTCATACGATTTCGACAAGGGTTTGCGCCCGCTTGGATGATGGAGATGTTTTGACTGCAGTGAAACTGGACGGAAAGGCGGCGGCTGCGGAACTCAAGCAGGACCTGCGCGCTCGCGTGGCGAAGTTGACGGCCATGGGACGCACTCCCGGCCTGGGGACCATCCTGGTGGGGGAGGACCCTGGCTCGCTTAAATACGTGGAGGGCAAGCACCGGGACTGCAATCAGGTGGGCATCAGGTCGATCAGGATTGATCTGCCCGCTGAGGCCGGCAAGGAGCGGATTCTTGCTGCGGTGGATCAGCTCAACCAGGATCCTGACTGCACCGGCTACATCGTCCAGCTGCCACTGCCCAAGGGCGTGGATCCCGCTGAAATCATCGATCGCATCGATCCAGTCAAGGACGCCGACGGCATGCATCCATACAACTTGGGCCAGCTGGTCCTGCATACCGACGGCCGGGTGAGGACCCCCCTGCCCTGCACCCCGCGGGGGATCCTGTATCTGCTGGACCATTACGGGATTGACATGGCCGGCAAGGAGGTCTGCGTGTTGGGCCGAGGATTGACCGTGGGCCGCACTATCGGGCTGCTCCTGACCAACCGCGGGGTTGATGCCACCGTGACCCTCTGCCATACCCGCACCGGGGATATTGACGCCCATCTGCGCAGGGCTGACGTGATCATCGCAGCCGTAGGACAAGCCGGGCTAGTTGGTCCCGACCAGGTTCGCCAGGGTGCCGTCCTGGTGGATGTAGGCGTCTCCCGGATCTGGGATCAGCAGGAGGGGCGCTGGCGGGTCAGGGGCGACATCGATCCGGCAGCCAGGCTGCCTGCAGCCGCCTACACGCCCAATCCCGGCGGGGTGGGGCCCATGACCCGGGCCATGCTTCTGGCCAATGTGGTCGAATCCGCTGAGCGGGCCGCCGGGATCCCTGCCTGCGACACGCCCGAGGTCTCCCGGCGACAATGACCGTGGTGTCTCCTATCATGGAAAATGTTCGCGCCTGCCGGCGGGAACACATAACTCAATACGGAAAAATATCCACCAACTATACAAGAAACAATTTAATTAATGGCAGAGAACAAGAAGGAAGTCCCCCAGGTCGCGGTCAATGACATCGGGTCCGAGGAAGACTTCATCAAGGCAGTCGATTCCACCATCAAGAACTTCGACGATGGGGATCTGGTCGAGGGGACGGTCGTTAAGATCGACCATGACGAGGTTCTGCTAGACATCGGTTACAAGACCGAGGGCGTGATTCCCTCCCGCGAGCTTTCCATCAAGAAGGATGTCGATCCCGACGATGTGGTCCAGGTCGGTGACACCATCGAGGCTTTGGTCGTCACCAAGGAGGACAAGGAAGGCCGCCTGATCCTGTCCAAGAAGCGTGCCCAGTACGAGCGCGCCTGGGGCGACATCGAGAAGATCAAGGAGGCTGACGGCGTCGTTGAGGGCACCGTCATCGAGGCCGTCAAGGGCGGGCTCATCGTCGACATCGGCCTGCGTGGCTTCCTGCCCGCATCCCTGGTCGAGATGCGCCGCGTGCGCGACCTGTCCCCCTACATCGGGCAGAAGATCAAGGCCAAGATCCTGGAGCTGGACAAGAACCGCAACAACGTGGTCCTCTCCCGCCGCCAGTACCTGGAGGAGACTCAGTCCGAGGTGCGCGAGACCTTCATGGCCCAGCTCAAGAAGGGCCAGATCCGCGAGGGTACGGTCAGCTCCATCGTCAACTTCGGCGCCTTCGTCGACCTGGGCGGCGTGGACGGCCTGATCCACGTCTCCGAGCTCTCTTGGAAGCACATCGACCACCCCAGCGAGGTCGTCAAGGTGGGCGACAAGGTCACCGTCGAGGTGCTGGATGTCGATATGGACCGCGAGCGCATCTCGCTGTCCCTTAAGGCCACCCAGGAAGATCCTTGGCAGCGCTTCGCACGAACCCACGTGCCCGGGCAGATCGTCAAGGGCAAGGTCACCAAGATCGTGCAGTTCGGTGTCTTCGTCTCCGTCGAGGACGGCATTGAGGGCCTGGTCCACATCTCCGAGCTGGCCAACCGCCACGTGGAGAACCCCGAGACCGTGGTCAAGCAGGGCGAGGAGATCTTCGTCAAGGTCATCGACGTCGACTTGGATCGCCGCCGCATCTCCCTGTCCCTCAAGCAGGCCGACGACTCTGTCGACCCGACCTCCGAGGACTTCGACCCGGCCATCTATGGCATGCCTGCCGAGTACGACGAGGACGGCAACTACAAGTACCCCGAGGGCTTCGACCCCGAGAGCAACGAGTGGATCGCCGGCTACGAGAAGCAGCGGGAGGAGTGGGAGTCCCAGTATGCGGCCGCCCACGACCTCTGGGAGCAGCACAAGGCCTTCGTGGCCAAGGAGCTGGAGAACGCCGAGGCTTCGGCTGCTGAGGACAGCCGGTCCTCCCAGACGCCTGCCGCCGGTTCCCGCTCCCGCCGTCAGAACTCCGAGGAGACCACCAACTACAGCTCGGAGTCCAGCTCCGAGGGCACTTTGGCCTCCGACGACCAGCTGGCCGCCCTGCGCGAGCAGCTGCTCAAGGAAAAGAAGTGAGCGTTAAGCGGTAAATGGAGGGGTCCGGCCTCGGTCGGGCCCCTCCATTTGTATGTGCTGCCATAAGGTATAAGCGGGAGGTCGTGATGATACGTGTAGGATTGACTGGCGGGATTGCGGCCGGCAAGAGCACGGTGGCGGCTCGGCTGGCTCAGGACGGGGCCAGGGTCATCGATTACGATCGGCTCTCCCACGAGGTCATCGCTCCGGGCGGACCCGGCGTAAGGCCGGTGCTGGAGAGGTTCGGTTTAGGATGCGGGGACGGCCATGGTGGAGTGGACAGGTCGGCTTTGGCGGCACGGGTCTTCGGCGGTCCGACAGCCGACCAGGATCGCCGGGACTTGGACGACATCATCCATCCGCTGGTCTATGACTTGGCCGCCAAGGCCGAGCAGCCCTGGCTGGACGGCTCCGAGGTGGTGGTCCATGAGGTGCCCCTGCTGACAGAAGTGGGCTCGACCATTCCCTTTCATTTCGACAGAGTCTTGGTGGTGGAGGCTCCAAGCCAGGTGAGGATTGCGCGTATGGTGAATCAGCGGCATATGACGCCAAGCCAGGCTGTTGAGCGCATCGGTTCCCAGAGCAGCAGCAGTTCGCGACGCGCTCAGGCCGATCTGCTTGTTGACGGGTCCCAGCCTATCGAACAAATGTTCGAGTTTGTTGATAGAATATATAAAGAGCTACAGGTCCTGGCCCAGGAGTCCTCGCACAGCGACTGAGGGGCCTTAGGCGGATGACGCATCCTGGAAGGGAGTTTCATGGGGTTCAATATTGAGCGGACCGACAAGCCCTTCGTGGTCAAGTCTCCCTATAAGCCCTCCGGCGACCAGCCAGAGGCCATCGAGGAACTGGCCACGCGGATCGAGAACGGCGAGAACGACGTGGTGCTCATGGGCGCCACCGGCACCGGCAAGACCGCGACCACGGCCTGGCTGATTGAGCGTCTGCAGCGGCCTACCCTGATTCTGGAACCCAACAAGACCCTGGCCGCCCAGCTCTGCGCCGAGTTCCGCGAGCTGATGCCCGACAATGCGGTCTCCTACTTCGTCTCCTACTACGACTACTACCAGCCTGAGGCCTACATCCCTCAGACGGATACCTATATCGAGAAGGACTCCAACATCAACGACGACGTGGAGCGGCTCCGGCACGCCGCCACGGCCAACCTGCTGACCAGGCGCGACTGCGTGGTGGTGGCCACCGTCTCCTGCATCTACGGCTTGGGCACGCCCGAGGAGTACGCCGGGCGCATGCTCTTCCTGCACGAGGGGGACAGGATCAACCGGGACGACCTGTTGCGCAAGTTCGTGGACATGCAGTACAAGCGCAACGACATCGCCTTCACCCGAGGCACCTTCCGCGTGCGCGGCGACACGGTCGAGATCATCCCCGTCTATGAGGAGCTGGCCGTCCGCATCGAGTTCTTCGGCGACGAGATCGACCGCATCTCCACCCTGCACCCGCTGACCGGCGACGAGATTGCCCACGAGACCTCCGTGCATATCTTCCCCGCCTCCCACTATGTGGCAGGTCCCGAGCGGATGGAGCGCGCCTTGAAGACCATCAAGGAGGAGCTGGACTGGCGTGTGGGCCAGCTGCGCAAGCAGGGCAAGGAGCTGGAGGCCCAGAGGTTGACCATGCGCACCACCTACGACCTGGAGATGCTCACCCAGATCGGCACCTGTTCCGGGGTCGAGAACTACTCCCGCCACTTCGACGGGCGCGAACCCGGGACGCCGCCCCACACTCTGCTGGACTTCTTCCCTGATGACTTCCTGCTGGTCATCGACGAATCCCATGTGACCGTTCCCCAGATCGGAGCCATGTACGAGGGGGATGCCAGCCGCAAGCGGACCCTGGTCGAGCATGGCTTCCGGCTGCCTTCGGCCATGGACAACCGTCCGCTGAAGTGGCCTGAGTTTCTGGACAAGGTTGGCCAGACCGTCTATTTGTCGGCAACGCCGGGCGACTATGAGATGGGTCTGTCCGACGGGGTGGTGGAGCAGGTCATCCGGCCCACCGGTCTGCTGGATCCCGAGGTGGAGGTGAGGCCTGTCAAGGGCCAGGTGGACGACCTCCTGGACGAGATCAAGGCCCGAGTGGCCCGTCACGAGCGGGTCCTGGTGACCACGCTGACCAAGAAGATGGCCGAGGACCTGACCGACTACCTGCTGGAGCGAGACATCAAGGTGGAGTACCTGCACTCAGACGTGGACACCCTGCGGCGGGTGGAGCTCCTGCGGGAGCTGCGCGAAGGCAAGATCGACGTCATTGTGGGCATCAACCTCCTGCGTGAGGGGCTGGACCTGCCCGAGGTCTCCCTGGTGGCTATTCTGGATGCGGACAAGGAGGGCTTCCTTCGCTCCTACCGTTCACTGATCCAGACCATCGGCCGTGCGGCCAGGAATGTGTCCGGCAAGGTCATCATGTATGCCGACGAGGTCACCGACTCCATGGACAAGGCCATCAGCGAGACCAACCGTCGCCGGGCCAAGCAGATTGCCTACAACAAGGAGCACGGCGTGGACCCCAAGCCGCTGATCAAGAAGATCAGCGACGTCAATGACATGCTGGCGAAGGAGGATGTGGACACCCAGACCCTGCTGGCGGGTGGCTACCGGAATGCCAACAAGGCTGGCAACTCCCATTTGGGTGTGCCCCTCTACGACAAGGAGGAGGCCGACAAGCGGCATCAGGAGATTCTCCAGGCTGGTCTGCCGGCTCAGGACCTTGCCGACCTGATCCGTCAGCTGAGCGACCAGATGCACACGGCTGCGCAACAGCTGCAGTTCGAGCTTGCAGCCCGTCTGCGCGATGAGATCAAGGATCTGAAGAAAGAGCTGCGGCAGATGACCGAGGCGAAAAAGTAAGTTTGGCCTTTCGGCCAGTGGTCCCTACACGACTGTGTCGTGGGACTGTGATGTGGGACAAGACATCACAAGCCCTGATTGCAGACTGCCGTCTGTGAGGAGTTCTGACATACGGGCGGGGGAGATGAGCACGTCGTATCTTGCCGCTAGAGTCTGGTGATATGTCCGAAACACCTCTGCCGTTTATGGTTGTGAGCCTGGTTGTGCTGGCCATCTTCTTCGTGGTTGATCTTTTGGTGATCGGGCGGCGGCCGCATGTGCCTTCGACTGGCGAATGCGTGCGGCATATCGGCTTCTTCGTGGTCATGGCCCTGATTTTCGGGGCGTTGATTTGGAAGGTTGCCGGTTCCAAGCCGGCTATCGAGTTCTACTCGGGCTGGCTGACCGAGTACTCGCTCAGCATCGACAACCTTTTCGTCTTCGTCATTATTATGAGCAATTTCGCCGTGCCTTTACGTCTTCAGCGCTATGTGCTCAGCGTCGGCATCGCCATCGCCCTGCTGCTGCGCGGCGTCTTCATCCTGGCCGGGACAGCGCTGATCACCCGCTTTACCTGGGTCTTCTTCATCTTCGGCTTCTTCCTGCTCTATACCGCCTGGAACATGGTCTCCAGCCGGGGCAAACAGGAGGAGTACCACGAGAACGGGCTGATCAGGGTCCTGCGTCGGGTCATTCCCATCACCAGTCATTACGACGGTGAGCATCTGCGGACCACCTTTGAGGGCAAACGCTGCTTCACGCCCATGCTGGTGGTCTTCCTGGCCATCGGCACCACCGATGTCATGTTCGCCTTTGACTCCATTCCGGCCATCTTTGGACTGACCAAGGACCCCTTCATCGTCTTCACTTCCAATGTCTTCGCCCTGCTGGGCCTTCAGCAGCTCTACTTCCTGTTGGGATCCCTGCTGGACAAGCTGGAGTATCTGCCCCTGGGGCTGGCTGTGGTCCTGGCTTTCATCGGTGTCAAGCTGATTATGGAGGCTCTACACGGCAACACGCTGCCTTTCATCAATGGTGGGCAGCCCTTGGAAGCAGTACCGGACATACCTACCTGGGTATCCCTGCTGATCATCGTCCTGGCCGTAGGCATCGCGGCCTTGGCTTCAGTGCTCAAAAGCCGCCATCAGTCTTCTCAAGCAGTCTCGCAGGGAGAGAAATAATAAGTAAAGCCTTGAGCCACAAGGGTTGTTAACGCTAACGGAAATTATTGGTCCCTATCAGCCTGAGTCTGTACAATAGAACGGTAAACAAGAAAAAGAACAGGCAGGTAGCATATGCGCAAAGCCAAGATCGTCGATACCATCGGGCCGGCTTCGGAGTCGCTGGAAAACATCACCAAGCTGGTCAAGGCCGGCATGGATGTGGCCAGGCTCAACCGGTCCCACGGCACCCCGGAAGATCATCTGAAGGTTTACAACAACGTGCGTCAGGCCAGCAAGGAGACTGGACGCAACGTTGCGGCCTTGGTCGATCTGCAGGGCCCCAAGATTCGTTGCGGCTGGTTCAAGAAGAACGAGCAGGGTGAAGACAAGGTCATCCTGAAGGAGGGCCAGGAGTTCACCATCACCACCGACGATGTCGAGGGTGACGAGCACATGACCTCCACCACCTTCAAGGGGCTGCCCGGGGATTGCCATCCCGGCGATCCCATCCTGATCGATGACGGCAAGGTCCGTCTGGAGGTCACCAAGGTTGAGGGCAACCAGGTTCATACCAAGGTGGTCGTAGCTGGTCCGGTCTCTTCCCACAAGGGCATCAATCTGCCCGGCGTGGCCGTGAGCCTGCCGGCACTGACCCCCAAGGATGAGGAGGACCTGCGCTGGGGCATCCGCACCGGTGCCGACATCATCGCCATGTCATTCGTCCGCTTCGCCACCGACATCGACCGCGCTCACGAAATTATGGATGAGGAGGGTCGTCGCATCCCCATCGTGGCCAAGATCGAGAAGCCCCAGGCAGTCGAGAACCTGGAGGAGATCGTGAAGGCCTTCGACGGCATCATGGTGGCCCGCGGCGATATGGCTGTGGAGATGCCTTTCGAGCAGGTCCCCCTGGTGACCAAGCGTTGCATCGAGCTGGCCCGTCAGTATGCCAAGCCGGTCATCGTCGCCACTGAGGTCCTGGGCTCCATGGTTCATTCGCCCATTCCCAGCCGCGCCGAGGCCTCAGACTGCGCCAACGCCGTCCTGGACGGCGCCGACGCCACCATGACCTCCAACGAGACCGCCGTGGGTGACTATCCTGACACTACGGTCTCCACCATGGCCCGGATCTCCGAGTACGCCACCACCCATGGGTTCGACCGCATCCCGGCCATGCACAACCTGGATATGTCCAACTCCGGTGCAGTCTCCTCCGCTGCCGTGGACCTGGCTGACAAGATCAACGCCAAGGCCATCGTGGCCTTCACTCAGACCGGCAACACCGTGCACCGCGTCTCCCGTGAGCGTCCGGCTGCCCCCATCTACGCGCTGACCACCAATGAGCACACCTATCATTGGCTGGCCCTGAGCTGGGGCACCGAGGCCTTCATGTGCGAACAGGACTACCACGACTTCAACCGTGCAGGCCTCATGGCCTTCGTGGATGCCACCCTGAAGAAGGAGGGCAAGGTCTCCGACGGCGATTGCCTGGTGGTGCTCAGCAGCGCTCAGGGCGAGTATGAGCCAGGAAACACCGACTGCATCTACGTGCACACGGTAGGTGCCAACGAATGATTCTCCGGCCCGCCGCCTGGCTGCCGACTGAACAGGCTAGGCAGGCGGCAGCCAGGTTCACTCGGCACTGATAGAACAAGTAACCGGTGATCTTTCCCCCGCTCGTCAGGTAGGGGAGAGGCCGCCGGTTCGCTATGCGGTGGTTCCTGCCTCAGTGCAAATCGGACAGTCCGATCTTCGCCCGCAGGATGGCGATGGTGGTCTTGGCGTCCAGTATGGTCCCTGCAATCACCATGTCGTAGGCCTCATCAACAGTGAAGAGTCGCACATTCTGATGGGGGGTCTCCGGTGCCAGGCTAGTCGGCTGGACCGGGGTCAGGCCCTGGGCATAGAAGAGGGTGGTGTGCTGCGTGGAGAAGCTGGGGGTGTTGATGAACCTGGCGAACTGGTTAAGGGAGGCAGCCTTGTACCCGGCCTCCTCACGCAGTCGTCTAGTGGCTACATCGATGGGAGCTTCCTTGTCGTTGAGCGGATGTCCCGCTGGCAGCTCAAGAGTCCAGCGGTGGATGGGCAGACGGTACTGCTCAACCAGTGGCATCCTTCCGTCGTCGGTGATGGCCAGGACGGCGATGGTGTCTCCATGCTTCTCGCTGACGATGCTGCGATCGAAAATCTGATTGTCGCTGGATTCAAAGGTGACCCTGTCGACGCTGAAATAGTGGCTGTCCATAATTTGCTTGCGGGCCTTCTCCTGGACAGGGGAGGTGCGCCAAGGATCGAACCGTCGATAGATTTGAGTGGTCATCATGCTCTCCTTCGACTGCTGATGTGCCTGTGTACATAACTGTCTTCATTCTAAGGCAGATTCAACACGAATAGCCTTGCGTCGTCGTCAAAGTATGGTACATTCTCTGTGGTAATGAAAAGCCCCCGTATCCCAATTGGTAGAGGAAACGGCCTCAAAATCCGTGCAGTGTGAGTTCGAGTCTCACCGGGGGCACGATAAAGCGAACCCCATCCGTCCCTCATCGGTTTACGGTGAAGTTCGGGTGGACTTTCAGGAAACGAGGTTGAAAGTGGCTTCAGAGAGTAAGAACCGCAGCGATTCCCCCGAAGTGCGGACCGTGGTTGTGGCGGAGGATGAGGCTTTGATCAGGCTCGATACCGTCGAAGCTCTCGAGGATGCCGGCTATGACGTGGTCGGCCAGGCGGCCAGCGGCCAGGAGGCCATTGATCTGACCCGTGAGCTGAGGCCCGACGTAGTGGTTATGGATGTGAAGATGCCCGGCACTGACGGCATTACCGCCGCCACTGAGATCGGCAAGGAGAATCTGGCTCCGGTGGTTATGCTGACGGCGTTCTCCCAGCAGAGCCTGGTCGAAAAGGCGGCTGATGCTGGAGCCATGGCCTACGTGGTCAAGCCCTTCGCTCCTGAGAAGCTGCTGCCGGCCCTTGAGGTGGCCATCTCCCGCTTTGACCAGATAAACGCCCTGAAGGACGAGGTCACCGACATGAAGGCCCGCTTTGAGGCCCGCAAGCGGGTGGACCGGGCCAAGGGTCTGCTGATGGAGAGCATGGGGATGACCGAGTCTGAAGCCTTCCGCTGGATTCAGAAGACCTCCATGGACCGCAGGCTGACCATGCAGGAGGTGGCCGACGTGGTCATCAACAACGTGGCCAACCAGAACGACCGTTAGCCCTCTTATGGAAGACCAGACGAAGAAGCAGGACAAGGACGGCCGCACTCTGCTGGTCGTCGATGGACATTCGCTGGCCTTCCGGGCCTTCTATGCCCTTCCGGTCGAGAGTTTCACCACTTCGACTGGACAGCCCACCAACGCGGTGTGGGGATTTGCCACCATGCTGGCGGATGTCATGGCCAAGGAGAAGCCCACTCATATGGGCGTTGCCTTTGACGTCAAGGGGGGTACTTTCCGCAATGCGATGCTGCCCCAGTACAAAGGCACCCGTGAGGCCGCACCCAAGGAGCTGCTGAGCCAGCTGCCCCTGATCCAGGACCTGCTCAAAGGCCTGGGCATCACCTATATCGAGAAGCCCGGCTATGAGGGCGACGACATCATCGGCACGCTGGCCACCATGGGGGAGCAGGCCGGATTCAAGACCTTGGTCCTGTCCGGGGACAGGGATGCCTTCCAGCTGGTGGACGACGACATCACCGTGCTCTACCCGGGCCACCACTTCAAGAACCTCAAGCACATGACGCCTCAGGCCATCATGGACCGCTACAAGGTGACCCCGGAGCAGTACCCGGATTTGGCCGCCATGCGCGGCGAGGGAGCCGACAACATCCCCGGCGTACCGGGCGTCGGCGACGGTTATGCCGCCAAGTGGATCAACAAGTACGGATCGCTGGATTCCATTCTGGACCACGCTGACGAAATCGGTGGCAAGAAGGGCCAGGCCCTGGCGGAGAACGCAGACCAGGTGCGGCTCAACCGGAAGGTCAACGCCCTGGTGCGCGACTTGGATCTGGGCGTGAAAGTGGAGGACCTGCGTTTCGGCACCATCCATACGGATCAGGTCCTGCCCATCTTCGAGCAGCTGCAGTTCGGCCCGCAGACCCGCAAGAAGATCCTGCGCGGATTCAATACGGTTGCTGATTATGATTACTCTCCGGCCTCGGCACTGGTCGATGTCAGCGACAAGCAGGAGGAGTTCTCCCAGCCCAAGCGCGATAAGGCGGAGTCCGCCGACCAGCTGCGGGAATGGTGCGAGAAGCATCTGCCGAATAAGGCCCTTTGCCGACGCTCGGCGGACCATGTCAAGGCCATGGCTGATTCCTTGGACAATGTCAAGGACATCGGCGACTCCGATCAGGATGCCATGCGTTGCAGCGAGGCCATGAAGGAGCACTGGGTTCTTCACGCCATCGGCTGGGCCAAGCACGGCGACTACGGCCTGGAAGAGCTGGTCATTCTCTCCATGGACGGCCACGGTCTGGTCCTCATGGCGAAAGACATTGACGAAGGCATGCGTGCCGCTATACAGGAGCTGATTGACCAGCGGATCGGCACCTGCGTGGTCCATGGTTACAAGGAGCATCTGCACTTCTTGGAGAGCCAGGGGCTGCACATGTCCTTGCCCTTGTTCGACACTAAGCTGGCAGGCTATCTGGCTGAGCCTGATTTCCATGCCGACAATCTGGAACAGGCTGTCGCCCATTTCCTGGCCATCCCCGTAGAGGAGGAGCCTCAAGCCACACAGGGGGCCCTGGCCCTGGACGGGCGAGAGGATGAGGATGAGCGTAGGCGGGGGACTCGGATTCTTCGCCAGGCACAGTATGTCATGATGGTCTCCGAGCGTCTGCAGGGGCTGATGGACGAGCGCCATCAGTACGGCCTGCTGCGCACCATAGAGCTGCCCACCTCCGCAGTCCTTGCGCAGATGGAGACCGAGGGCGCTAAGGTGGACGATGCCCGTCTGAAGGAGATGCACGACCGGTTCGCCGCAGAGGCCCGCCAGGCTCAGGAAATCGCCTGGGATAAGGCTGGCAGCCGTGTCAACCTGCAAAGCCCCAAACAGCTGAGCAAGGTGCTTTTTGACGACATGGGACTGGTGCCCACCCACAGGACCAAGACCGGCTCCTATTCGACCAATGTTTCGGTCCTGCAGGACCTGTACATCAAGTCGGTCAACAATGAGCGGGCCAATGACTTCCTGGGTGCGCTGCTCAAGCACAGAGAGACCAATAAGCTCAAGCAGATTGTGCAGACTCTGCGCGAGGCGGTCAATCCCCGGGATGGGCGGCTGCACACCACCTACGAGCAGACCGTGGCTGCCACTGGCCGGCTGAGCTCGGTCGATCCCAACCTGCAGAACATTCCCAACCGGGATGCCCGGGGCCGCGAGATCCGCTCGGCCTTCGTGCCCGGCAGCGGGTATGAGGCGCTGCTCTCCTCGGACTACTCCCAGGTGGAGCTGCGGATCATGGCCCATCTTTCCGGTGACAAGGCGCTGATTGACGCTTTCAAGTCGGGTGCCGACTTCCACCGGTATGTGGCCAGTCTGGTCTACGACATCCCCATGGAGGAGGTTACCGGGGACCAGCGCTCCCATGTGAAGGCCATGAGCTACGGCCTGGCCTATGGACTGAGCACCTACGGCCTGGCCCAACAGCTCAAGATCAGCCCGGCCGCTGCCGACGTGTTGCGCGCCAAGTACTTCGCCACTTTCGGCAAGGTGCATGAGTACCTGGAATCCCTGGTGGCCGATGCCCGGGAGAAGGGCTATACCGAGACCATGTTCGGGCGGCGGCGCTACTTCCCTGGGCTGCGATCCAAGCGGCGTCCCATTCGAGAAGCCGCTGAAAGAGCTGCCCTGAACGCGCCTATCCAGGGGTCGGCCGCCGACATCATGAAGATTGCCATGATCAAGGCCAGCCGTGCTTTGTCCGACCAGGGGCTCAAGAGCCGCATCTCGCTGCAGATCCACGATGAGCTGCTGGTGGAGATAGCTCCCGGCGAGACCGGCAAGGCCACCAAGCTGGTCAAGGATTCCATGGAACATGCCGTTGAATTGGCCGTGCCTCTGGACGTGTCCACGGGCATCGGCCAGGACTGGGAACTGGCTGCTCACTAACCTGATATGGGGTGGCCTGGGCCTGGTAGGATCCGAGGAGGGATCGACATGCCTGATGAACAGGATGAGGTTCAGAGGCCTTCGGTGCCTCTGGGCAAGGTGGTGGATCTGCTGGAGAGGCTCTATCCTCTGGACTACGCGGAGGACTGGGACCATCCAGGTTTGGTGGCGGGGGACCCGTCCTGGCCAGTCAGACGGATCTGGTGCGCTGTGGACCCTCGGCTCGATGTGATACAGGAGGCTCTGGACCACAGAGCCGACCTGCTGATCACCCACCATCCGCTCTTCTTCAGGTCGGTTCACCAGGTTTCCGGCCTGGACTTCCGCGGGGATATGGTAACCAGACTTATTGAGGGCCGTTGCGGGCTTTGGGTGGGGCATACCAATGCCGATGCCGCCTACCGTGGCGTGGCACATGCGGCTGCCGATGCCCTGGATCTGCAGGAGGCGAGACCGCTGGCCCCTCAGCCGGTCTCAAAACGTGATCTGCACGCCGATCTGGGGATCCAGGTGGGCCTGGGTCGTTGGGGCCGACTTCCGGGGCCCACGCCATTTGAGGATTTGGTCCATGCAGTGGCAGACGTCTTGCCCAGGACGGCTCTGGGTCTTCAGGCGGTCGGTCTGTCCGAGGCCGTGGTCTCAACGGTCGCCTTGCTGCCCGGCTCGGGGGATTCCGAATTCGACCTGGTTCGGTCCACGGGAGCCGATGTATATATCACCAGCGATCTGCGCCATCATCCTGCCACGGACGCCTACCAGCAGGCCCTTTATGAGGCTCGGCTGGCCGATCGGCCCAATCAGCCCAGGCCCATGCTGATCAACACCCCGCACTCGGCCATCGAGAGCCTCTGGTTCCGCTACGCCAGGGGAGACATTGCCAGGGCCCTGGAGACGGCTACCGGTGTTCGTCCGCAGGTGGAGGTCTCATCCAAGGTCACCGATCCCTGGACCATGGTGGTGCGCTGACTGCTGAGGGTTGACGGTTGAGGAAGAGTGATTGCATGAGCGATAAAGCACAGGCCCTGCAGGCACGTTTGGCTGCCAGACTGGCGGACCGGGATGGACAGGGGCCCAAGGGCATTGATATGACCCGCGCCCCCGAGCTGATGGATGACAGGGAGGTCTTCCGCGGCCCGATATTCGTTATTGACCAGCAGCAGGTGGCCATGTTCCGGCGTGACGGTTCCAAGGAGACCATCGACAGACAGCTCATCCGCCACGCCCCCTGCGTGGTCATGCTGGTGCACGACTGCGCTGCCGATGCCTATCTGTTGACCCGCGAGTACCGGGTGGGCGCCCAGGGCTACGTATTCGGCCTGCCAGCCGGCTTCATCGACCCAGGGGAGAGCCCGGTCAAGGCCGTCCTGCGCGAGCTTCGCGAGGAGACTGGTCTGGTGCCCGGGTCCGAGGGTGCTCAGGGCTCTGAAAGCCACTTGGATCCGGAGGACGGCTGGATCGATGCCGCTCCCGATGTCTACTCATCCTTGGGCATGAGCGACGAGCTCGGACACATCATGATCCTACATCTGCGTCGCTGGCATCAGGGATCCACCGACTTTGACCCAGGCGAGCATATCCAGTCGGCCTGGGTCTCCTGGCAGGAGCTCTGTGCGGCTGGAATCGCCGATGCCAAGGCTGTGGTGGCCATCCAGCATGAGGCTATCCGTCGTTTGCAGAAGGTTGAGGTCAAGTCGGCAAGAGCTATGAGCAGATAGGCAAAACATACCAGTGGCAAGATAGCCTCTTATCAGGCATTGATGCACCGATGGGGAGAGAAGCACCGCATGGGCACGCCGAAGGATCCAGAAGAGCATCGCAATTATTCCATAGGCATGAGGCAGGGGCTGATCTTGGCCAGATACATGATGACCCTTTACCTGCTGGACGAACCTCTCAACGGACTGGACCCTGCAGCCATCGGAAAGCTGCGAGACAGCCTGTGAAGCCTGGCTGCTCAAGCCGCTTCCTCTACGAGGTGCTGCGCACTGCTAACCGTTTGATGGTCGTTGCGGACGGCAGGGTCAGCCTGCAGGCCAGCGTGCCGAGCTCGTTAATAAGGGCCAGGAGGCCACCGAGCGACTATATGAAGAAGCTGCTGAAACTGGAACTAAAAAAGAGCAGGCTATGACCCTGCATCCTCGGAGGGCTGGCGGAGGCGGCCTCAGCTTTGGCGCTGAGAGGCCTGTTCCTGGCCATTGGCCGCACGAGCGGCCGAGCGGCCATGACCCTCGCTGTCATGTTGCTGGTCGACTGCCCTGTGGGTTCGCTTGAACCCCGGCGGCTGCCCTTGGCCCACCTGCTGACCGGCGTCATGGCCGCAGCTTCCGTGGTAGGGGTCAACCTAGTCTGGTTACGCATTCCTGCCCTGCCCTTTATTCCGCTCCTGGCCATCAACGATCTCCTCGGCACAATCAACCCGCCGTTTATGACCATGCTCATCAGTGCGGTGAATGAGGCCCACCTGGTCGCGACTATGGGAGTGGTGCTCATGATGATCGGGGCGCCTCTGGGGCAGATGATATTTCTGACGCTGGGCAATCTGGTCGGCATCGCCATCACCATGTCCATTTATGCGAGTCTGACAGATTTTCTGGCTCTCGTGATTTTCCTTGTGGGATTGCTGTGCATGAACGCCAGGGACCCTACTCCCGTCATGGACAAATGCAAAGTCGGGCTAGCCGGATTTGAACCGGCGACATCCTGCACCCAAAGCAGGCGCGCTACCAAGCTGCGCTATAGCCCGGCGCCCATAGATATCACTGTACGGGCACAATGTATCAATATAGCACAGGGTCGGGTCCCAGCCGATCCTGCAGGGGTGAGCAGGGGAAGGGAACAGCTCTGCGCCTGCGGTTACCATGGTGACTATGACAGTGGAAGAGACATGGGCGGCGCCGCAGACGGGTGGCCCCTTGGACGCAACGGTGACCATACCGGGAAGCAAGTCCCTCTCGAACAGATATCTGATTCTGGCAGCCCTGGGAAGCCGCACCGTCAGACTGACCGGTCTGCTCAGGTCGCGTGATACGAACCTGATGATTCGGGCCCTGGAGGCCCTCGGTGTGGACTGTCGGGTTGATTCGGACGACCCTACGAATGTGACGGTCGTTCCACCGGCAGGCGGATGTTTCCGCGGTGGCGCTCGGGTGGACTGCGGGCTGGCAGGAACTGTCATGAGGTTCGTGCCGGGCCTGGCCATGCTGGCTGATGGTCCCACCCGCTTTGACGGGGACAAACAGGCGTATCGCCGCCCCATGAGGCCCCTGCTGGACGGGCTAACCCAGCTGGGAGCCAGGATCGAGTACCTGGGCCATGAGGGCTACCTGCCCTTTGTGCTCACGCCGCCGGATCGCTTGGCGGGCATGGAAGTGGCCATAGACTCTTCGGCGTCCTCGCAGTTTATTTCCGGTCTCCTGCTTCTGGCTGCCAGGGCTGATGGCACCATGACCATCGTCCACTCCGGCCAGCATCTTCCCAGTCTTCCACACATTGCTATGACCGTTGAGGACCTGCGTCAAGCCGGAGTCCAGGTCCAGGCCAACCCTGACAGTTGCAGGTGGAGCGTTGAAGGCAGAGGATCTGCTGGGACACAGCTGCCCGATCAGGTACAGGTGGAGCCTGATCTGTCGAATGCGGCCCCCTTCCTGGGAGCGGCTCTGATAGGAGGCGGGCAAGTCAGTGTGCCCAACTGGCCAGACCATACCACCCAGCCAGGTGGGTTGCTTCCCGGATATCTGGAGACTATGGGCGCGCAGGTAGAGATGGCTCCCGGCGGGCAGGACAGTACCACCTGCAAGGTGATGGGCGAGGAAGCGATTCATGGACTCGGTGACTTCGACCTTTCCCTGGCGGGCGAGATAGTGCCCTCTCTTGCGGCTATCCTGGTTTTTGCCGATGGGCCTAGCCGCCTGCACGGCATCGGTCACCTGCGCGGTCATGAGACCAACCGGCTGAAGGCACTAGCCACGGAAATCACCAGAATAGGCGGACAAGCCAGCGAACTTGTCGATGGCCTGGCCATTGAGCCCGTGCCTGTTCAGCGTATGCACGGGGCTGTCATGGAGACCTATGCTGACCATCGCATGGCCACGTTTGCCGCCATGATTGGGCTCAAGATACCCGGCATCCGAGTGCGCGACATCGGCACCACAGCCAAGACCATGCCCGACTTCCCGGGTATGTGGAAGCGGATGCTGGAGGGCGAGGGCCAAGGTTGAGCCGCAGCGATTCGAGCGAAAGGAGCCGTGTTATGAATGCTGAGGCTGAAAGGCAGACCTGGCAGGAGGATTTGGATCTGGCCATCGCCATGGCCGACCAGGCGGATCAGGTCACCATGGGCTACTTCAAGTCGCCGGATCTCCAGGTGGAACGCAAGGCGGACAACACCCCGGTCACTCAGGCTGACAAAGAGGCGGAGGCGGTGATTCGTCGCGTTTTAGCCCTGGCCAGGCCGAACGATACCATTTATGCCGAGGAGCTGGGAAAGCAGAAATCCAACGGCAGACGGTGGATCATCGATCCGATTGACGGGACCAAGAACTATGTGCGCGGGGTCCCGGTATGGGCGACCCTGATCGGCTTGGAGGCAGACCATCAGATGATGGTCGGTGCAGTATCGGCCCCCATGTTGGGCACCCGCTGGTACGCCGCACAGGGGCAGGGAGCCTATATGGCACGTCAGGGTGGATCTCCCGAGGTCATCCACGTATCAAAAGTGGACCGGATGGAAGACGCCTCCATGTCCTTGTCATCACTGACCGGCTGGAAGGCCATAGGCCGCCAGGAGCGGCTTCTCGACCTGACTGACCGGATTTGGCGGCTGCGTGGATTCGGCGATTTCTGGCAGTATATGCTATTGGCCCAGGGTGCCATCGACCTGGCGGCCGAGCCGGAACTGGACCTCTATGACATGGGCGCGCTGGTTCCCATCGTGACCGAAGCAGGTGGCAGCTTCACTGACTTGGCAGGCAACCCGGGTCCCTGGGGTGGCAATGGCCTTGCCAGCAACGGTCTTCTGCACAAGGAGGCCCTGGAGGCTCTGGGCGACTGACATATACAAGAAGGCCGGTGACCACATGCACATTGTTGTGGTCACCGGCCTTCTTGGTTCTTAAGGCAAAACCCGGATCTCAATCATCCATCATTTGACCGACCAAGAATCAGATTGAGAGGACAGGTCAGGTCAGCGGTCAGGCCTGAAACTTGTTGCCGTAGGCATCGCCCTGGCTGGCGACGACCTCGGCCTGGCGGGCGATGGAGAGCTCCTCGTTGGTGGGGATGACGCAGACGGCGACCGTGCTGTCGGGGGTCGAAATGATCCGCGCCTCCTTGGAACGCTGGTCGTTCTTCTCCTGGTCCAGCTTCACGCCGAAGGGCTCCAGCTGCTCGATAACCCGGCGGCGCACGATTTCATCGTTTTCGCCCACGCCAGCTGTGAAGGTGATGGCATCCAGGCCACCCATCTGGGCCGTGTAGTTGCCGATGTAGCCGACAATGCGGTGGATGTAGATGTCCAGGGCCAGTTTGGCATCCTCGTCGCCCTCGGCAATCAGCCGGTGGACCTCGCGCATGTCGCCGTAACCGGTCAGGCCGGTCATGCCGGAGCGCTTATTGAAGAGAGTGTCCAGTTCGTCCACGCTCATGTGGGCATTGCGGATCAGGTGGAAGACAACGGCGGGGTCGATGTCGCCAGTGCGACCGCCCATGACCAGGCCCTCCAGGGGAGTCAGGCCCATGGAGGTCTCGACAGGATGCCCGGAGACCTGCGCCGAAGCGGAGGCCCCGTTGCCGATGTGCAGGACGATCTGGCGCAGGCCTTCCGCAGGCTTGCCCAGCAGGCCGGGAACCAGCTGGCCCACATAATGATGGCTGGTTCCGTGAGCGCCATAGCGACGGATGTGGTACTGCTTGGCGATGTCCTTGTTGAGGGCGTAGGTGGAGGCCTTCTTGGGCAGTTCGAAGAAGAAGGAGGAGTCGAAGACGAAGACCTGCGGGGTCTGCGGCATCAGTCGGCTCATGACCTCGGCGCCCTCTGCCTCGGGGCCGTTGTGCAGGGGGGCCAGCACGGCCAGATCCTTGACCTGGCTCAGGGTCTTCGTGGTCAGCAGCGCGGGCTTGGGGAAAATGGCTCCGCCCTGGACGACCCTGTGGCCGACGGCGATGATCCCCGCCTTGTCCAGATCGGGACCATACTCCTTGAAGAAGCCCAGGACTCGCTTGAGTCCGGTCTCATGGTCGTGGATGGGCTCTTCGAGCTCATGCTTCTCGCCGTTGACCTCGTGCTTGTAATGGCCGTCGGTGGGCTCGCCGATCTTCTCGACCAGACCCGAGGCCAGGCTCTGGCTGGTCTCCAGATCGACCAGCTGGTACTTGATCGAGCTTGAACCCGAATTGATGACTAGGACGGTTTTCGCCATTAGGGCATCCTCCTGATGTGCTTGTATAGAGCCTGCGCTCCTCAATCAGTCTTCAAGATTACTCATCGGCCCTTACAAAAGGCTTGGAACCGCGCTTTTCCTACGGATGGACCAGATCGTCTGCAGCAGCATGAGAGGGCCCAATCCACAGGGGATTGCGCCCTCTCATGCATGGCCCTACGACCTTGGTGACGGATCGGCTATGGATCAGTTCTGCTGAGCTTCGATGGCAGTCAGCGCCACTGTGTTGATGATGTCCGCCACCAAGGCACCGCGGGACAGGTCGTTGACGGGCCGGTTCAGCCCCTGCAGTACCGGCCCGATCGCCAGGGCGCCCGAAGTGCGCTGGACGGCCTTGTAACAAATGTTGCCTGCGCTCAGGTCGGGGAAGACGAAAACATTGACTTTTCCTGCAACCGGATCGTCCTTGGCCTTGGCGGCCGCCACGGTGGGCGACCAGGCTGCGTCAAACTGGATGGAACCGACTATGGGCAGGTCAGGGGCCTTCTTCTTGGCCAGGCGAGTGGCCTCCTCGACCAAGTCCACATCAGGGCCCTTGCCAGAACCTAGCGTGGAATAAGAGAGCATGCCCACCTTGGGGTCGATTCCGAAGGACTTTGCCGTCTGGGCCGACTGGATGGCGATGTCGGCAAGCTGTTCCGCATTGGGGTTCAGGTTGATGGCGCAGTCGGCGAAGACTGCCACATGGTCGTGGAAACACATCAGGAAGGCTCCGGAAACCAAGGAGGCATCGGGCCTGGTCTTGATGACCTGGAGGGCCGGACGCACTGTGTTGGCCGTAGAGTTGATGGAGCCGGAGACCAGACCGTCAGCCTTGCCCAAGACGACCAGCATGGTCCCGAAGTAGGAGGCATCAGTTAGCTGCTTGCGGGCCTGGGCGTGGGTCATGCCTTTCTTGGCTCTAAGTTCGCAGAGTCGTTCGGTCATCGGCTTCAGGACATTCTCATCGTCCATGGCTTGGAAGGCGGCCTTGCCGAGGTTGTTCAGTCCCAGTTCCTGGCCTCGTGCCAGGATGGCCTGCTTGTCGCCTACGATGATCAGGTCGACAATGTCGCGTGCCAAGAGATAGTCGGCAGCCTTGATGATGCGGTCCTCGCCGCCTTCGGGCAGAACGATGGTCTTCTTGCTGCTCTTGGCGCGTGCCAGAAGGTCGTTCTGGAAGGCCGCCGGGGTGGTCACTTGGGGCTTCGACTCCTCTACAGCCTTGAGCACCTGGTCCAAGTCGACATCCTTGATGAAGGCCCGGTAGGCCTCTTCATGAACCTGCTTGGCAGCGGGGTCGGCATCGAAGTCAATCTTGGAAACTGTCCATACAGGGCGATCGTAATTCCCAAAGGCTTCCTGCAAGGGCCCTTTCTGGCCGTCTTCGCAACCGGAGACGAACACACCGGCAAGGGCGGTGCCACTGGCCTCGACGGTCCTGCGGCAGGCCTGGACGGTCTTCATGACCTGCCTGGGCTCACGGCCGATGGTGCACACTACAAGGAGGACGGGGGAGCGCAGATCGGCAGCGATGTCAGCGTTCAGGCCCATGATTTCCGGGTCGAAGACCTTTGAGTGGTCGCTGCCCACGACCAGGAGCATATCGGGTCTGGTCTGGGCGACAACTCGATCATGGATGACCAGGGCATCCGCGCGGGTTTGGCTCGCGTCCTGGGTGGCCTTGCACGGGCAGGTGCCGCGGCAGATCTCAGCGCTCAGCTCAGGGGAGCTGCTGGCAGCGATAAGGGTATCAGTCAGCATCTCCTTGCGGCAGGCCACTGGACGTAGGATGGCTGTCTTCATTCGGGATGAAAGGGCCTTGGTCAGACCGTAGGCCACGACATTGCGGCCCTTGGCCGCCTCCGGACTGATGATGGTGATGCTTGCAGGGCTCACTGTGCCTCTCCTGTTCATATGTCTCGTGTGACTGCTTCGTTCACAACCTTTACCAGTATAGGTGTCTGATGCAACACCTGCGATGCCTGCGCAGCCAGACCAGGGTCTGGAAGTCAGCAATCATGCGTTTGCAAGGATCGATGCAACTGAGTGAAATGCCCAAGAGGACATGAGGTGGAATTCCTATATTTGGTATATGCGTCGCATCGGTACTGGGACTCTTCCAAAGGAGGGAACGAGGGAAGAGTTGACCGATGTGACCTTGACACAGGTTGCCCAGTCGGCAGGCGTTTCCCTGTCAACCGCATCCAGGGTCTTCTCCCGGCCTGGCAGGGTTGCGCTGAAGACCAGAAACCATGTGGTGGAAACAGCAAAACGGCTGGGCTACAATCAGCAGATTGTGGATGCCCCGGCTGTCAGCCGCCTCCAGGGGTTCTTGGCTGCGGTGGTGACTGATCTGGAGAACATCGTCTCGGCCAGGATTGCCAGGGGAATAGAGGCATCCTGCCATTTGCACAAGTTCGGTCTGTTTGTACTAGATACACAGGAAAGCGTAGCGCAGGAAGCCGGTACCATCAGAGGCGCTCTCGGCCATGTAGATGGACTCATCCTTGGTTCCTCCAGGCTTTCGGATGCCCAGATCCGCCACTTCGCGGCCTATAAGCCAATTGTCGCGCTCAACAGAGTGGTGCCGGGGATCGCTTCGATCTGGGTGGACGAGTCGGCCAGCATCGATCAGGCGGTAAGAAGCCTGCGAATGAATGGATGCCGTTCCTTATCCTATATGCAGGGCCCTGAGAACTCCTGGCAGAATGTCGTCAGGCTGCGTGCCGCTGCTAAATCCGCCCGAGGGCAAGGCCTTGAATTTAAAGTGCTTCCATGCGCATACCCCTGTGACGAAAACAGAGCCGGAGTTTATGATTCGTTCATGACACGCCCGACGGATGCCGTACTGGCTTTCAATGACGACATCGCCATTAGTTTTATACGGTTTCTGCATGAACGCGGAATTGCGGTGCCTGGCAAGGTTTCGGTGGTGGGCATTGACGATAATCCGATCGGTCGGTTCATGGCACCATCCCTGACCACCATTCAGATCCCTCATGCCGAAATGGGCTATCAGGCTGCCCAAATGCTCATCAACGAGATTCTTCACCTTGCAGATCATTGCTCGACGGCAAGCAGCGTCTCCACCGTATTGATAGAACGGGCGAGCACAAGCAGGGCCCCCAGCCATATCAAGGCCTAGACCCTGCCGCTCGCCTCCTGGCTCACTTGACCGAGCGGATCGAGAGTACGAAGAGAACGGAGAGGATGGACATCACGATGGCGATCGGGAAGATATACGTATAGGTCCCTGTCGTCGACACAATGATGGACGTCAAGGCCATGCCGGCGGACTGGCCAGCTGTCGTCGCCGCGTTGATGAAGCCCAGATCCTTTCCGGCGTTCTCCTTGCTGGGCAGGACATCCACATTCAGGGCCTGGTCGATGGCCATGAAGATCCCCTGTCCCAGTGCCACGAAGACGGAGGCGATGTAGATGCCGGTGATGTTGTGCAAGGCCAGGGGGAACACGAATCCGATGATTGCCAGCATGGCCGACAAAACCACCATGGGCTTGCGGCGGTGGATGCGGTCGGATAAGGGCCCGACAAACATGGCTACGATGGAAGCCACCATCTGGAAGATGGCGATGGTGGAAACGACCTTAGCGGCTGATGCCTTGGGCAAACCGATGTAGTCCTGACAAATATAGAGCCAGTAGCCTGAGAGCATCTGGATAGCCAGGAGGAGCAGGGTCCGGCAGCAGAAGGCTTTCCAGAAATCAGGAGCGTGCATGGGCGGGGTGAAGGAGTAGACGATGTGTTTCCAGGCGCTCTGCCCGGTGTTAACGGTCTCTTCCTGCTTGTTGCTGGGTTCCTTGGGGATGATGATCAGGAAAAGCATGGCTGAGATGAACATGCAGATGGCGGCGATGGTGAAGCCCAGCCGCACGCTCTCGATGAATCTGGCTCCTGCCCAGGCGCCGATGGCCAGGCCTAGGGTGTTGCCGAAGCCGATGGCGGATGAGATCGTTCCCCGATACCGTTTGGGGACCCTGTCGGAAACGGTTGAGTAGATGGGGGAGTTCATCATGTTGAAGCTGAGCTTGGACAGCCAGAGCGTGATCACCAGGCCGGTGATGATGCCGATATTGCCCATCAGCAGGTAGAAGGCCAGGGTGAACCAGGCCCCCCAGAAGAGCCAGGGCGAACGGCGTCCGAACCTGGACTTGGTCAAGTCGGACAGGGCGCCGACGACGATGTTGGCCACCAGAGCCACGATGGAGCCGATTGAGGTCATCGTTCCTAGAACGGCAGTAGGGTTTGAGGCTCCCATGTCCTTGATGCGCTGCGGGAGCAGAACCTGGCTGACCATGGCGAAGCCAATGGACATGATGATCCAGAAGGCCAGGTAGCCGATGACCCAGCGGGCCAGGTTGAAACTCTTGACGT